>PBRZ01000063.1 GCA_002726085.1 Acidobacteriota bacterium
GGCTGGTCGTGTTCCCCGAGCCCTGCGGGGCGGGGTTGTTGCTGCCCGCGATGCCGGCCTTGCGCACCCAGCTGAGCTGGTGCAGCGCGGTCCAGCCGCGAGGCGCGGCGTTGGGGTCGGCGCCGCGATCCAGTAGATAGGCCGCCAGTTCGAAGTGTGCGCTGCCGGCCGCAAGCAGGAACGCGTTCAGCCCGGCATTGGATGCTCGCCGTTGTTCGACGCCGCCGGCGGTCAGGGTCGAGTTGATGGAGATCTGCTCGTCGAGGTTCGCGCCGGCCTCCAGCAACGTCTGGACGACGTCTGTCCGTCCCTCGCGCGCCGCGAACAGCAACGCCGTGAAACCTCGTTCGGATCGTGCGCCGAGGTCCGCCCCGTGCGACACCAACGTTGGAATGACCTGAGCGTGGCCCTCGGCCGCGGCCCACATCAAAGCCGTCTGCCCCTTCCAGTGCTCGTGCACATTGACGTCGGCACCAGCGTCGAGCAGCAGCTCGACGGCCTCGAGGTTGCCCGACCGTGCTGCGGTCATCAACGCCGTCTCGCCCTCCATGAGCGTCGTGTTCGGGTTGGCGCCCGCGGTGAGCAGCGCACTGATGGCGCCGGCGTTTCCGGTCACGGCGGCCAACGAGAGCGGCCGCACTCCGTAGCGGTTGCCGACGTTTGCGACGGCACCGGCTTCCAGCAGGCGTCTTGTGATCTCGACATCGTGCCCATATGCCGCCCAGTGCAGTGGGGTCGTGCCGTCCGGTTCGGACCCGTTGACGTCGACACCCGCGTCGATCAGGGTCTCGACGCGTGCCGCGTCCCCCGCCTTGACGGCATCGATCAGCGGTACGTCCGCTGCCGCGGCCGGTCCAGCCGCCAGCAGTAGCCCCAGCACCGTGACGGTAATCAGCTGAGTCTTGCGAATCATCCGTTGTTCCCTTCGCCGTGCCCAGCGGGCCTTGCGCGCGTCGTACTGAAGACGGCAAAGCCCTCCGGCTATCTTCTGACTCCTGACTTCTGTCTCCTGACTCCTGAAGTGCGTCAGAGAGATGACGGCTCCATCACTTCCGTCGCATGGCCCGTGCTGTCGACGAAGCTGTCGAGATGCACACCGACGTCGTCGAGCAATGCGAGGTGCAGGTTGGCCAGCGGCGTCAGCGCGTCGTATTTGACGTGACGCCCGCCCCACTTCTTGTCGCCACCGCCGCGCGCGACGATGATCGGCAGGTTCCGATGATCGTGCACGTCCGGGTTGCCCATGCCGCTGCCCAGCATGTAGGTCGAGTGGTCGAGCAGCGAGCCATCGCCGTCCTCGGTCGACTTCAGTCGGTCGACCATGTAGGCGAAGAGCGAGACGTGATAGGCGTTGATCTTCGCCAGTTTGGCCAGTTTCTCCGGGTCGTTGACGTGGTGCGAGATCGGATGATGCGGCTCCGGCACGCCGATCTGCGGATAGGTGCGCGTGCTCGCCTCCCGCGCCATCTGGAAGGTGACGACCCGGGTCAGGTCCGCCTGTAGCGCCAGCACCTGGAGGTCGAACATCAGCTTGACGTGGTCCTCCCACTCGGCCGGCACGCTGGTCGGTCGGGTCAGGTCCGGCAGCGGCGCGCTGGCGGATCCCTGCTCGGCCAGCTGGATCCGACGCTCGACCTCGCGCACCGTGCTCACATACTCGTCGACCCGCGTCCGGTCGCTGGCGCCGAGGTTGTGCTGGAGCTTCGCCATGTCGTCGAGCACCCAGTCGAGGATGCTGGCGTTCTTGTGCATCTCGGCGCGACGCTGCTCCGGCGTGCCGCCGTCTCCGAACAGCCGCTCGAACACCACCCGCGGGTCTGCCTCGGTCGGTAGCGGCGACGTCGGCGAGGCCCACGACAGGTTGTTCTGATACACGCAGGCGTAGCCGTTATCGCAGGAGCCGACCTGCACGATCAGGTCGGTGCCGACCTCGAGCGACGGAAGCGGCGTGTCGGTGCCGATCTGCTGCGCCGCGATCTGGTCTACCGTGATGCCCAGCTCGTAGTCGCTGCCCTCGGTGCGCTTGCCCTTCAGACAGCTCAGGAACGCGGCGTTCGATGAGGCATGGTTGCCAGTCGTATGCGCGTTCTCCAGCTCCATGTTCGTGACGACGGTCACGTCGTCGAGATGCGGCGTCAGTGACGCCAGCGAGGGCGAGAGCTGGGTCAGTCGGCCGACCTCCCTCGGCGTCCAGGGTTCCGGGTTCATGCCCATCGGGATGAACACGAAGCCGAGGCGGCGCGGCGCGTTGGCGACGGTGGCCGCCTGCGCCGTCAGCGCCGGCACCATGGATTCGAGCAGCGGGAGCGCCACCGACGCGCCCAGTCCCCGAAGAAACGTGCGGCGCGGCAGCGCCATCTTGGTGATCATCATTTCTATTCAGACCTCCGCATCTGGAAGGGAGTGCTTTCGACGATGCCCAGTACGAGAGACGAGAACTGGTTGTTGTTGCCGGCGGCGTCGCGCACGATCTGCCGCACCGCCGGGCCGTCGTAGTGGTCGAGACCGCGCCCGAGCGCATACGTCAAGAGCTTCTCGGTCATGGTGCCGACGAAGATCTCGGGGCTGGCGAGCACCGCGTTCCGCAGACCGCCAATCCCCTCGAAACTGTCCCCACCCGGGACACTGCCCGCGGCGTCGATCGGAGTCCAGTCCTCGTTGCGATCCCGCCAGCGACCGATGGCGTCGAAGTTCTCCATCGAGAGCCCGGCCGGGTCCATCAGCTTGTGACAGGCGGCGCAGACGGCGTTCGCGCGATGCGCCTCCATCCGCTCCCGCATCGAGCGGGCCGCCACCCCGGGCTCCGGTTCCTCGAGTGGCGGCACGTTCGGGGGCGGAATGAGAGGCGGCATGCCGAGCACGTTTTCGAGCACCCACTTGCCCCGTCGCACCGGCGAGGTTCGGGTGGCGTAGGAGGTGACCGTCAGGAGGCTGCCATGGCCGAGCAGGCCGCGGCGAACACTCTTGGCGGGTAGCTCGACCCGACGGAAATGATTGCCGTAGACCCCGGCGATGCCGTAATGGCGCGCCAGGCGTTCGTTCAGAAACGTGTAGTCGGCGTCGAGCAGGTCGATGACGTTGCGGTCCTCGGTGACGATGCTGCTGAACAGCATCTGCGTTTCCTGCCTGAACGCGCTGCGCAGGTTGTCGTCGAAGTCAGGAAACAGCCGGAGATTCGGTTCGGCCGTGTCCAGGTTGCGCAGATACAGCCATTGGTCGGCGAAATTGGTGGTCAGAGTCCCGGCCCGCGGGTCCGCCAGCATGCGCCGCACTTGCGGCTCGAGAACCGCGCGGTCTCCCAGTTGTCCGGCCTCGGCGGCGTCCAGCAGCTCGTCGTCCGGAATACTGCTCCAGAGAAAGAATGAGAGGCGGGATGCGAGCTCGATGTCGCTGAGGTCGTAGGCGGTGCCCGCCGCCACGCCGTCGGGGTCGCGCTCGATCCGGAACAGGAACTCGGGGCTGGTGAGCAGCGCCCGCAGCGCCAGCTCGATGCCGGTCTCGAAGGTGCCGTCGGCGCGGCCCTGTTCGTAGAAGGCCAGCGGCATCTCCACATCCTGGTAGGACACCGGTCGCCGGTAGGCGCGCCGCGCCAGGGTCGAGATGACGGTGGCCGCGCAGTCCGCTTCATCTTCAGCGGCCGCGGGGCGGCAGGTAAAGATGCGGTCCCGGCTCGGCGTGTTGCCGGCGCCGGTCGGGTCGAACGGACCGGTGATCGACACCGAGTGCACCGCCGGCTGCTGGCGCGGATGCCGGTCCTGGTTGAACTGTGCCTGATACGGCTGCCGCTCGCTCTCGATGAGCGCCGCATTCTTCTGCAGGAACGCCGCGCCGAACACGTGCGGCCCGGCGGCGACCGGCATCCGCAAGTTCAGGTGCTTGTCGACGTCCTCGTCGGCGTAGTAGCTGCCCATGCGGTTCCGGTCCGGGACGATCGTGAACAGCCCCATACGCTCGCCATCGAGCGCCATCTCGAGCACGTGCGGCTCACGCAGGCCTTCGACGTTCTCGTTCCGGTTCCGCGCCAGGCGCACCTCGATTTCGTATTCGCCGTCCAGTGGGAAGGTGTGCTCGACGGAGGCGCCGCCGCGGGTGCCGAACGGCAGCCCCTCGAGGTGTCCCTCCTGGGTCAGATCGGGACGTAGCGTCACCACGCGGCTGCCCGGTACGATCGCCATGCTCCCGACGGCCAGGCGGCTGATCTTCTGCGCGGCCGCCAGATATCGTTCCATCAGCGTGGGAGACAGCTCGATGACCCCGACGTTGTCGAAGCCGAAGCTCGCGTCGTCGCGCGGCAGCAGCGCTGCGACGTCCACGTCGAGCGCGAGCAGATCTCGAATCGCGTTCCGATACTCGGTGCGGTTCAGCCGGCGAAAGGTCTCTGTGCGGCCGGGATTCGGCGCAGCGGCGGCGATGGTATCGAGCTCGGTCTCGAGGTAGGCACGTAGGCCGGCGTAGGCGGTCTCGTCAGGGCGCGGCGCCCCGCTTGGGGGCATGGCGCCGGCACGCAACTTTCTCAGGGCGCGCTCCCACACGTCGGTGTGGCCGGCGACGTCGTCGAGCGCGGCCCCTTCGAGCGATAGCCCGCCCCGCAGGGCGCGGTCGTTGTGGCACCCGAGACAATACCGGTTGACGAGCGCCTGATCGGGGACGCCGCCTGTTACCGGTGCGCCCTGTTGCTCGGGGGGGGCGGCGCCGGGATACGCGACCGAGAAGAGACCGACGACCAGTCCGGCCGCCGAGCACGCAAACCAACGGCTACGCATTCCGTCCTCCAGCCTGATGGTACTTGAGGGGAAACAAATTCTATCGCGTATCTTACACGCCGCACTCTCCGGAGTCACGAGAGGAGTTGGCGGGAAGGCCGGAAATCCGTCGATGGCCGCCCTGCCTGCTTAAGTCGATGGCCGTCCCGCCTGCTCATTTGGAATCAACCTGTTTCGTAACCGGCCTGAAACCCTGCTACCGTATGCTCGCCATATGCGCCTTCTGACGACAAACTTTCGCAGTCTCATCTTGCGGCTCATCCGTTTGGTGCTGCTCGGGGTCGCCGTCTTCGGGGTGTTCCCGGCGACCGGGTTCGCCCAGACTGCCGCGCCGTGGTACGAGCGGATCCAGTTCGGTGGAGACCTCCGGACCCGCTACGAGGGGTTCTACCAGGACGGACGCACGACTCGTCATCGCGGCCGGCTTCGTCTGCGCCTTAGAATCGACAGTGACATCAACGACGACACACACCTGCAGATTCAGATTGCGAGTGGAGACGACGGCACGCCGGCCTCGACGAATCAGACGTTCACCAGCTTCTTCAGGCCCAAGCCGTTCAATCTCGACCGGGCCAACATCGTCTACAACCCGAATGGCGCGTCGGCGCTGACGCTTGGTGCCGGCAAATTCGGCTTCCCGGTCACACGCACGCAGATGACCTGGGATGACGACATCAACTGGGAGGGCGTCTACCAGCAGGTCGCCTGGAGCGCCGGCGACAGCGTCGACATCACGCTCGTGGCGATTCAGACGACGGTCAATGAAGTGAGCCTCGACTCGAATTCACAGATGTTTGCGGGCTACGGCGAGGTGGGCGTCGCGGTCGGAAACCACACGCTCCAGTTTTCCGTGACCGACTACGGGTTCACCAACGTCGACCAGGTGGCCGTCGGGCGCGCAGTCGGGCCGCTCCGGAGCATTCTCACCAATCAGCTCGAGCTGGGGGGCGACGGCGGCATCATCGGGCTGGTTTCCGACTTCAACATGGTCGATGTGATCGCCGAGGCCGAGCTCGACACCGGGCGGGACGGGTATCCGGTCCGGCTGCTTGCGGACGTCGTGCGCAACACAAAAGCGGCGTCAGACCTCGACACCGGCATGTGGTTCGAGGCGGAGTATGGCGGGTCACGCGCCGCTGGCAGCTACACGCTGGGCTATACGTATGGACGGGTCGAGCAGGATGCGGTGCTGTCGCCCTTCATGTTCAGCGATATGCCGGGCACTAACCTGCAGCTGCACATGGTCAACGTCGCCTACGTGCCGGCGCCGAACCTGACGCTCGACCTCATGTTGCACTTCACCAAGCGCCTCGACATCGACGCCGGCACGAGCAACGCCTGGCTCACGCGCCCGCACGTCGCGGCCATCGTGCGGTTCTGAGCGACGAAAAGGATTGGTCCGACGACCTGCAGTGAGCCAACAGGTCGGCTCTACGATAGCCAGCTTCGCACCTCACGCTTCGGGCTTCAGTGCACGTATGCCATGGGCAAGCTCATGGGAAAGGTCGGCCCGGAGTTCAACCTTCGTCGTCCGAACATCTCGCTGACCACTGAGCAGAAGGACCAGCTCCTGCGTCGCATCGTCGAGCTCGGCGACCAGTCCCGGGCGTCCAGGCTGCCGCATGATCGGCGTCATAGGAAGCCCGGCCTGGATCATGTGTTATTACCCATGGCGGTGTGCCTGCGTCTCACAGGCTCCGAGGCTTCAAGACTGGTGATGCGCAGCTGTTTCGCAGATCCTTGCGACGTGAGTGTGCAGAGTGGAGGCGACCATGAGCGTGGAGCTTTGTTCGAACGTCGGCCGGTCGGCGGTGGCCATTGTCCTGGCTGCGGTCTTTGTTTCGGTTGGTGGCAGCTCGACGACCGTCGCGGCGTCCGGAGACATCACCGGCACGGTCAGAAGCCAGAGCGGTGCGGAAGCCGGCGTCTGGGTGATTGCTGAGACCGATGACCTCGACACGGGTTTCCGAAAGATTGTCGTCACAGACGACGACGGGCGTTTTCTGGTGCCCGATCTGCCTGACGCGACATACAGCGTGTGGGTCAGGGGTTATGGGCTGGCTGATTCGAGCCCTGTCGACGCGTCACCTGGTCAGGACCTGTCGCTGACCGCGAGGCAGGCCGCCACGCCGCAGGAAGCGGCCCAGGTCTTCCCAGCCAGCTACTGGTATTCGTTGCTCGAGGTTCCGGCTCCGAGCGAGTTTCCCGGTACGGGAGCGGATGGGAACGGCGTCGGCCAGTCGATGCAGAGCCAGGCCCAGTGGGTCGACCGTTTGAAGGATGGGTGCCAGATGTGCCATCAGATGGGCACCCGGGCAACCCGAGTCGTTCAGAATCTGAGTGACTTCGACTCGACCGTTGCTGCCTGGGATCATCGTGTGCGTGTCGGGCCGAGCGGGCCGGGCATGAGCGGAGGTCTGACCGGGATGGGACGCCCGCGTGGCCTCGAGCTGTTTGCCGACTGGTCGGATCGCATCGCCGCAGGGGAGGTGCCGCCGACACCGCCTCGACCACAGGGCGTCGAGCGCAACGTGGTTCTGACCACGTGGGGGTGGTCCACCCCGGCTGGGTTTGTCCACGATGAGGTCGTCACCGACAAGCGCAACCCTTCCGTGAACGCGAACGGGCCGGTTTACGGCGTCGGTTTTCGCATGGGCTCGCTGGCCATCACCGATCCGGTGGCCAATGCGTCCGTCGAGCTGAGCATTCCCATGCGCCAGGAATTCGAGTCCCGGGGGAGCTCATACTCGGCCGACTCGCCAAACTTCGTCCCGTCCCCCTACTGGGGTGCTGACGCTCCGAGGGGTACTCCCGAGGTGCCGCACAATCCGATGATGGATGCCAAGGGCCGGGTCTGGATGACCTCGGCGATCCGCCGCTCCGACAATCCTGACTGGTGCAAGGAGGGGTCGGGCCATCCGTCGGCCACGCACTTCCCGATCGAGCGGAGCGGCCGGCAGATCTCCTACTACGACCCCGGGACGGAGAAGTTCGTGCTGGTCGACAGCTGCTACGGGACGCACCATCTCCACTTTGCCGAAGACGCCACCGACACCCTGTGGTTCAGCGGGGATACGAACGTGGTGGGGTGGCTGAACACCCGGATGTACGATGCGACCGGGGATGAGCGCGCATCGCAGGGCTGGTGCCCGACGGTCATCGACACGAACGGTGACGGCAGGATCGGCGAGTATGTCGAGCCGGGCGAGGCGGTCGACCCAACAAAGGATACACGGCTCGGGGGGTTTGCCTACGGTGTCATCCCAAACCCGGTCGACGGCTCAATCTGGATCACGCGACGTCTCCCGGTGCCCGGCCGGATCCTCCGGCTGGATCTCGGTGACAACCCGCCCGAAACCTGTATCGCCGAGGTGTACGAGCCTCCATTCGAGAATCCGGATGTCGACCCGAGCCAGTGGGGTCACGGGGGGCGCGGCATCGATGTCGATCGCAATGGGCTGATCTGGACCGCGCTTGGAGGGAGCGGCCACCTGGCGAGCTTCGACCGCAGCAAATGCGCGGTGCTGAACGGTCCGAGCGCGACGGGACAGCACTGCCCCGAGGGGTGGACGCTGTATCAGACTCCGGGCCCGCAGATGAAGGGCGTTACGGGTGCGGGCAGCGCCGACTTTCACTATTACAACTGGGTCGACCAGTTCAACATTCTGGGGCTGGGTGAGAACGTGCCGATCGCGAACGGAACGACATCCGATTCGCTGATCGCGCTACTGCCGCAGACCGGCGAGTGGGTCGTCATGCGCGTCCCCTATCCGCTGGGCTTCTACAGCCGCGGGCTCGACGGGCGGATCGACGACCCGAATGCGGGCTGGAGCGGACGCGGCATCTGGACGAGCTACAACTCCACCGTGAACTGGCACAACGAAGGCGGCATGGGGATGACCAGCGAGATAATTCGGTTTCAGATTCGGCCAAACCCGCTGGCCAACTGACGGGCGGCCTCGCCGCAGGCTTCCAGGGTGCGGGCGCCGCCCTCAAGGGTCCGTCAACAGGCTCCGAGCGGTCGTCAAGTAGTAGTTCCGCGCGTTCGCGCTGATCTGGCGCTCGCCAAGCGCCGTCAGCGCCCGCGCCTTGAGCCGTCGCGCCTCCTGGTGGTCGGGGTCGCCGGCTAGCAGGTAGTCGGCCAGCTCGGCCGCCCACTGAACGTCGCCGCCATCGAGCGCGGTACGCGCCGCGTCGAGTGTCGCCGCCTCCCCTCCCGCCAGCCCGACGATCCGGCGCGCCCGCTCGGCATTGGACAGTGGGAAGAGGGTTGTGGCGTTCCCGTCGAACCAGCCCAGGTAGAAGGTGTAGATGGCGCGCACCGACCAGGGAATCGTGCCGTAGAACTCCTGGAGATAGGGGTTGTCGGCGAGATGCGCCGGCAGTGCCACCCGTTCCACGAGCTCATCGGGCCGGAGCCCCTCGTTCATGCCGGCGATCGTCTGCTCGAGCACCGACTGCACCCCGTCATGGTAGTCGGTGAGTGCGTCTCGCACGGCCTCGGCGCCGCTGATAGGCCGAGTGTGACTCGGCACGAGATGGACGGGCTGCTTGGCGACCATGCTGGCCAGGCTCTCGACCCAGTGATCGACCCGCCGCAGTGGCACCCCGCGGATGGCGTAGAGGTTGGGAAACGCTCGATAGAAGTTGTCACCCGGGAGCAGCACCCGCTTCTCGGGCAGCCAGACGTAGATCTGATCGTCGGTCTCACCGGGCGCGTACACCAGCTCGAGGCGAACCCCGCCAACCTCGAGATCGTAGCGGTCGCCGGCGAACGTCGTCGTTGGCGGCAGATAGCCATCGCCTCTACCCAGCACCAGCCGAGGACCGATCCCGGCGTTTGGCCGATCCTCGGGGTCGAGGCCGCCGCCGAACTGGTTGCCGCCGCCACGCCCGCCACGCCCGACGCGCGCCGGCAGGTTCTCGCGGCGCTGCGTCTCGTGCGCGTAGATCTCCGGTTGGTCGTCGCCGGCGAACACGCGCGTGCCGCCGACATGGTCCGGGTGGCTGTGCGTGTGGATGATCGCCTTGACCGGTTTCGTCGAGATCTGGTCGAACCGCGTCTTGATGGCGCGTGCCGCGCTTACGCTCTCGGTCGTGTCGACGATGATCAGCCCGTCGGTCCCCTCGATGAGGATGGCGTTCGCCAGGGCGAACCCGATCGCGACATGCACCCCATCGGTCACCTCGACCACGTCCTGACGAA
Organism: Acidobacteriota bacterium; assembly: GCA_002726085.1. Classification (GTDB taxonomy): domain Bacteria; phylum Acidobacteriota; class Vicinamibacteria; order Vicinamibacterales; family UBA8438; genus NP936. The sequence goes on from PBRZ01000063.1 coordinate 9,970, forward strand.
ACTCCTGCGAGTGCGCGAATAGCTTGTCGCGACCCTCGAAGTCTTGTGCCGCAGCCGTCACCGGCAGCAGCAGCGCGAACAGCACGAGATAGCACGTGGACATCGGTTGACGCCTCCCGTCGCCTGGACCGGCTCGCCGGACGCGCGGCGCGATCACCCGACGCCGGGGCGTCGTGATCGGCCTGATCGTCATCGTCATCGCTCGCCCGGCAGACTCAATGCGATCAACTGGGGCGGTACGCCCCCGGCCCCGCGGAAGCCTCCGCCGCCGGTGGCGACCACGATGTACTGCTTGCCCTGGTGCAGGTAGGTGATCGGATTGCCGAAGGGCGCGGCCGGCAGCAGGACCGACCCGAGATGCGCGCCGGTGTCCTTGTCATACGCGCTGATCGTGCGCGACACCTCGCCGGTGCTCTCCATGTCCCGTCCGCCGTAGTTGACAACCAGCAGCGTCTTCGTGACCAGCGGTCCTCCGGCGTGGGAACCGCCGCCGCCGAGCGGCGGCAGGTCGAGGTCTCGCAGGGCCGGGTGGTCTCGCGGTCCGTCCCCGTGCGGTGTCATCCAGCGATGGTCGCCGGTGTTCAGGTCGATGGCGGTGATCCGCTTGTAGGGCGGCTTGACCAGTGGCAGCCCGCGTGGACCCGGCACGCCGGTCGACCAGTAGTCCGGCGCCCAGTGGACGTTGGCCGGTGCGGCGGGCTCGAGCAGCTCCACCACCTTGGGTGTGGTCGACGACGGAACGAACAACCGCCCGGTCTCCGGGTCGACTGCGGCGCCCGGCCAGTTCGCGCCGCCGCCGTCGCCCGGTAGCTGGATGGTCGGCCTGTCGCCCCCGGCTGTGGGTGGCGTGAAGATCGACGCGAGTTGTGCCCGTTCGACCAGCTCGAGCGCCTCGGCCCGCAGCTCGGGGGTGAAGTCGATCAGGTCGTCGACGGTGATGCCTTGCCGGTCGAACGGCGCCGGTCTGGTCGGAAATGGCTGCGTGGACGACGCGACCTCGCCGGCGACCGTGCTCGCCGGCACCGGCCGTTCCTCGATCGGCCAGACCGGCTCGCCGGTTGCCCGGTCGAAGACGTACGTGAACGCCTGCTTGCTGACCTGGGCGAGCGCCTTGATATCGCGTCCGTCGACCGTGATGTCGAGCAGGTTTGGCGCGGTGGGAAAGTCGTAGTCCCAGAGCCCGTGATGCACCGCCTGGAAGTGCCACACGCGTGCTCCGGTCTCGGCATCCAGACAGACGATGCTCTCGGCGAACAGGTTGTTACCTCGGCGCTGCCCGCCATACCAGTCGTTGGTCGCAGTGCCGATCGGCAGGTAAACGTAGCCCAGTTCATTGTCGACCGCCATGAACGACCAGACATTCGTGTGGCCGGTGTAGCGCCAGGACTCGTCCTGCCAGGTGTCATTGCCGAACTCGTCGCCTTGCGGGATGGTGTGGAAGATCCACTTCATGTCACCGGTTCGTGCGTCGAAGCCGCGCACGTGGCCCGGCGGCGCCTCCTTGGTGCTGGTGCGGTCGGCGACGACGCTGCCGACGACGACGGTGTCGCGCGCGATCGCCACGGGCGAGGAGTGGGTGATCCGTGTGGGGTCGATCTCACGATCGAGGCTCCGGCTCAGGTCGACCGTGCCCCCGTCGCCAAAGTCGGGGTAGAGCGCGCCGGTGCTCGCGTTCAGCGCGACCAGCCGCAGGTCGTGGGTGGCGATGAATATGCGGGCGTCGTTAGTGTCGCCGTCGCTCCAGTAGGCGACGCCTCGATGCTGCCATCCGAGGTTGGCCGGTCGTTCAAGCGTCTCGTAGGCTTGTGGGTCGTAGGTCCAGACGGTCTCACCGGTGCCGGCGTCGACCGCGGCCACCTGTCCGAGGGCCGTACTGGCGTAGACCAGCCCCCCGATCATGAGCGGCGTCGTCTTGAACTGCCCGGGTCGGATGCTCTCGTTGCGGCTCGTGACATCGGTCGACACCGACGTCCAGCGCCAGGCGATCTCCAGATCGGAAAAGTTGTCTGCCGTGATCTGGTCGAGTGGCGAGTACTTCGTGTTGGCCGCATCGGCCCCGAACGTTCGCCACTCACCGGCCGGAGCTGGGGATTGGGCGTCGGCCGGCCCGGTCGCCAGGGTGAGAAATGCGACAGCCGCCAGTCCGCGCAGGACGCGCCATTGAAGCCGTTCGTCGTGTGCCACAGGAGCCCCCAGTCCGTAACCGTTGTCGCCTGTTTACGCCACCGATTATAGCCACTCGTGCAGGCCCTGGGGGCGGTGGAGCACCGCCGGTCCCGTTGCCCTCACCGGCGGGCCGGCGCAGAAGACGCCTTCTTCCGTAGACGTCGATCATAGGAGGTGGTCTGAGAGCCCAGGCGCCCCGTGGNGCGGCGAGCGCGTGTGGTGCGGTGGGGCCTTGTCGGCTGGGTGTAGATACCGCTGCAACTGGCGATAGTTCGCCCAGCCACCAATCCGCCGCACGGTCTCGATGTCGACCCCAGCCTGCAGCATCCGCGAGGCGCCCGTGTGCCGCAGACAGTGAAACGACACCCCACCGTCGCGCCGGCCGAGCGGAACCTCGGCACGTCGACACAGATCTTCGAAGACCCGTATCACGGCGGTCCTGCGTCCCTCTGTCGAGAGGTGCGCCCAGGAGGTGAAGTAGGCGTCTCGGTTCTTTGGCAGCGCGCTCAGCGCCTTCCTCAGCCGCTTGGACACGGGCACCTTCCGATTCGTCCCGGCCTTGGGGTCCAGGAACCGGATGTATGTTCTGTGGTCTTGCGCGCGCTGCAGGCCGGCCACACTCGAGAGTCTCTGTAGCGTGTCCAGCGCGCAGATAATCACGGCGCGCTCCTCGACGGTCGCCTGCTCGAGGAAACGCGCTTCCTCGTCCCGACTCAGCGTGCGCACGTCCTGTTCGGCTACCCGAAGCGGTTGGAGTCCAGACACCGGGTTGCCGTCCAGATACTTCGGGACCGCGGTTCCCATCAGATGCTTGACGACGGCGCGCTCGCGGTTCACGGTTGCGGCAGACACCTCGCCCCTGCGAGCCGTGCGCCATTCGTGGGCGTCGTCGATGGTGATACGGTCCAGCGCGAACACGTCGAAGAAGGCGCCAAGCTGTCGCAGGATCGACGCCTCGCGGAGGTGGGCACGTTTCTGGCTGGTGATGTGCTCGAGGTACCACTCGCGGTAGTCGGCGATCTCCGGCTTCGTCCCGGGGAGCTCGAAGCGCTGGAGCGCCAGATCGCCCATGCGGGCGGAGTAGGCTTCCTGCGCGAGGCGTCGATTGTGGCGCGTCTGCTCAGCAGTTCCGCCGTCGACCGGGATGCCGGTGCTCTCGCGGATCGGCTTGCGTCGTGGCCGCTCGAGCGCGAGCCAGAAGAACGGGGAGTCGGGCCGAGTGTAGACGCCCATCAGCGCTTCCAACCAGAGAGAGGAATTACAACTGACGACCGCGTTGGCAGCCAGCTACACTGACTCTGGCAGGCTGACAACAGCGCTGCTGACGTGTGGCCTGAGAGGTGGAAGAGAGGGCGCACGCTCGCGATACCCGAGTTGATCGGCTGCTACATCAGGTGGAGGTTGTCTGGTCGCACGCAGTCATTTCGTGAGTACTTCGACACGCGTTTCGATACGTGGATCGACCCGACCATCGGGATCGCGGTGCTGGTCCTGATCGTCGCCCTGCTGTACCAGGTGCGGCTGCTGTGGAGCTGAATCATCAGCTCCCCCCTCACCGCCCCTGCTCCTCTAGCTCGCGGGCGCGGGCGAAGGCGGCGTCAGCCTCAGCGCTGCGGCGGGACCGGCCGCGAATTCGTGCTTTCGCAGAGGTCAACCGCCATGACAAAGACAGCAGGTCGCCGAGGGCGTCACGATCAACGCGCGACAGACGCACGAGCACCACGGGATGGATTCGATAGTAGTCGGTCAGGTAGTAGGTCTCTGGCGCATCCTCCAGGAGCAATTCGCGTTCTTCTAGGCGGAACCTGACCACGAGCGTGTCTGGTTCGGCTGAGCGATGAGTGGCCAGGCCTGCCATGAAGCAGCCGCCGAGCTTCAGCACCGGCGATCCGTCGTACTTCGTGGTGGCTTCGACGTCTGGCAGCGCGAGCCCAACCGTTCTGACGATCTCGAACGCGTCCGTCGCTGAATGCTCCAGCATGGTGACTTCCGATCAGGCCGAGTTTAGACGCCCATCAGCGACCAGGCTCAGTCGACGACTGCTGCTCCTCCAGCTCGCGAGCGCGGGCGAAGGAGGCTTCGGCTTCTTCGTTTCGGCCGAGCTTGCGCAACGTCTCGCCCAAGTTGCTGTGTGCCTTCGCAAAGTCCTCCTTGAGCCTGATCGTGGTGCGAAGGGACTCGATGGCATTGTCGAGTTCACCCACTTCGCGTAGCGAGACGCCTAAGTTGAAGTGTGCAATGGCATTGCTTGGGTCAAGTCTGATCGCAGTGCGATAGGCGTCCATGGCCTCGTCGAACCGGAGCTGGACGACCATCGCCGTGCCCAGATTGTTGTGGGCCATCGAGAAGTCCGGATCTTCCGAAACGGCTCGCCGATGAAGTTTCTCTGCGACACTTCTAGCCCCTAGTCCAAAGTAGCCAGAGCCCAATCTATCCGTCAACGAAGCACGGAGCCGCGCGTTGGACGGTTCTAGACGCAGCCCTCGGAGTGCCAAGTCGATCGCGGAATCGAATTTCTCAGCTCGCCACGCGTCGGTCGCCAGGACCAGGAAATCGGCCGCCGATCTCTTCTCCTCGTCTCTGGTCTTGGCTTCACTGACAAGCGCCTCTGCCTTCTGCTCTTGGTCAGGGGTGACGTTGTCCGCAGAGGCCTCAATCGCGTCCCGCTCCTGTTGGGGGGTCGGCTCGTAGCGCTCAGCCTCGAACCCGAAGCTGTACTTGCCCAGTGTCAATTCAAGGGACTTAACCTTCTTGATGCCGACCGCACCGAGGGTTAACAGCAGCAGAGCGATCCCGGCGTTCCACGCCGGACCGGGAGCGCTCGTCACCTCAGGAAGAACGCCCGTGACCTGAAGGCCGTACAGAATCAATAACGCCAGACCGGCGCAGATCAAGATGCGGTCCGGCTTGGACGAGCCGGCTAGGCGCCGTGGGTCGTGGTCACCGTTGCTCATGCTGACTCCCGAAGTGGAACGAGCGCCGGCAGACGATCGCCGCTTCCCGGTTCTCCTCCGCGCAGAAGGGACAGGTCTTCATGGACTCCTCCGCTGGGTCAACGGACACCGAGAGAATCCGCGGGCGAGCTTCACGCGGTGGCCCCAGCGTCCCATGCTGCAATCAGAAGAAATTGCTAAGGAGGATCAAGAGTGCGAGCAGGAGCAGGATCGGCCCGCACCCCCACTTCACCGTCGTCGTGGCCCAGTGCGCCTCCGGCCCGGTCTCGACCGGCACCTGTTGGACATCGGGCTGGGCAGGAAAATCCTTCCCGCAGTGCCTGCAGATGGTCGAGGCGTCTTCGTCCGTTCCCCCGCAGTAAAGGCAGGTCTTCATTGGTGCGTCCTCAGGTTCCGAATTCACCGCTCCTGCTCCTCCAGCTCGCGGGCCCGGGCGAAGGTGGCGTCGGCTACTCTCCAAGCAGTTTACGCAGTCCTGGTACCTTAGAGTAGGACAGCTTCAAGATACCCAACACGCCCTTTTCGCTCAACGTCCTTTGATTCAGCAACTCAAAGGAGATGATCACGGGGTAGGTCACCTCGGGTCCTCCAGAGACTCCGGGGTCTACGAGGAGGTGCTCGATTACCTCATCGGGCTCCGGCGCCTCGACTGGAGCGTCACCCTGTCGCCGATCGAGCGCCGAAAGTACCGCAACGTCATCTTCGCGAAGCTGTTGAAGAACCGGCACGGGGAGCTCGGGAGGGAAGTGGCGCTCGACCTGGGCTCTCAGACACTGGAAATCACCGAGAACCAGGATCGGACCATCGACGAGTCCGACCTGGACCGGATCGCGCGGACGCCAGGAGGCCGACGACGATGAGCGACACCATCGAGATACACAGCGACTTCTGGGGCGTGCAGGCGTGTCCAGACTGCGAGGCCGGTGTGCAGCGCGTCGAGTGGATCGACGGGTCGATGATTTCGCTGGATACGCCGAGCCCGCGAATCCTTACGTCGAGGCCCTGCCCGGAAGGGTGCAAGCACTCGATTCTGACCATTCCGGCGGGCGAGCTCCATCGGTGCGCTGAGCAGCAGTGGAGAGCCGCGTGATCCAGTTCGTCGTCTACGGCATCCCGGTACCGAAAGGCTCGATGCACGCCTTCATCCCGAAGGGGTGGAAGCGGGCCATCGTCACCGACTCGAATCCGAAGGTGAAGCCCTGGGCGGCGGCTGTGACGTCGGCCGCGGTTGACCAGTGCTCTGGCAGGACGACGCCCAGGTCACCACGATCGTCGCGCGGAAGGTCTACGCGGGTCGTCAGGAAGATACGGAGCGTGTGCCGATCCCGCGGGCAGAGGTCAGCGTGCAGTCTGATGAGAGCGGCGCCGGGACCTTGGTCCGAGCGGGTGCCTCAACGGCATCGGAGGCTGTCGTGGGCGGCCCAGCTCAAGCAGCGTTGTTCCGAGCGAATCGGACCGGCGTGCCGAGGTCAGGAGAGCTAACCCGATGAAAAAGGCAGTCGCGGCGGTGGCGAGCATCAGACAGGCGATGGCCACCACCATCATCAAGATTTGGTCCATCGCGGGCCCTCGGAGCGGCCATTGTGCCACAGGGTTCGGCGTCGAGGGGCGGTGATGGCTAAACAGACTCGACGCCGTCAGGGACGCCGCGCTCTACAGGAGGAGCTCGCCGCCACGGTAAGCGTTGGCGACCCGGTTCCGACTGACCTGTCGGCGCCTCCGGATCCGCCGTCCTCACCCGACAATCCAGACGTCGACGACGCGTTGGAGCTCAGCGCCGACCAGGTGCGGCAGAACGTGCGGCGCGCGCTGGCTCAGGTCTCGAAGGCCGTCCAGAAGGACCCCGGCAAGACCTCCCTCGTGAAGCAGCTCTCAGCGGCGATCGTCGCTTTCGGCCGCGTCGAGAAGGCCACGGCCGACACACCAGAGTCGCCAACGCAGGGCGTCGAGAACCTCAGCGACGACGCCCTGGCGGCGCACTTCTCAGAACAGGCGGGACCCATGCTCGACGAGCTGCTCGCCGACCCCGCGTGCTGGCCGGCGTTTCAAGAGCGGGAGTCGGTGATTCTTGACGTGCTCGAGGAGGGGGGAAGTGTTGACTGATACCGAGCTGTGTCATCGGGAACTAGCCACGCGGCCGGTTCTGGCTGTTCCTGTAGAGGTTGATGTTCTTGAGCAGCGCCGTCAGGGCGAAAAGGGCCCCGAAGCCGATGTGCCATGGGGTGAGCTCGCCTGCCATCCAGAAGGCGATCAGCGCTCCCACGACGACAGCGGTCACGGTTCCGACGGTGGTGACGAGTCGAACCTTGGACACGGTTCCTCCTTCAGTCGGTTCGGGTGGCCGGTCCTAGCTCTTCTTTCTGTTGAGAGCGACGATGAGGCCTCCAGCAATGCCGCCGGTCGTTCCCCCCACAACGCCGCCACTGGAGTGGAACCCCAGCCCGTGTGCGACCAGCGTGGAAACGACGGCTGCGCCAACGCATCCCACGATGAGGATGAGCACCAGCTTGGTAGACATACCTTCCCCCCTTCCAGTTTGCTCCATCCTACGCGTTCAACTGGAGAAGGTCGATGGGTAGAACGCCACAAGGCCGCGTCTACGGCGCCGTGCGAGACGGGGCCCGGACCTCGCTCGACGTTGCTGCCGTCACGGGCCTGCCGGTAGCCCACGCCTCGTCACATCTCCGGATGCTTGCCGAAGCCGGGCGGCTCCGCCGGTCGGCCTTCACCTACACGATGAGCCTGCAGCGGAGGACCGCATGACGAAGAAGCGGGCGAAGGGACGAGCACGGACGAAGGGGAAGGAAGCGCCCCGAGTGAGGGGCGTGTCTCCGGGTATGCGCTACCCAGGTGGTCGACCAGCCACCGATGCGCAAGCCTACGTCCTCGAGGACCTGAAGGCCGACGGCTACCGCGTGCTGCGCACTGGCTACCCGACGTTCATTGCAGAATCTGCCGACCAGACATCACTCCGCCTCATCGTGGTCAACGGCCCCGCTGCCAGAGTGCCACTCTCCCCCCGCCAGCGGGCCATGGCCAGGCTCCTCGAACGGCACACCGGTCTCAAGGTCGAGGTCTGGCAGGTCGAGCCCACAGACCTCGGCCTCCCACCTGACGAGAACCCGCAGCTACTCAACCCCTGGGTCCGGCGCGGCACACGCCGGCCGTGGAATCGGGCGAAGGGATGACCACGATGAGGCTCGTCGTTCCTGACGCAGGGGTGGTGCAGGTCCGCTCACGGCTCGGGCGGATGAGGATGATTGCCGACCGCCCACCTGAAGATCGCTCTAGCGACAACGCTAACCGCCAGCACGAACAGCACGGACACGATGACCAGCACGGACACGATGAACAGCCGTGTGTTCCCTTGTCTCTCCGACGCCCGTTCATCCGCAACCGGCTGTCGAGGGAGGGTGATGGCGTCGCCAGTCTGCGTGACAGCCGTTGGGTCCCGCAGCGCGTCACTGGTCCCGTCGGGCGGCTGCGCCAGCCCGAGCCGAGCCGATCCCAGCAACATCACAACGAGCACAAGGGCCACGCCGACGCCGATCCGGCCGAGTCCACCACGCTGCATACGGACCCTCCTCGACACTATCCAGGAATCTACTCCATCAGACGCCCAGGCCCCCAGGGTAGCAGGCCCCGACGACGGGAAGGGGGATATAGGGGGATGGGAACCCTACGTCTTCATCTCCTATCCCTCAACTATACCCATCCGGGTCCTTTCTTCTTCCACTACTTCGCCGTTGCCCTTGAGAACAGGGAGACGAGGAAAAGAGCCCGGCCGTCCAGATGCGTGCCTCGTTTTCGCTTGCTCTGGGCTGGGTTATCGGTGTATCATAAGTGCTTAATACACAATAGGTTACAGGTTAACGTAATCTCTTTTATCGGACGCACAGGGATAGCGAAAGGTGCGCCTTTGCTGGGGTTCTGGGCGACCTTCGCCTGTGGCCTATCAGTGACTTACGGGGACTCCGATCGGCGTAAGTGCGCCCGGCGACTTTCGCCCACCCTCGAGACCGGGCCCCCCTTCAACCTGGGGCCGCCGGATCGGGAGAGGACCCCGTCCACAAATCCGCCCCGAGAAATTCCGTCGGGATTCTCGGCGAAAAGGGGCGACGGCTACTTGGGTTGGGTCCTCAAGAGGAGCAACGCACCGACGCCGAGCAGCACGAGCGTGAGGACTGAGGGGAACGCAGGCTCGGGTCCGACGAGGTTCCAGACTCGGGTGAAGAGCGCAGCCAGGATGGCGAGGACGGCGCCAGGGTGCGGTCTAAACCGCATCAATCGGCCGCCTGAGGGGGCCATGGGCGGATTGTCTCACACCGGTTGGAATCGGGTCCCACCCACAAGTCCGCGCCCTGAAATTCCTGTGTTGGGCGGGCAGAGAAATCGCGCGAGGAAAACGCGTTGGGCCTATCTCGAGAAGGGGCCACCAGTGCGCAAGCAGGCGGAGCGGACGGCGCTGGTCACGACGCAGACACCGATGATGAACGCCGCCGAGAAGACGCCGTTGACGAAGTCGATGACGGCCATGGGCGTGCCTCCAGTCAGGCTGAGGACGAGTGATGGAGTCCTCCCCGGTTCAGCTTGTCGCGGACGGCATGAGGTACGCGTCCCCAGAGTGACTGAGTCTCCGTGCAGGGACCTCCCCCAGCCGTCCATCCTCGTAATCGGCTCGCGGCAGGAAGGACGTGAAAGGCGTTCCTGGAGGTGACGGTATGACCGGAGCAGCTCTCGTGGGGTGTGTCATCGGCGTCAGGGTTGGCTGGGCGTGGCGTGCGTCGTCGCCGGGCTCACCGGTGGTCGACCGGTTCGTGCACCTGGACGACCGGCAGCTCGAGCGGCGCGCGGCGTTCTGCCGGCTGCTGGGGGTGTCGACGTTGACGAAGCCGGAATCGTCGTGGCGAATTGTGTCGAACGAGACGCCGTTGACGCCGCGCGTGTCGGAGGGGCGGCCGGTCGTGCAGATGGTGCGGAGGTTGTCGTGACCGGACGCGGCTATCAGACAACAACCTGCGTCTGTGGGCGGCCGTTGATTATCCGCGCCGAGCACCAGAGCTATGGCCGTGGGTCCACGTGGCAGCTGGTACCGGTGATTATCGCGTACGCGGACTGCGGCGCGGGTTGCGTACCGCATCTCCTAGACCGGCCTGGGCGGCTGCCGGTTCCGGCACAGCTGTCGTTGTTCGACCAATTGGAGGCGAGCGCGTAGTGGCGAAGAACTATTGCCTCACGGTCGGCTGTGAGCGAGACGTCCCGCCGTCGTCGCCGAGGCAGTACTGCTGCGACCACTGCCAAGCGAGCGGCTGCACGATACACAGCCAGGCGTGTCAGGTGCGGGAGGCTGAGTCGAAGTGAGCACGAAGCGGGAGGCCCTCGCCGCCATTCAAGAGCGACGTCTCAGGCGCGCCCGGGAGGGCCCGTCTGCGTTCATCGACGGTCTGTTCGGCTTCACGAGCGCGCCGTTCCAGAAGCGCTGGCACGAGGAGATCGCCGAGCACGAGCAGGCGGTTATATGGGCGCCGGTCGAGCATGGAAAGACCAGTCAGCTCTCGATCGGTCGGCCGATCTGGAAGCTCGGCGTGGACCCGGGTGAGGCGGGGCTGATCGTGTCGGCGTCGGCGACCTACGCCGAGGAGTGCCTCGGGGCGATTCGCCAGCACATCGACGAGAACCCGTGGGTGCGCGCGGTGTTTCCGAAGCTCCAGGCCCTCACCGGCCGCCACGCGGTTGCCCCAACAATTTGGGGCGAGGCCCGCGGGGAACGGATCGAGGGGCTAATCTCGGTCGGCTGCGTGGTCCGAAATCGCGTGAGGCACCCGCGGCGCTGGTCACGTGATTGGCGTCGCGTCTGCCATCAACGGTGGCAGTTCTCCTGCTGGCTCCTCCAGGGGGGCGAGGCTAACTACCGCGCGGTGATGTCGTGGGCGCGGTTCTTCGTCAACGACGGGACGCTCCCGAATGCCAGCGTGTAACCAGCGGTCCGCGAATGCGTGTTCCTCGTCGATGGTCTCCTCGACGACGTCTTGCTCGATCTCACCGGCGGCGCCGATCACTACCACGCGCCGGCAGCGATGGTGCCCTCGGGGAGCGAGCCGTCGTGGGCCGCTGGGAAGCAGCCTGTGACGGTCATCGGAGAGCACCGTCTCTATCGGTTGGGATGAACTCGGCCCGGCTCCTCGGGTCACCAAGCTGGCCGGCGATTCTGGTTGCGGTTCCCGATTCACATTGCCCCGGGTCGGACACCGCGCCAGGTCGCCGGCCATTGTCGGGCGGGACGATAGGAAGGCGAAGGTCATGGCACAATACAGGCATGATGACGATCAACCCAGGTCTCGCCCAAACGATTCTTCGAGCTCAGGAGATGGCGCAAGAGATCGGACCAAAGTTGCAGGCTATTCAGCCGCAGTTACAGCTCGCCGGGGCTGCAATGAAAGAGCAGCTCAACGTTTTCCGCAGTCCCGAGATTCAACGGGCGATCAAGGTTTTCAGTAGTCCCCAGTTTCAACGAACGATGCAGCTGAAGCTGGAGATCGCTGAGCGGCACCGCGCACTAGAGCGGAACTCGGTCCCGGCGAGGCTGCCCACCGTTCACCAGTTCTTCGCAGAGCCTGAAGAGCCTAGCGAGGAGCCCGTTAGACCGCTCCATAACCGGCGAGTCGGGTTCACCCAACGTTGGGCAGACGAAGAGTAGAGCCGCCATCCATCTGGGAAGTGACGTGATTGTCACGTGAACGGAAACCCGTGCTAGGCTGTCGTAGGGCGTCCTCATCGGTCTATGGTTCTTTCCAATCCAAGCTGAACATCATCAGTTTTCGCAGACATACGTAGGGTTTAGGCCCATCCCACCGTCACTCGATGGTGCGCACCTGAATGGCGCTGACGCTGCCGTGGCTGGTGGGCACGTCGGAGACGACCACGATTGCATCGCCGGGCACCAGCCGGTTGTGTTTGCGAAGTCGCTCGAAGGCGGCGACGACCGTCTTTTCTGGATCGTTCGACAGCGCCATCTTGAACGGGACCACTGAGCGGGACAGCCACAGCTTCCGGCGCGCGGCGCTCATGTTCGTGAACGCGTAAATNATGGCTCGCCGGGGGCGGAAGCTGCTGACGAGATGACCGAGCAGGCCTCGCCTTGTGATCACCACGATCGCGGGCGAGCCAAGGGAATCGGCGAGCCGACACGCGCTGCGCGCGAGCTGCTCCCGAACCGACGCCGGCTCGCGCAGCGCATGGAAATCCAGACCCTCCTCCTTCTCGATGCGCCGCGCGATACGGTCGAGTACTTCGACGCAGCGCACGGGGTGCTTGCCGGTCGCGGTCTCACCGCTGAGCATGATTGCGTCGACCTGCTCGTCGACGGCGTTTGCGACGTCGGTCACCTCGGCCCGNGTGGGCACCGGGTTCTCGATCATCGATTCGAGCAGGTGCGTGGCCACGATGACCGGCTTGCCCACTACGGCGCATTTGCGGACCATGTTGCGCTGCGCCACCGGCAGCTCGGTGAACTCCACCTCGACCCCCAGGTCGCCGCGGGCCACCATGATGCCGTCGGCCTCCTCGATGATCTCGTCGAGGTTGTCGATGCCCTCCTGGTTTTCGATCTTGGCAATGAGCCGAACGTGGTGCCCGCCCGCATCCTCGATCACCCGTCGCGCCTCGCGCACCGCCTCGGCGTTTCGCACGAAGGACAGCGCNACGAAGTCGATGTCATGCTCGATGGCGAAGAGGATGTCTTGCCGGTCCTGATCGGTGATCGAGGGCAGGTTGACCCTGACGCCCGGCAAATTGATGTGCTTGCGTGAGCCCAGGGTCCCGCCATCGAGCACGCGGCAGCGCAAATCATGCTCGCGGACTTCGAGGACCTCGAGGTTGATCAGGCCGTTATCTACTGTAATCGGGTCGCCGGCCTTCAGCTGGTGAACCATGTCCTGGTAGTCGATATGNATGCTCTTCTCTTCCGTATCTTCGCTCGGGCTGACGGTGACGGAGAACTCTTCGCCGACTTCGAGCTCTAGCTGTTTACGCCGCTCGCCGGTGCGGATTTCCGGTCCCTGTAGATCGAGCAACAACGTAATCGGATGGTTGAGCCGCCGATTGAGGCTGCGGACCCGGCGAATGGACAGCAAGTGGCTGTCGCGGTCCCCGTGGGACATGTTGAGCCGGGCCAGGTTCATGCCGGCCTTGGCCAGTTGCTCGATGCGTTCGGACGACTCGCTCGATGGACCCAGGGTGCAGATGATCTTGGTCTGCCGAAAATCGCGGCGCTCGGTCATGCTCGTGCCTGCCTGAATGTGTGGCTGCCGGCTGAGGAGATTGCTAGCGACGACTATAGCCCGAACAGTGGCCGGGCGCAGGCAGTCGATCCGAGCCGGTCAGGCCGCTGCGGCTCCATCCCCGACGACGGGCTATGCATGGCGCCAGCCGCGACTCGATCGCCGCTGAGGGTCCGAGCGCCGACTTCCCGTCGACCGCTTCGGAATCGTCTTTCTGCTGGCCGCGCCCTATCTGACCTTCGGGCTGATCCTGTTTCTGGCGGTGCGGGCCCGGCGGCAGACGATGCGGGCGGGCGATCTCGAATCGTCGCTAGGTCGCTCAGAGTAGTCAGACGTCAGAAGGAAGAAGTCGGCAGGAGGCCGGTGGGCTTCGCCGCTTTCAGGCAAGGCATCGGTCGGCCCACGCCGCAACGATCACCCAGGGGTGCGCTCTAGATACGTCCGAAGTTTGCGAAACGCCTGCCCGCGGTGACTCACTGCCGCCTTTTCGTCGGCGGTGACCTCAGCCAGCGTACGGCCATAGGCCGGGTAATAGAAGATCGGGTCGTAGCCGAAGCCGGCAACCCCCCGCGCCGGCAGGTGCAGCCGGCCTTCGACGATTCCGGTGGTCTCCCAGGCGAGCTCATCNTTGCGCGCGAGCGCGACCGCGCACACAAACTGCGCCGTGCTCGCGTCGNTTCCTCGCTCGGCGAGCATCCGTCGAATCGTCGCGAACTTCTCTGGGTAGGATTCGCCGTTGAACCGCGCCGACCGCACCCCGGGCTCTCCGTCCAGCGCATCGATCTGGAGACCGGAGTCTTCGGCAACCGTGAGCTCGCCGGTGGCGACGGCGTAGTAGCGCGCCTTGAGNCGTGCGTTCTCGGCGAACGTCGCCCCNGTCTCCTCCGGCTCCGGAGTCAGGGGATAGTCCGCGAGGGTGACGAGGGTNAGCGGCAANCCNTCGAGGATCCGACGAATCTCGTCGAGCTTGCCGAGGTTCGTCGTGGCGACCAGCAGACGGGTCGGCGGCCGGCCGGTCACTGGAGGATGTTGCCCACCAGCTCGCGCTGCAGCGCGACCAGCTGACCAATGCCGGTTTCGGCCAGCGCCAGCAACANGTCGTGCGAGGCGCGGGAGAACGGGGCCCCTTCCGCGGTGCCCTGNACCTCGATGAAGCGGCCGTCCCCGGTCATCACGACGTTCATGTCGACCTCGGCCGTCGAGTCCTCGTCGTAGGCGAGGTCCAGGAGGGGCGTGTCGTTGACGATGCCGACACTGGTGGCCGCGACATGGTCGACGATCGGAATCCGTTCGAGCACGCCACGTTCCTTCAGATGCTGGAGCGCAAAGNCGAGCGCGACGAANCCCCCGCTGATCGCCGCCGTGCGTGTTCCACCGTCGGCCTGAATNACGTCACAATCGATCCAGATTGTCCGCTCGCCNAGCGCCTCGAGCCGCGTNACCGCGCGGAGGGACCGGCCGATCAGGCGCTGGATTTCCTGTGTGCGTCCGCCTTGTTTGCCTCGGCTGGCTTCGCGGGCAGTGCGCGTAGAGGTCGCACGCGGGAGCATGCCATACTCGGCCGTCACCCAGCCCCTGCGCGTGCCGCGAAGGAACGGCGGCACCTTGTCTTCNACACTNGCCGTGCAGATGACNCGTGTCCGCCCCGCCTCGATCAGGACCGACCCTTCGGCGTGCTCGAGATAGTTTGGCGTGAGTCGGGTCGGGCGGAGCTGGTCCGCCGGGCGGCCATCGCTTCGTGTGTGCGGTGTCATATCGTNGATTGTCTNGCCGGTTCTNCCTCGAGCGCCGGCTCTGNCAGGGGTGTCGGCCCTGTCTCGAGCGCCGGGTCGGCGTCGGGGTCGGCGACCCATTGCATGTTGCGTTCGAGTGGGCTTTGTANGTCCACATGTCCCACCAGGGTGTCGACCTCCTCGCCGTTGACGAGAAGCTGGACGGCGTTGATCTCCGGAAGATTGGTGGTGACGGCGTTTACGATCGCATACACGGTGAACAGCTCCTCGAGCGAGCCGCCCGTGTGAGCGAGTGTGACGTCTTCGCTGAGGTCGACGAAAGCATCGCCGCGCTCGGTGAGGTAGAAGTTGAGCAATCGTGTGCCGGGTGGAATCGGTGACAGCAGCGGGGCCGGCGGCTCGGTGAGTTGTGCTTCGAGAATGATCCTGGCCTGTGCGGTCAGTTCAGCATTGCGCTCCAACCGTCGCTCGAATCCGACCAGCTGCATCCCATCATCGGAAATGTAGAACAGCGTTGCCTCGACCGACGCGCCATCNGTCGGCATCCCTGCGGGCGTCTCGNTTGCGGTCGGGGTGGGGGAACTTGCCGGATACCAGCGGGGCAGCCCCACAAANAGCACCCAGGTGCCGAGCACGGCGGCCNCGCCCAGCGAGCCGTAGATCCAGTAGGTGGGCTTCANNGGCTCGGCCTCTGGGCCGGGTTCGGTCCNTCGGGCGGCTCATCCGTCGCCGGTCCGGGGGGTGGCACCCCGCGCGCGACTTCGTCNCGATACCGAATGATGCTGCGCAGCAGGCCGTTCACGATGGCGTCTTGAAATGTCGTCACCGTGAGCTGCGCCTCCTGGTCCGGATTGGAGATGAAACCCATCTCCACCAGCACCGCCGGCATGTTGGCACCGACCAACACGCGGAANGGCGCCTGCTGGAGCCCGCGCGGGCTCATGGGTAGGCGAAGACCGAGCTCGTCGGCCACGATCCCGGCCCATCGGGCCGACTCGTNAACGTANCGGAGCTGNGCCATTTCCCACGGTACGATGTCGAGCANCCGNGAGCCACCGCCGACCACCGGAATCGGTTGGCCGGCGAATCCGGACGCTTCGCGGGCCTCCTCGTCGTACTCGGCAAGGCTGAGATAGAAGACCTCGGCGCCTGTGGCCGTGTCGCGCACCGAGGCGTTCGTGTGGAGGCTAATGAACAGATCGGCCCGGTTGTTGTTGGCGATCGCCGCCCGCTCGTCCAGCGGCACGGTGGCATCGGCGGTTCTGGTCAACACCACTCGGAGCCCGAGCTGACTCTCAATNCTGTTCCGGAGTCGGCGNGCGACGCTGAGCGTAACGTCNTTCTCGAGGGTGCCNTTNGGGCCANGGGCGCCGGNCTCGTCCCCGCCGTGNCCAGGGTCGATCGCGATGGCGCGGATNGTTCGTGGCGGCGCCAGTTCGGANAGNGCCGGCAGGTCNGGGTCTGGAGCGGCGTCGNCCGNCGACGGTGCGGCNGGCCTCGGCGCTGGGGCGACGCGGGCGGTCGTCGCNACGGCNGCCCGCAGATCGATGATCANGTCGACGCCTCCGCCCAACGCCGGCTCGAGCGTCTCCTCANAAGAGTCGAACGCCTCGCCGAGATCGACCATCAAGCTGGGCCGCGTCTCGATGCCGCGGAGCCCCCGCACGAGGTCGTCCCTGACCAGATCGGCCTGGACCAGGTCGACGCCGTCGGCCTCGAAGGTAATGACAAGCCGGTTGGTNTCCTGCTCGANGACGGGTTCGGCCTCTGGCGTGATCGTGAGACGCAGTCGAGCTTGAAGGCCGGTGCGCCGATACCGAGCGACCACCAGGGGCACGCGGATGTCGCCGACAATCACGAGACCGGAGCGGCGTCTGAGCTCGACGGTCTGGTCGTGAACCAGGNCAATCGCGCGTCCNATGAANTCGATCGGCACATACCAGACCCCCTCGCGCTCCACGGGTGGGGACGGCAGCGACACGAGGCGNCCGGCGACCGACACGAGGCCCTCGTTTGCGGTCAGGACCATGACCTGGTNGCCACGCAGCACCGTCAGNCGACCGGGTTGCCGGTCGTCGGCGATGGAGAGATCGAACGGCGCCGCCAGCTCGCGCAGATCGACCATCCGGCGACCGTCGAACACCACCGTCGGCAGCGAAAGCCGGCCCTCCGCGGACACCAGCGTAAGCGGCGCGTCAGGNNTCTGGCTCNCCACGGGGNCCGCCGCCAGCAGCACGAGGCAGACCGCAGTTGAGAGCCGAGGCGTCATGATGCGGATGAAGAAATGGAAGCCTGTCGAGACGTGCACCCTCAGCAGCATCATAGCGTACGGAGCGGGCCCGGCCGGCTTGGCGTGGACCACTCGTGATAGAAGATCGGTATGCCGCCGTCGATTGAATCGCTGGACGAGGCCGCCTTCGAGGCGCTCCTCGGCCCGATCTGGAACTTCTTGGGGCGGACCGACGACCCGGTACCCAGCGATGTCATCTTTGTGTTCGGCAGCCGCGATCTCGGCGTGCCGCGCCGGGCCGCCGAGCTGTATGCCGCCGGGTGGTCGTCTCGGGTGCTCGTCTCCGGCCGATTGGGTCCGATGACTGCGAGCGTGTTCGAGAAGCCAGAGGCGCTCGTGTTCAAGGATGAGATGACGATCCACGGTGTGCCCGCCGCCGTCATCACGACCGAAGTGGATGCCGGCAACACGCTGGAGAACGTGCGATTCGGCATGTCGGCCTTGCTGGCGGCCGGCGAGGCGCCGCGGTCTGCTTTGCTGGTGGCGAAGACGTTCGTCATGCGTCGGTGTCTCGCCACCTTCGCCCGGCAGCATCCGGGCGTCACTGCCCGGGGCTGTCCGCCGGCCGGCTCGCTGACAACGCAGCGTGACCGTCCTCGCGCGGCCTTCGCGGCCNGGCTCGTCGGCGAGCTGCGTCGGCTCGACCAATACGGGGCAACGGGTGACATCGAGTCGCAGCAGACCCCGCGCGCGGTTCNCGAAGCAGCGNGCCAGGTNGAGGCGCTGCTGTCGGCCGTGTGAAGCCACGGGTCTTGCTCGTGTTCCTTCGNGCGGCCTACNCTGCGCACTTTNTGGGTAAGCGGTGCGCTGGCGGCCGTCGTCCCACGTTNATATCAATATGGAGTCACGGGGGTCACGCGTACTGACGGCGGTCTTGCTGTTTCTGTTCCTCGGCAGCGGGTGCGCGGCGCTGATNTACGAGCTCGTTTGGTTCCATGTCCTGCGGCTCGTNATCGGGTCTTCGTCCATTTCCATCGCCGCGCTGCTGGTGAGCTTCATGGGCGGAATGGGGCTGGGCAGCGTGGCGCTGCCCAGACTCGTGCCCAGGACCTGGCACCCGCTGCGTGTCTACGCCGGGCTGGAGNTGTCGATCGGCGCCATCGGGCTCATCCTGCTGGTCGCGCTGCCCTCCGTGCAGACGGTCTATCTCGCGGCGGTCGGATATGGGCTCGGCGGCGTGCTGTTGCGGGCCCTTGTCTGCGTNGCGTGTCTCTTGCCGCCTACCATCCTCATGGGTGCGACCTTGCCGGCGGTGGCGNGGTGGGTCGGCGCGACGCGNACCGGGGTGGCGCAGACNGGCGTGCTCTATGCGGCGAACACNATCGGCGCGGTCGTAGGCGTGCTGANCGCCAGCTTNTACNTGCTGCGTGTGTATGACACGGTCGTGACCACCCTGGTCGCCGTTGCGCTGAACGTNGCGGTGGCGCTGGTGGCGCTACGGTTGGCCGCCGCCAGACCCCACANCGCGGCGCCTGACGCGCCGGCGCCGTCGGGGGTGGCCNTGCGTCCGGTCGCGCTGGCCGTCATCGGGCTCTCCGGGTTTGCCTCGCTCGGCGCCGAGGTCGTGTGGACGCGCCAGTTGTCCCTGCTGTTTGGCGCGACCGTGTACAACTTTTCGTTGATCCTGGCGGTGTTCCTGGCCGGGCTCGGGATCGGGAGTCTAGGCGGCGCNTGGCTGGCGAAGCGCTNNGCTCGTGCCGGTGTGGCCATGGGGTGGTGTCAGCTCGCGTTGCTGGCGGCGCTTCCNTATGGCGCCTACATGATCGGGTATCAGATCCCGTTCTGGGAGGTGGGGCCGGACTTCCTGCCCTGGGTGACCGAGTCGCGGGNACTCCTGTTCGNGTATGACATCGTCCGTTGCGGTGTCTCGATCGGCCCGGCNACGTTGTTCTGGGGGGCGAGCTTCCCGNTGGCGCTGGCGGCGGCCAACGCCGGGGAGTCGGATGCGGGTCGATTGGTGGCGCGTGTCTCGGTGGTCAATACAGGTGGGGCGCTGGCTGGGACCGTCATCTTCAGTCTGGCNGTGATTCCGGGTCTCGGAACCGGGCGTGCGCAGCAGCTGCTCGTCGTGGTGGCGGCCGCTGCAGCGGGGCTGATGTTCCTGACNGCGGTGCGACGGTCCCCGTCGGTCGGNGACGCCTCCGTCCCCGCACTCCTCCGCGGCTCAGGGCTTCGACCCGTGCTNGNAGGTGGGNTCGTCATTCTGGCTACAGGGACCAGCCTGTGGGCGGTGCCGGTCACCCCGAACGGGTTGATTGCTTTCGGCCGCGACATCTNNGGGTGGGACACGATCGAGCAATACCTCTTCGTGGAGGAAGGGGTGAACGCGTCGGTGGCCGTCACTGACAGCGAGTCGGGGTTCCGNCAGCTCCACATCAGNGGCAAGGTGGTGGCGTCGACCATGGATCTCGACATGCGGATCGAGCGGATGCTGGGGCACNTGCCGGCGCTTCTTCACGGTGCCCCACGCAGCGTGCTGATCGTGGGTATGGGAGCCGGCGTGACGGCCGGCTCCTTCGTGCGGCACCCGGAGGTCGAGCGGATCGTCATCTGTGAGATCGAGCCGAGCGTGCTCGACGCGTCGAATCAGTTTGCGGTNGAGAACCACGCGGTATTGTCGGACCCCAGGACCGAGGTGATCTACGACGACGCGCGCCATTTCCTGGCGACGACCGACGAGNAGTTCGACGTCATCACCTCGGACCCGATTCACCCATGGGTTCGCGGNGCGGCGAGTCTCTACTCGGTCGAGTATCACGAGCTGGTCAAGGAACGCTTGCGTCCGGGNGGGGTCGTNGCGCAGTGGGTCCCGTTGTACGAGACTGACGAGGCATCGGCCAAGAGTCAGATCGGCACCTTCGTCCAATCGTTTCCCGATGCGACGCTATGGAACAGCGATTTTCTCGACTCGGGCTACGACCTTGTGCTGGTGGGGCAGANCGGNCCAGTCAGGGTGGACGGCGAGGAGATCGCCCGGCGGTTCCGAGAGGACAGCGAGCTGTGGGAGTCGTTAGCGGAGGTTGGTTTGGGGTCGACCGTGGAACTGNTGCAGACCTATGCCGGNTGGGGCCCTGATCTGGAACCCTGGCTNCGAGATGCNGANATCAACCGCGATCGGAGTCTGCGGTTGCAGTATCTGGCCGGTCTCGCACTCGATCGCCAGNATGCCTACAGCATCTATGNTTCGATTGTCGGNTACCGCCGCTATCCCCGAGAGCTGTTCCAGGTCTCGTCCCGCGACGAGGCGCAGTTGCTGCNGGGGTANTNAGCGAGTGCTCCTAGGAGGCAGGAGGCAGGAGACAGGAGACAGGAGGCAGGAGGAGCTGGAGGGCTTC
Source organism: Acidobacteriota bacterium (assembly GCA_002726085.1). Taxonomy (GTDB): domain Bacteria; phylum Acidobacteriota; class Vicinamibacteria; order Vicinamibacterales; family UBA8438; genus NP936. The sequence continues at coordinate 30,727 of PBRZ01000063.1, forward strand.
GCCGGCTTCAGGCTTCGGGGTCTGGACGATTCGACTGGTCCTCTTCCGCCATCTCGGTGTCGGGTTCGCCGCGGTAGTCCCGGATGACCTCGAGGAAGATCGGTCCGAGGTCTTCCGCTTTCCGCGCGCCGATGCCGTAGACCTCCAGCAACTCCGGCAGTGTGGTCGGTCGTCGCCGGGCCAGATCGCGCAGCGTGTTGTCGTGAAAGACGACGTAGGGCGGGACGCCTCGGGCGCGGGAGACCTCGATCCGGCATTGTCGGAGCGCGTCGAATAGGTCCTGATCCACGCCATCCCAGGCGGCTGGGTCGCCCGTCGGCTTGCGCTTGCGCTGTCCCGGAACCGGACGCGGCTGGCGATACAGCTCGATAGTCGCCAGGCCCTTGAGCGCCGCCGCGCCGTCGTCGGTCAGCTGCAGCACCGGATACGGTCCGTCGGTTCTGAGCAACAGCTGCTGTTCGGTCAGCTGGTCGACATATCCTCGGAGCTCCGCGATCGGCACGTCGGCGAGCAGGCCGAACGTACTGAGCTCTTGATGCCGCCGCGTGGTGACCTGATCGGTCGTGCGGCCGCGCAAGACATCGATGACATGACCGACCCCCCAGCTCTGGCCGACCCGGACGACGGTCGACAGAATCTTCTGGGCCAGCGTGACCGCGTCGTCGACACGTTCGAGCTCTTTGAGACACCAGTCGCAGGCATTGCAGGCGGGGCGTTCGTCGGTCTGGCCGAAGTACTCCAACAGCACGCGGTGGCGACAGCGCGTGCCGGCGGCGTAGCGCTCCATGTCGCGAAGCAGTCGTCTGGCGTTCTCCGAGAGTTCCCCGCTTTGCTCCAGCATCTGGCGCCACTTGGCGAAGTCGCCGCCCGAGTAGAGCAAGACACACTCGGCTTCCAGCCCGTCCCGGCCGGCTCGGCCCGATTCCTGCTGGTAGTGCTCGACGGAGCGCGGCGAACCGGCGTGAATGACATAGCGAATGTTCGAGCGGTCGATGCCCATGCCGAACGCCACCGTGGCGACCATGACGTCGGCCCGCTCCTCGAGGAATGCCTCCTGATGACGGCGCCGCATCTCGTCTGGGAGCCCCGCGTGATACGGCAGGGCATGATGACCGAGTCCGTCGAGCCAGCTCGCCAGCTTCTCGACCTCCTTGCGCGACACACAGTAGATGATGCCGGCTTCGCCCTGGTGTCGCTCGAGGACCCGGCGAATCTGATCCTTGAGGCCGGTGCGAGCAAGCACACGGTAGACGAGGTTGGGTCGGTCGAACGAGCCGACCAGCACCTCGGGATCGCGCAGGGCCAGCTGCGTGACGATGTCGTCACGCACCTGCCTCGTCGCGGTCGCAGTGAAGGCGTGGATGGACAGCTCTGGGAATTCGTTGCGGAGCCGGCCGAGTCGTCGAAATTCAGGGCGGAACTCGTGGCCCCACTGACTGATGCAGTGGGCTTCGTCGACTGCGACGAACCGGACACCCCAGCCGTGAAGCCGAGCGCGAAACGCCTCGCCTCCCTCGCCGACCAGCCGTTCGGGGGTGACGTAGAGCAGCCGGCACCGCCCGGCGTCGAGATCGGCATAGACCTCGCGACGCTCGGCAGGGGTCAGAGAGCTATTGAGCGCCGCGGCGGCCACGCCGCTCGCCACCAGACCGTCCACCTGATCTTTCATCAGCGAGACGAGTGGCGAGACCACGAGCCCGAGGCCGTCGTTGGGACGGACCAGCGCCGGCATCTGGAAGCACAGCGACTTGCCTCCTCCAGTGGGCAGCACGACGACACTGTCACGCCCGTCGAGGTTCGCCTCGATCGCGGCGCGCTGAAGGGGGCGGAACTCGCGGTAGCCCCAGTATCGGGCCAGCGCGTCGTGGAGCGCGGACTCGTTCACGGACTGGGGTCGATCGGGCTGGGTCAACACACGTAAAGGGATGCAAGAGGCCCGCCCTTCGGGCCGACAGCTAGTTCATCGTTGCGTCGAGACAATGGTGCACAAACTGCGATGGCTCTGACGGCCTGCGGGCGCAACGTTTGCGACGTTGGGGCCCCGTGCGCCTGACACGCGTAGCCTGAGGATAGGGCTCGGTCGCATTATTTCGCGGCACCAAGTCCGGCTGCTCGCCGCCAGGCGGCGATCTGGCCGAGGTGGTCCATTTCGTGCGAGGTCATGATGAAGGCGACCATCGCGCCGACGGTTGGGAAGTACGCGCGGGTCTGCTCGTTGGGATGCTCGGCGTCCAGCGCCGTGGCGTCGACGCCCGGCAGGGCCGCCTTCCAGGTGTCATGTATCTTTTCGAGCTCTGCGATGAGCTCTGCCTTGCTCGGGTAGCCGGCACGATCGCCGCTCGGGGTCCCGCCGGTCTTGAACAGCTCGTCCCAGCCCTCGGGCGCGCCCGGCTCAATGCCGATCAGCTGACCGACCCCGTGCGCCGACATCACCAGATGTCCGAGGCTCCAGGTGGGATGGTTGACCAGCCCGTGGGGCTGCGCGCACATCTGGTCATCGGGGACGTCGTTGACTAGCCTTTTGGCGATGTTGAGCTGGAGGTCGTAGGCGTGCAGCATGTGTGTGAGCATCGGGTTCCGGTTCTCCTGTGGCGCCGGGCGTTATCGGCAGGTCGTGTGCTATTGGCACGGATCGGAATGGTCCACTGACACTGATTATAGTTGGATCGGCCGAGCCGGTCTGGACTTGCGGAAGCGAGAGGAAGCGATCACACTGATAGGCTGACCTGCGTTCGGAGGGGGTGTGATGCGTTGTGTGTGTCTGGTGGTAGGGCTCCTGACTCTGGTGATGGTAGTGCCAGCGGCTGCTCAGGGACCGGACTTTTCTGGGATGTGGACGCTGAACCGTGCCGCCAGCCAGTTCACCCCACCGGCGTTCAGCGGTGGGCGTGGCGGCGACGACATCGATCGGCTCTTTATCACGCACGCGGCGAACGGCACCCTCATCATCGGTACCGAGACGAACGGGCTGAAGGCCTGGGCTTACACGCCCGGTCGCGAGCTCACTATTCCGGTCGGTCGCGATACGACGATGCGCGCCGCATCTCGATGGGACGGCGAGCGGATCGTGGCTGAGGGGAGACAGGGTGACATGACGATGCACGAGGTGATGTCGCTGAGCCCGGACGGCCACACGCTGACGATAGAGGTGATGACCACCACGCCGAACGACACGATCAACAACCGCCTGGTGTACACGCTCGGACAGCCAGTGGGGGCGTGCGAGCAGTGGGCGATGCCGTGCAAGGAGTTTCCGCAGGAAGTGCGTTGAAGCCGCCAGAAAGCCAGAAATCAGAAGGCAAGAGTCAATTGGCGCAGGACGGCTTCGCCGGCGTCGAATCTCTTTGCTTCCGTCCTATATTTTCCAGACAGAGATCATGCGACACCTGACATCGGCGGCTGTGCTCATAGTGACGACGCTCGTTGTGCTCGGCGTGCCGGCGGTGGTCCGCGCGCAGGAGACGGAATGGCTGCAATGGGGAGGGCCGCAGGGCGACTTCATGACCGACGTCACCGGGCTCGCCGACAGCTGGCCCGAGTCGGGTCCGCCCAAGATCTGGAGCCGACCGCTCGGCGCCGGGCACACGGCGATTCTCGTGGCCGACGGGCGCCTCTTCACGATGTATCGCGTCTCTCACGGCGAGGGCGGCGGTCGCCCGTGGACTCCGCAAGAGACCGTCATTGCGATGGACGCCGCCACCGGTCAGACGCTCTGGGAGTACACCTACGCCTCGAAGAACCAGGACTTCGGCCAGGGCGCCGGCCCGCACGCCACGCCGCTGCTCGTCGGGGACCGGCTCTTCACCATGGGCACCAACAAGGAGCTGCACGCTTTCGACCCGGCAACGGGCGACATGCTGTGGTCGAAGAACCTGGTCACCGACTTCGGGGCGCCGCCGCTGCTGATCCGCTCGATGGTCAAGCCGGGATATGGCGTGAACCCGCTGGCCTACAAGGACACCATCATCATGCAGGTAGGCGGGCCGGGCCAGTCGGTGATGGCGCTCAGACAGAGCGACGGTGAGGTTGTTTGGAAGAGCGGCAGCTTTCTCGTGTCGCATGCGCCGTCGGGGCTGATTTCGGTGGATGGCCAGCAGCACATGGTCGTCTTCGGGGGGCAGGCGGTGTTCGGCATGAATCCGGATACCGGACAGGTGCTATGGGCACACGCCCACGACGCCGGCAACGACTTCAACTTTCAGGTGCCGCTCTATAGCGACGACGACAAGATTCTGTTTTTCTCATCCGGCTATATCGGCGGTAGCCGTGCGATTCGGCTCGTTCCCGACGGCGACCTCGTCCACACCGAAGAGCTCTGGTATGACCCACGGCTTCGGTTCACCTTCCTCAACCCGTTGCGGATCGGCGACGTCGTCTATGGCACCAGTGGCCAGAGTGCGACAGCCATCCTGACCGCGACCCATGTCGAGACCGGCGAAACCGCCTGGCGGGAGCGAGGGTTCAGCCGCGCCAACATGCTCTACGCAGACGGCAAGGTGATTCTGATGGAGGAAGACGGCGACCTGTCGCTCGTGCGGCTGACCCCGGACGGTCTCGAAACGCTGTCCACCGTGTCCTTGTTCAACACGACCACCTGGACGGTGCCGACGCTCGTCGGCACAACCCTCTATGCTCGGGACCGGGAACAGATCGTCGCCCTGGATCTAGGGCCACGATAGCCCGCATCAAAATCAATCTCGGCGCGCGGTGGCAGATCGGCCCGCGGCGTTTTTCGACCCTGAAGGTATCGCCCCGTTCGGCTGGCAAGAATCACTTCGACGGGGATATCCGATCGCGGATCCAGCTGGCGAGAGCATCTTCGGAGACATGTCCTGCCGCAAGGCCCAGCATTGCACCCACGATGTCTTCGTCCGTACCGGTGAAGTCGCAACCGCTGATGCCGAGGAACGTGGCAATGGCCAGAGAGCTGATGCGCTTGTTCCCGCCCCGATATGGGTGGCTGCTGACGAGTGCAAAGCCGTACGCGGCTGCCAGCGTAGCAACATCGTGCTCTTCGTCGTAGACCCATTTGTTCCGAGGTCTGGTGAGGGCCGACTCGAGGGCGGTTTCGGCGCGGAGGCCGGCCAAGCCGCCGTGTTGCCGGATCTGGTCGGCGTGCACCGCGTCGCGGCGATCGGTCTTCACGCGGTCGCCCGGCCGTTTTGGGAATCATCGAGGGACTGACCACGGCGCAGTCCTCGCCCTGCGCGGTCAGGTGGCGGAAGATCGTGAACCCACACGGGCCGGCCTCGTAGACGAA
>PBRZ01000064.1 GCA_002726085.1 Acidobacteriota bacterium
CGCCGGGCCAGATCTTCGTAGCGCGACAACGGGGTGACGTCGGTCATGGTCGGGCCTCGATCTGCGCGAGCTGGGTCTTGGCGGCGGTGCGCGTGCCCCACGACCCTTGCTCCGCGGCGTCTCGCAGTACTTGTGCGGCGGCCGGCATGCGGGTGCGTCGCAGCGCCAGTGCCGCGGTCTGGCGGAACGCGCGGGTGCGGAACGGCGCCCACCACTCGCCCTGACAGAGCGCGTCCCGGAGTGGTTCGATGGCGCCCTCTCCGCCGACCGCCCCCAGGGTTTCCATGACGGCGACATACACGTCGCTCGACGTCCACTGGTCGAGCTCGGTCAGCAGATAGCGGCACAGTGGGACGGCACGCTCGTCTCGTTGGGAGGTCAGCTGTTGGAGGAGCGTGGCCCGTTGACGGCTGTTGCTCTTGGCGAGCACCCGGGCGAGCACCCGATACGCGCGTTCGTCGCCCATCCTGACCATCGCGCGAATCGCCTCGCGCTGTACGAGCGGCTCGGCGTCGGTGAGCAGGTGTCTGAGCTCGTCGAGTCCCTCGTCGCCACCGAACTCCCTGAGGAGGAACGCCGCGGTTTGCCTCACCTCCCAGTCTGGCGCATTGAGCAGCTGGCGAACGGCGTCGCGACCGCGAGCGCCGAAACCGAGCAAGATGTCGCGCATGGTTCGTCTGACCCGGGCGTCACGCTCTTTGGCCAGCACATCAGACAGCGACAAAGCGACGCCAGGGCTCAGCGTGTCGCACAGCTGTTTCACTTGCGTGACCGCGGTCGGGTCGCCGGTGCGCAGCTGCGCAACGGCGTGACGCACCGCCGGCCCGGCGGCCAGCCGGTCGATGATCGCCGCTGCGAAGCCGGGCAGCGATTCGGGCTCGGCGGACGTGTTGCCGTCGTCGTCGTGGTCTTCGTCCTCTCCTGCATTGGGGCGCTCCCGCGCGATGCCGTCGAGGAGCTTGAGTGCCCAGTCCAGATCGCCCGACAGGGTCAGGCCCTCCATGTGCTTGGCCGCCGTGTCTGCGATGTCGCGCCAGCGAAAGGCGTCGCGTTCCAAGGCCAGCAGGTCGAGGAGCAGCTGGAGATCGAGCGATCGGAGCGCCGGATCGTCAATGGTGGCCAACCACGAGGCGACCCGGTCCTCCGGATCGTCGCTGACGTGCTCGACCTCGATCGCTTGTGTTTTCGCCCGGTTGAGCTCGTTGGCGTCTTGGTCATGGACGAATTGCTCGTCGCTATAGGAGGTCAGCAACGTTTCTGCGTGCTTCCAGATGTCCGGATACGCGTCGGTTTGTCCGAACGGCGATTCGGCCATCTGACGTCCGACGAGCGACACAAGCTGTCGTCGTTCGTCGAGGTCCGGTACGAGTGCCTGGAATGCTTCGGCGAGCCGGTGCGACGCGCCCTGCTCGGCGACTATCGAGTCGAACACGAAGCTCACCACGTCGGCGGGCGCCATCCGGTCGGTCACAGTTCGCACCGCGTCCTGCTCGCCGACCATCGCCGCCGGTGTGCCGCGCTGGCGGAGCAGCTCGGCCATCGTCTCGGCCGACAACCCGGCGAGCATGCCGGACAGATTGCCGAGCGCAGCCGCGCGTCGCTCCTCCTCGTCGCCAGCCAGCAGCTCTCTGGCGGCGCGCAGGAGATGCAAGACGCTCTCGGCGTGGGCCCCGTCGACTCCCGCGGCACGTTCCGCCAGCGCGGCGGCGAACAGCTCGAGCTTGGCGGGGTCTCGAATGATGGCGCCGATCGTCGACCGCGTGGTGTCGTCGAGATCGTCTAGTTGGCCCGATGAGAGGCTGTCGAAGATCTGAGCGAGTGTGGCCGGGTCGCCCAGTGCCCGATTCCGCAGCAGCCGTTCGTAATCGACCTCGCGCAGCTCGATGCTGCGACGCTGGTCCTCGGTAGTCAGACCGCCTTCTTCGCTCCACAATTGACTGATGCCACCGGCCTCACGGATCTCGTCTGGGGGGCGCACGAGTAGCCCGAGTAACGTCTGCCAGGTGGCCGCCTCGCCGCCATCGTGCAGGATGAGACCGCTGATGAGGTGCTGGTGGAGGAGGCGCGCGAGCTCGGGCACGGCCTGATCGGTCTGTGCGGGTGCGCGGCCGTCGAGCAGCAGCCCCTGAGGCAGAACCGCCATGCGAAACGGCTCGACGCCGGTGACGGTCGCGGTCGTCGCGGTGAGGCGCGCCAGAGCCGCGGTGACGGCGGGATGGCCGGCGGGGTAGAGCGACACGGCGCGCGCAGCCGCGCTACACGCGCGGGCGAACTCGGTCAGATGGGCCGCACGGGGTGGGTCGAGGGGTTCCTTGTCTGGCAGGTCGGTCATCGTGTTTGCGGTTCCACTCCCCTTATCATATCCGCCGGGTCGCCCTGACCCGCTCGGGCCGCTGAATCCCGAGCTCTCTCGACCGGCACGAAACCGATTTATGATCAGCGCGCCGTTATGACCGCCATCTCGCGTCCCGTGCCCCCAGTGCTACCTGACTGGCGTCTACGTCTCGGTCTGGCCGGGATCGCGGCCCTGCTCGGGGGCGGGGCCCTGTGGCTGCAGGACGTGGTCGACCCGCGCATCCGAGCAGTGGCCGGAATCGTCGCGTTTCTCGCCGTTGCCGGGGCCTGCTCGGCGCAGCTTGGCGCCGTGAACCTGCGGCTGGTCACCCGGGGGCTCGCGCTGCAGCTGGGGCTCGCCGTGCTGATTCTGAAGGTCGAGGTCGGCGGGGTGCGGCCAGGATATGCCTTCTTTGCCGCCGTCGCGGCGGTCGCCACGCAGTTTCTCGAGTTCACGAATGCCGGCTCGCAGTTCGTGTTCGGGGTACTCGCAAATCCGGAGCAGATGGCGGAGCTGTTCCCCGACGGTTTCGTGCTGGCGTTTGCCTCGCTGCCCATTCTCATCTTCATGTCGGCGGTGTTCATGGTGCTCTATCACCTCGGGGTACTGCAGCTTGCGGTGCAGGTGATGGCGCGGGTGATGGCGCGGGTCATGGGGACGAGCGGGGCGGAGAGCCTGTCGGCGGCGGCGAACGTGTTTCTCGGGGTGACCGAGGCGCCGATCATCATCCGGCCCTATATCGCGGGGATGACGCAATCGGAGTTGCTGGCGCTCATGACCGGCGGTCTCGCCACGATCGCCGGCACCGTCATGGTGATCTACATCAGCCTGGGAGCCGACCCGGTCGGGGTGCTGACGACCAGCGTGATGGCGGCGCCATGCGGGTTGTATCTGTCGAAGATCCTGCTGCCGGAGACCGGAACGCCGGTGACCGCCGGCACCGTGCGGATGGTAGTGAAGCGAGAGCACGTCAACGTGATCGACGCCTTGGCCGCGGGCGCCACGGATGGCACCCGATTGGCGATCAATGTCGCGGCGATGCTGATCGCGTTTCTCGCCTTCATCGCCATGTTCGACTACGGTCTCGGGCTGATCCACGAGCAGCTGTCGCTGGCGGTCATCTTCGGATGGCTTTTCGCACCGGTGGCCGCGCTGCTGGGCGTGGCGTCGGCCGATCTTCCGGCGGTGGCCGATCTGCTGGGCACCAAGCTGGCGACCAACGAGTTCGTGGCCTACATCAAGCTGAACAACACGTATCTCGACACGGTGAGCGCGCACTCTCGGATGGTGGCCACCTTTGCGCTCACCGGATTCGCCAATTTCGGGTCGGTCGGTATCCTGCTTGGTGGCATCGGCGGGATGGCTCCCTCGCGTCGAGCCGACCTGGCACGATTAGGGCCGGTGGCTCTGCTGGGCGGGTTTCTCGCCACCCTGATCAACGCAGCGATTGCGTCGGTGCTGCTCTGAGGGGCGCTCGAAGAAGTCAGAAGTCAGAAGGCAGAAGAAGGTGGGAGCTGCCGAGCGCCCTTAGCCAAGGAACGGCCGGTGCGACTTCGATATCATGAACGTTCGGTTCGCGGAGAGCCGAACGACTCCAGAGGGAAGACAAGCATGTTACCCACGATCGATTGGGAGGACGGCGAGGTCGTCATGGTCGACCAGCGGAAGCTGCCGTCTCGTGAGGTGTATGTGCGGTGCCGTACGGCGCAGGCCGTGGCCAAGGCGATTCGAACAATGGTCATTCGGGGCGCGCCAGCCATCGGCGTCGCGGCGGCGATGGGCGTGGCCCTCGAGCTGCGCCGCAGCACGACGACCGGCACCACGCAGCTGGCCACCGAGTTCTACCGGGCGTGCGACCTGCTGGCTGCGACCCGGCCGACCGCCGTCAATCTGTTCTGGGCGCTCGAGCGGATGAAGCGGGTCTTCTCCGCGGCGATGCGCGCCGGTCAGTCGGCTGACGAGCTGAAGACGACGATCGGCGTCGAGGCGGCTCGCGTCCACGATGAGGATGTCGCCAGCTGCCGGGCGCTGGGTCGTCATGGCGCCGAGGTGGTACCGAACGACGGACGTGTGCTGACCCACTGCAACGCCGGCGCCTTGGCAACCGGGGGCTACGGTTCGGCGCTGGGCGTGGTCCGGGCGGCGGTGGAAGCGGGCAAGCACGTGGCTGTCTACGCCGACGAGACCCGCCCATTTCTGCAGGGTGCCCGGCTCACCGCATGGGAGCTCGTGCGGGACGGTATCGAGACCACCGTCATCACCGACGGCATGGCCGGGGCCCTGATGCAGGCCGGCCGGGTCGACATCGTGGTGGTTGGCGCCGACCGAATCGCCGCCAACGGCGACGTGGCCAATAAGATAGGGACTTACACGGTGGCCGTTCTTGCCCGTGAGCACAACGTGCCGTTCTATGTGGCGGCGCCGGTGTCGACCATCGATCTGTCGACGCCCGACGGGGCGGGCATACCGATCGAGGAGCGCGACGCGAAAGAGATCACGCACATCGGCTCATCGCAGCTCACGCCGGACGGGGCTCTGGTGTGGAACCCGGCGTTCGATGTCACACCGTCGCGTTTCGTCGCCGGCATCATCACGGAGCATGGGATCTGCCGACCGCCATTCACGGAGAGTCTGAAGGATGTCTGCTCGCAGGAGGCAGGAGGCAGGAGGCAGGAGGAGTGTGAGTCAAACCACGCTGCTGGGCATCGAGACGTCCTGTGACGAGACCGCGGCCGCGGTGGCCGTGGAAGGCGAGGCCGGAGCGGCGTCCTGGGAGATCCGGTCCAGTGTGGTCGCCTCCCAGGTGGAGATCCATCGCGAGTGGGGCGGCGTGGTGCCGGAGCTCGCCTCGCGTCAGCATCTGCGGGACATCTGCGGAGTCGTCGAGCGAGCTCTCGGTGACGGCGGGGTGGGCTGGCCGCAGCTCGACGCGATCGCCGTGACCCAGGGGCCGGGCCTGGTGGGCTCGCTGCTCGTGGGGGTGGCATTCGCCAAGGCGCTGGCGGTTGCGCTCGGCCGGCCGCTGGTGCCGGTGCACCATCTGGCCGGCCACATCGAATCACTGTTTCTCTGTCACCCCGAGCTGCCACTGCCGGCGGTGGTGCTGGTCGTGTCTGGCGGTCACACGAGCCTGTATCACCTGCCCGAGGGTGGGCGCTATCGGCTGATCGGGCGGACACGGGACGATGCGGCGGGCGAGGCATTCGACAAGGTCGCCAAGCTGCTTGGCCTGACCTATCCCGGTGGCCCGGTTATCGACCGGCTGGCGCGCATGGGGGACGAGCAGGCGATTCGCTTTCCGGTGGCCCGGATGACGCACGCCGACCGTGCGGCGGGGCCGGCGACCGTGTTGCCTCCCGGGCTTCCCAGGAGCCAGGCGGGTCGTATGGACTTCAGCTTCAGTGGTGTCAAGACGGCGGTTGCGCGGCATGTGCGGCGTCGCTCGGACACCGGATCCTGTCCGTTGTCGGAGACCGAGTTGGCCGACATTTGCGCCAGCTTTCAACGGGCCGTGGTAGACGCGCTCCTCGACCGCGCGTTCGAGGCGGCGCGTCGCTTCGGGGTCCGAAGTCTCGGCATCGCCGGGGGCGTCTCGGCAAACAGCCGCCTGCGCGAGGTCGCCACCGCGCGCGGGGCCGATCGCAGCCTGCCCGTTTTCTTGCCGTCGCTCCACCTGTCGACCGACAATGCCGCGATGATCGCAGCCGCGGGATTGCGTCGGCTGCGGGCCGGTGTGACGGCGTCGCTCGACTTGAACGCCGAGGCGGCCATGCGCCTTTAATCCCAACGCTGAGGTGGGTTGCTCAGATGGCAAGGCTGAAGCCGTGCCCCACGAAGTCGACACAACCGAGCTCGGTTCTAGGTTGCGGTGAGCGCCGAAAAGCATGACGAGGGAATATCCATCCCGTCCGATTCTCGGGGTCGGCGGGATCGTGTTCATTGACGGGCGCGTGGTGCTGGTCAGGCGCCGGTACGCGCCGCTCGCGGGTCGGTGGAGCCTGCCCGGCGGCGCGATCGAAGTGGGCGAGACCTTGTGCGATGGACTACGCCGCGAGCTGCGCGAGGAGATTGGCATCGAGACGCGCGTTGGTCCGCTCGTCGAGCTGTTCGACCGTATCATCCGCGACGACACGGGCCGGGTGCGTTACCACTACGTGCTGGCTGACTATCTGTGCCACCACGTGCGTGGCGAGTTGCGGTCCGGCTCCGACGCCGAGACGGTGGCGCTGGTCGACCCCGGCGCGCTCTCGCCGTATGCCCTGACCGACAAGGCTCGGACCGTGATCAGGCGCGCCGCCGACCTGCGTTGACAGCCGCGAATGGCGGGGGTTACCGTCGCGGCCGGAGTTCCCCGATTGCCCTGGTATCGACAGTCGCACTGGCGCATCCTCGTCGCCCTGACTCTCGGGCTGATCTATGGCATTCTGGCCGCCTACGCCGGGTGGGGTGATTTCACCGCCGATTGGATCGCGCCGTTCGGGGCGATCTTCCTCAGGCTCCTGCTGCTCGTGGCGGTTCCGCTGGTGCTGGCGTCGCTCATCACCGGCATCGCGTCCCTGTCAGACCTCAACAAGCTGTCTCGGATCGGCGGCAAGACCATCGCGATTTACCTCGGCACCACGCTGGTCGCGCTGATCATCGGCCTCACCCTCGTCAACCTGTTGACGCCGGGCGCGATCGTGCCCGAAAGCGTGCGAATGCGGTTGCAGGAGACCTATCAGACCGACGTCGCGCAACGAGAGGAGCTGGCGGCCGAAGCCATGGACCGGGGGCCGCTGCAGCCGCTGGTGGACATGGTGCCGGACAACATCGCCGGGGCCGCGTCCGACAACCGGCGCATGCTGAACATGGTGTTCGTCGCGTTCCTGTTCGGCGTGGCGCTCATGCTGGTTCCCAAGGCGCAGTCGGCGCCGATGCTGGCGCTCTTCGAGAGTCTCAACGCCGTCATCATCAAGATTGTCGAGCTCGTCATCCTGTTCGCCCCGATAGGGGTGTTCGCGTTGATTGCTGACACGGTCACCGGGGTGGCGGGCGACAGCCCGGCGGATGTCCCGCAGTTGCTGGGGGCGCTCGGTCTCTACTGCATCGCGGTCCTGGTCGGGCTGGCGATCCAGGTGTTCGTCACTTACCCGTTGCTGCTACGGCTCTTCACACCGCTGCGCCTGGAGCGGTTCTTCCCGGGCATGGTTCAGGCACAGCTCGTCGCGTTCTCGACGTCGTCGAGTGCCGCCACCTTGCCGGTGACGATGAAGAGCGCACACCACAACCTCGGTGTCTCAGAGGAGGTGGCGTCGTTCGTGTTGCCGCTTGGTGCCACGATAAACATGGACGGCACCGCCCTCTACCAGGCGGTGGCAGCGGTGTTCATCGCCCAGACGCTCGGGATACCGCTCGACCTGACGGCGCAGCTGACCATCGTGTTCATGGCGCTGCTGGCTTCGATCGGCACCGCCGCCGTGCCCAGCGCCGGCGTGGTCATGCTGGTCGTGATTCTCGAAGCGGTTGGCGTGCCGGCGGCCGGAATCGCGTTGATCCTGGGTGTGGACCGGCTGCTCGACATGGCGCGCACGGCCGCCAACGTCACGGGCGACGTCACCGTTGCCGCCATCGTGGCCGCTAGCGAGGGGCAGCTCGCGCCAGCCGTCGCGACGACCGGTGCTGCCGAGGCCGGCGCGATCCCATCACCCACCCTCGACTCATGACTTCGACCCGCGGCCGGGCCTGGAGCCTGCTGACCGAATACACGCAGAACGACCGGTTGTTGAAACACGGGCTCGCCGTCGAGGCGGCCGTGCGCGGCTATGCGCGGGTGTTCGCCGAGGACGAGGAGGCGTGGGGCATCGTGGCGTTGCTCCACGACTTCGACTACGAGCGCTGGCCGAGCGCCGAAGACCATCCCTATCGCGGGTGCGAGATACTGCGCGCGAACGGCTACCCCGAGTATGTGACGCGAGCGATTCTCTCGCATGCCGACTACACCGGGGTGTCGCGAGAGTCGAAGCTGGAGCACACGCTGTTTGCCTGCGACGAGATGGCCGGGTTCGTGACCGCGGCGGCGCTCGTGCGCCCGTCGCGCAGCGTGCTCGATCTGGAGGCGAAGTCGGTCAAGAAGCGGATGAAGGACAAGGCGTTCGCCCGCGCGGTGTCTCGCGACGACTTGCGCCTGGGGGCCGAAGAGCTTGGTCTCCCGCTCGACGAGCACATTACCAACGTGATTTCGTTCATGCGCGAACGCGCCGGAGATCTCGGGCTCGAGGGGACGGTCTGAGCCGTGGCACCAGCCCGACTGCACCCGTTCCGAACCCGGCACGCTCGGTCTCCGTATAAGGCTGTAGCTCACCGTTCGAGTGTGGTTTTGTGATCGTGAAGCCTGTCTCCTGTCTCCTGTCTCCTGCCTCCTGTCTACTGGGAGGGCGCGCGTTGTGACGTCGCCCGGGGCGCCCGATGCTCAGCCGGTTGCGAGTCTCGACCAGGTGTCGGTGCGCTATGGCGCGCAAATGGCGTTGCGGGACGTTGCGGTGATCTTTCCTCACGGCGCAGTCGGGCTGCTGGGGCCCAACGGCACGGGCAAGAGCACCATGCTGAAGGCGCTGCTGGGCTTCGTGAAGCCCACGGCCGGCCGGATGCAGGTGCTCGGCCTCGACGTGGCCCGGAGCGCACTCGAGATCCGCGCCCGTCTCGGGTACATGCCTGAGTCCGATGGTCACATTCCGGACATGAATGCCGTCTCGTTCGTCGCCTACTGCGGGCAGCTTTCCGGTCTGCCGCGCAGCGACGCGATGCAGCGCGCGCACGAAGTGCTGTACTACGTCGGGCTCGGCGAGGCACGGTATCGCAACATCGAAACCTATTCGACCGGCATGAAGCAGCGGATCAAGTTGGCCCAGGCGCTGGTGCACGATCCGGATCTGCTCTTTCTCGACGAGCCGACCAACGGCATGGACCCCAAGGGGCGCGAGGAGATGCTGGAACTCGTGACCGATCTGGCGACGCGCAAGAACGTGAATCTGATTCTGTCCTCGCACCTGCTGCCGGACGTCGAGGCCACCTGTCAACGCGTCGTCGTCATGCATCAAGGCGCCATCGCGACACAGGGGTCGATCGCCGAGCTGAAGGAGCGGCGCCGACAGGTGTTCGAGGTGCGAATCAAAGGAGACCTCGAAACGTTTATCAAGGCGCTGGAGGCCGAGGGGGCCGAGTGCCACGACACCGGCGAGGACCTGATGCGAGTGTTTGTAAACGACGCCCAGCGGCCACGGGACCTCTTCGGGATCGCGGCGCAGCATCAGATTCAGATCCGGCACCTCCGTCCCAGCGTGCCGACGCTGGAAGACGTCTTCGCGGAGGCCATCGGAGAAGAGTGACCTCGGCCTTCTGACTTCGATCTTTCCTGATGCCTATCCACGATCAAAGCTACCGCCGCTACACCGGGGTCCGGGAGGCTCCCGGGAGCGCGTGGCTCGTCATTGCCCTCACTGGTATCCGGGCGGCGCTCGGCAAGAAGCTGTTTCTCTGGGTGATGCTGGCGGCGTGGGGGCAGTTCTTCGTGCGCGCGGTCATCTTCTATCTGTCTGCGAACTTTCCCAACATGGACCTCCTGGCACCGTCGGGCGAGACCTTCCGGCAGTTCTTCGAGATGCAGGGGATCTTCGTGTTCTTCGTGACGATCTACGTCGGTTCCGGGCTGATCGCCAATGACCGCCGGTCGAACGCGCTCCAGATCTACTTGTCGAAGCCGCTCACCCGGGCCGAGTATGTTGCCGGGAAGCTCGGCATTCTGCTGTTCTTTCTCCTGTCGGTGACGCTGCTCCCCGCGATCGCGCTGCTCCTGGTGCAGATGATGTTCTCGGCCAGTCTCGCGTTCTTGCGCGAGAACCTGTTTCTGATTCCGGCCATCACGCTCTATGCGCTCGTGGAGGTGCTGTTGAATGCGTTCGTGGTGCTGGCGTTGTCGTCGCTGTCGAACAGCGTGCGTTACACGGCCATGCTCTACGCGGGTGCCGTGTTCTTTACCGACATCGTGTTCAACATCGTACGGGCCGTCACGAGCAGCTCGGCGCTCGCTTGGGTGTCGTATCGCGCGAATCTCGACCAGCTCGGCGACGTGATCTTTCGGCTCGAGCCCCGGTACGACGTGGGGTGGCTGTTGTCGGTCATCGCGGTCGTGACGCTGATCGGGCTGTCGATCTTCGTGCTCGAACGGCGGGTGCGCGGTGTTGAGGTGGTGACGTGAGCGCACCGGTCGTGGCCGTCGACCGGGTGTCGAAATGGTATGGCCAGGTGATCGGGCTCAATGACATTTCGGTGGAAGTGAAGCCGGGCGTCACCGGGTTGCTGGGCCCGAACGGCGCCGGCAAATCGACCTTTCTCAAGTTGATCACCGGCCAGTTGAAGCCGAGCAAGGGGACGGTCCAGGTGTTCGGCGAGCCAATCTGGGACAACCCGCGTCTCTTCTTCCGGCTCGGCTTCTGTCCCGAGCAGGATGCGTTCTACGAACGGATGACCGGACAGGAATGGGTCGCGGCGCTGGTTCGGCTGAACGGTCTGTCGGACACGGCCGCCGCCGAGGCGGCCCGTCGGGCGCTCGATACCGTCGATCTGCTCGACGCAGCCGACAAGAAGATTGGCGCCTACAGCAAGGGGATGCGGCAGCGGGTCAAGCTCGCGCAGGCGATGGTGCACGACCCCGAGCTGCTGATGCTGGATGAGCCCCTGGCCGGCATGGATCCGATCGCCCGGCGCAAGATGATTCGGCTCATCAAGGGGTGGGCGCGCGACGGAAAGAGCGTGCTGGTGTCGAGCCACATCCTGCACGAAATCGAGGCGATGACCTCGAACATTCTCTTGATCAACAATGGTCGGATTCTGGCCGAGGGCAACATCCACACGATTCGCGACCTGATCGACGAGCATCCCCACAAAGTGCGGATCCGCGCCAGCGACCCGCGCGGCTTGGCGCGCGGCTTCGTGGGCCAGGACGACGTGCGCAGCCTGCAATTCGAGGAAGGCGCCGTGGTGGTCGAAACCGGCAAGCCGGACGTCTTCTATGGTCGTCTGACGGAGGTGGCCGCAGCCGGCGCGCTGGGTGAGATTTACGAGGTGAGCTCGCCAGACGACAACCTGCAGGCCGTGTTCGAGTACCTGGTCAAGTGATGACGACGTCTCCGACTGCTCCCGCCGCTGCCGCGACGCCGTCGTTCGTGCGATCGGCGTTGCGCGTCTACGATCTGTCGCTGGGCCAGATGCTGTGGTCGCGACGCACGGTATTCATGGCGCTGGTGGTCGGTGGGCCGGTGGTGGTCGCCCTGATCTTGCGCGTGCTGGTGACAATGGACCTGGTCACCGCACGGAGCCTCGCTGACGGCCGGGTCGTCACGGTGACCGGTCCGGTCATCTTCGGTCTGATGATCTGGGGCTTCTACTTGCGGTTTTCCGTGCCCTTGCTCGGTGTGTTCTACGGGACCGCGCTGATCGCGGACGAGGTCGAGGACAAGACCATCACGTATCTGTTCACCCGGCCGATCTCACGCGGCGCCGTGCTGGTCGGCAAGTACCTCGCCTATCTGGGGTGCACCGGCCTCGTGGTGCTGCCGTCGGTCATGCTGGTCTTCTTTCTCGTGGTGCCGCTGCTTGGTGGCAGCATTGGCATGGCTTTTCCGGATCTGGTGAAGGATTTGGCGTTGCTGGCGGTGGGACTGGCNGTGTACGGAGCGCTGTTCGCGCTGGTGGGCGCCTGGCTCAAGCGGCCGCTGCTGACCGGCCTGGTCTTCATCTTCGGTTGGGAGCCGATCGTGGTGGTCGTGCCCGGCTACATGAAACGGTTCACCGTCTCTTACTACCTGCAGGGCCTGGTGCCGCACGCAATGCCCCAGGACGGTATCGTGACGTCGATCCTCGCCATTCTGCAGGCCAACGAGGTCGTGCCCTCGGCGGCGGCGAGTCTCATCGGGCTCGGTGTCATTCTGTTGGGAGGGCTGTTGCTGGCGACCTGGTTCGTTGAACGACGGGAATACGTTCTGGAGCAGTGATCCGCCTTCGCCGAGGCTATGGCGGTCAAGAGGCTACGACGGACCCATCGGTCGCGTCGATCTCGACAGGGCGACGTGAGAGGATGGCCTGTCCGCCGGAGATCCGGCAATTCAGGAACATTTTTCCCGTTGGCTGGGTATAATCCGGTAGGAGGCGGCGGCAGCACCAGCTTGTCGACTAACTGGTGAGGTAGATGACGCGGCAGACTCGCTACTTCGTGCTGGGGATGAGCGGTTTGCTCGTCGTCGGACTCTGTACGGGCCTGTTCGCGTATTTCAACAATGGGGAGGCGCTGGCCCTCTCGGTCGCCGAGCCGGTCGAGTTCGCCCACGTTCCACCGAATGCCAGTATCGTGGCCTACGCCAATGTGCGGGAGGTCATGCTCTCGGACTTTCGGGAGCGCATCCGCCAGATCGCGCCGGACGGCGTCGGGCAGGCTGAGCTCGAGCAGCAGCTCGGGCTGAATATCGAGAACGACATCGACCATGTGCTGGCGTTTCTAGCGCCAGGTCGTAACGAGCGGCCGGCTGGGCTCGTGCTGTTTCGCGGGCGGTTCGACACGACTCGGCTCGAGGCCGTGGCGCGCAACGGCGGGGCAACGGTCAGCGACTATGCCGACACTCGGGTCGTGAGCATCGACGCCGGAGACGCCGGGGCGCTCGCCATGGCGTTCATGGAGCCCGGGCTAGTGGCGGTCGGCGACTTGGCGACGGTCCATCAGGCAGTCGATCGTGGATCGACCGGGGTGGATATCACGTCGAACGAGCAGATGATGGGGCTGCTCGAGCAGGTCGACAGTGGCAGCAATGCATGGGCCGTGGGGCGGTTCGGCGATCTGAGCGCGCTGGGAATCCTGCCTGACGAGGTATCGGTCCAGATGCCGGCCGTGACGGCATTTGTCGTTGACGGTCGCGTGAACGGCGGGNTCAGCGGGTCCGTCACCATCGAAGGGCGTGACGAGCAAGCGGGGCAGAATCTGCGCGACGTCTTGCGCGGGTTCCTGGCACTCGCCAAGATGCAGACAACGGGTCGGCCCGAGCTGCAACTGATGCTCGACTCGTTGCAGCTCAGCGGAACCGGCACGATTGCCACGATGTCGTTCTTGATCCCGTCAGAGGCGCTCGACCTCATTTTCTCCTACGCGACTCCCGACACCGCCCCCTAGACCCAGAGCTCAGTTGAGTTGCTTCTGTGGCGCAGGCCTTCAGGCCTGCGAGGCAAGGCGAAAGCTTTGCCTCGCCGATGTCGACACAACCGAGCTACGGTCTAGCTCCCGGCCTGCGCCCGCAGCTCGGTGACGAACGCGCTGATCGCGGCAGCGACCTGCGCGGAAGGCTCGACGAACTCGATCCCGGATTTGTAGAGGGCCTCTGCCTGTTCCACCTGGCTGACACGGGCGTGGGCGACACGCCCCTTGACGACGACCGAGGAGGAGCCCAACGCCAGGCGCAGGTCGTGGAGTGAGCCGAGTTGGAGCGGAAACGACGTCTCGATCTGGGCTCCACGGTCGGAGATTTCCGTGACGGTCATCGGCTGATACACCATCACCTCGCCGCGCAAGTCGCCCAGTAATTCGACCCGCGTGGTGTCCCGACGGTCCGCCTCCGTCATCGGGCGCGACTATAGCATACGGGGTGTTCGGCCGACTGGGCGTGGACAAGTTTGCTATGATCCACGGTTGCGTCAGGCTGCTCGACAGCGATGGCGGGAAGGGAACGATGATGACGGACGACACGCGAGCGGAGGTGGTCGGGGTCCTCGGTTGCGGGCTGATGGGTTCGGGGATCGCACAGGTGTGCGCCCAATCCGGGTATCGGACCATCGTGCGTGAAGTGGACCAGGCGGCAGTGGATGCCGGCCTGGGCCGGATCGAGCGGTTTCTCGCCAATGGCGTGAAACGCGGCAAGCTGACGACCGAGACGCGCGACGCCACGATGGGGCGTCTCAGTGGGACGACGAGTCTCGAACCGCTCGCCGAGAGCAGTCTCATCATCGAGGCGATTGTTGAGAACGTCGACGCCAAGCGGGCGGTATTTGCGGCGGTCGAGGACGTGGTGGGTCCGGATACGGTCTTCTGTTCGAACACCTCCTCGGTCTGTATCACCGAGCTCGCGGCGGCGACGACCCGTCCGGACAAATTCATCGGACTCCACTTTTTCAGCCCGGTGCCGATCATGTCGCTGGTTGAAGTCATCTGCGGGCTGTCGACCGTCGATGCGACGTATCAGCGGGTGTTCGAGTTTGCGCAGTCACTCGGCAAGCAGCCGGTCACTGCCCCCGATCGGCCGGGTTTCATCGTCAACCGGTTGCTCATCCCGTATCTGCTCAGCGCGGTTCGTGCGTATGAGGGGGGCTGCGGCACGCTCGAGGATATCGACACGGCGATGACATTGGGATGCGGTCACCCGATGGGACCGTTTACGCTGCTCGATTTTGTCGGGCTCGACACGGCCTATTACATTGCCAACATCATGTATGAGGAGTTTCGCGACCCGTCCTTCGCGCCACCGCCCCTGCTGAAACGGATGGTGCTGGCGGGACGGTTGGGACGTAAAAGCGGTCATGGCTTCTTCGCATATTGAGAGTCGGGTTACGACGGTGGACGGACAGGCAAGCGAAGCAAGAATCCAAGAGGCAGTACGGGCGCTGATTTCGGAGTTGGGCGAGGACCCGTCGCGGGAGGGGCTCGTCAAGACTCCCGACCGGGTGGCCAAGGCGATGCGCTTCCTGACCAGCGGATACGAGCAGGACATCGACGACGTCATCAACGACGCGCTCTTCACGGTCGATTGCAGCGAGATGGTCATCGTGAAGGACATTGATTTCTACAGTCTGTGTGAGCATCATTTGTTGCCGTTCTTCGGCCGTTGCCACGTGGCCTATATTCCGCGCGGCAAGGTCATCGGATTGAGTAAGTTGCCGCGTCTCGTCGAAGTATTCAGCCGCCGGCTACAGGTGCAGGAGCGGTTGACGAGCCAGATCGCCGAGACGGTTGCTGCCAAGCTGGACCCGCTGGGGGTCGCCGTGGTGGTCGAGGCCACGCACCTCTGCATGGCAATGCGTGGGGTCGAGAAGCAGAATTCCACGGCGCTGACGAGCGCAATGCACGGCCTGTTCCGCACCGACGCGCGCACCCGGATGGAGTTTCTGGACCTGTTGCGACCGGGCAGCGGTAGCCGAGCATTCCGGGAAACATCGGAGGGACATGGGGTCGATGCCGAAGACCAGTAGAAGTGGGCATACGTCCAGTTGCGTGCTGGTAGCGCTGTTGGTGGGCGTGTTCGCGCTCGCCGAGGCGGTCGTGCTCGAGGCGCAGGCGCGGCGGATTGAGCCGGCCGAGGTGCGGTGTCCATCGGTGCTCGGCGTGGGCGTGGACACGGACCGGATTTATTGTGACGTGCTGGTGGGGAACGAGGTCGCCGACGGCATCATCGTGGTGATTCCGGCGCATCGCGGCCCAGCAACCGTGACCTTCATGCTGCACGGCCGTCATACGTATTCGGAGGACGAGGTGTCGCGAGGGCGCGGCTATGTCGAGTATCTGGTCAGCACGGCCGTGGCGACGACCGAGACGGTACTGGCGCGGCCGGTCGTGCTCGCCGAGTTTCGCACCGAGGCCGATCTGGTCGATCGCGTGAGCGGCGGGGCCGGACCGGGTGGTGTCAAGGCGGTCGCGCCGCTCGGGGCCGAGGGGATCCGCATCACTGTGCCTGACGGTGTCACCGAAATCAGCATCGTTGGCCTCGAGCTGCAGGTCCAGCGTGTCGATGGGAAGGAAACGTTTTCGTCCCAGGGCCGGCCAATTGGCGTCATCAGTGACGTGCAGGTCGAGTATCAAGCACGGTAATGCTCAAGGAGTCAGAAGTCAGAAGTCAGAAGTCAGAAGAGATTTGGATGCCTGCGCAGGCTTCTGCTCAAAGGGTGTTGGTGTTTTGGTAGCGACATGAATCAGGAACGCGCTGATACCGATCGGGTCCGGGACGTCATCGTGGTGGGGGCCGGTCCGGCCGGGCTGGCCAGCGCCATCGCGGCGGGCCAGGCGGGGCTCGATTGCGAGGTGATCGAGCGCGGGGCGCTGGTCAACTCAATTCTGCATTTCCCCACCAACATGGTGTTCTTCACCACGCCAGAGCTGCTCGAGATCGGCGGGCTCCCGTTCGTGACTCCGAACCCCAAGCCGACGCGCGACGAGGCACTTCGCTACTACCGTCGTGTCACCGACACCTACAACCTGGACGTGCAATTTGGCGTCGAGGTGCGCACCATTCGGCGCGAGGCGGAAGGCGACGGTACGCCCCTGCTTAGGGTCGAGACCCTACACCAGCATGCTGGTCCGAGCCGGCGGCTGACGCGCACGGCGGTGGTGGCGATAGGCGCGTACGAGCGACCGAACATGCTCGGGGTCCCCGGTGAAGATTTGCCGCATGTGTCTCACTACTACGGCGAGGCGCATGCCTACTACCGCAAGCGGGTCGTCATCGTCGGCGGGAAGAATTCTGCGGCCGAGGCGGCGCTCGAGCTCCACCGCGCCGGCGCGAATGTCACGCTGCTGCACCGGCACGCCGAGCTCGGGAGCGGTATCAAATATTGGGTTCGGCCCGACATTGAGAACCGAATCAAGGAAGGTTCGGTGACCGCCTATTTCAACACGCACATCGCTGAGATTCGCCCCACCGAGGTGACCATCGAGCATGCTGGCGAGCAACGCGTCTTGCCGGCCGACGCGGTGTTTCTCTTGACCGGGCATCATCCGGACACCGCGATGCTGGAGCGATTCGGCATCGACGTCGATCGGGAGACCATGGTGCCGGCGCACGATGCAGATACCTACGAGACCAACCTCCCGAACCTGTTCCTGGCGGGGCAGGTGATCTCGGGCATCCACAGCGGGCTCATCTTCATCGAGAACGGTCGTTTTCACGGCGAAATGGTGATCAAGGAGATTGCCCGTCGTCTTGCCAGGCGCCGCGATACAGTGCACGCCGCCGCGGACACGCTCGGCTGAGCGTCGGCCCTACTGCGGTCCGAGCCCGGCGAGCGGCTGGCTGATGAGCGCTCGCATTTCGATCAGCTCGATCAGCGCCCTGGACCGGCTGGCGACGTCGTCGCGTTCAAGCAGGGCCTGTTTCTCTACCGGGTCGAAATCGAGATACTGCGCCAGGGTGTTGACGAGATCCTCATCTCCGATATCTCCCGGCACCATCGCCTCGCCCCCTGCTGCTTCGAGCCGACCAGCCAGCAGCGTTTCGAGTCGTGTGCGGGAGTGCCGGACCTCGGTACGGCCGGCGTCAGACACCGATTCAGGCAACGGTTCGATGTGCGCCAGCCGATACTCGCGCTCGGCTTCCTCCTCGACCACGCGAAACCGTTGGATTCCGCGCAGGACGATATTGGAGCGTCCATCCTGCATCGTCTCGGCGTGACTGACCAGTCCAGCGCAGCCGATCGGGTAGACGGGAGGCGGCTCCTCGATGTCGTCGCGCCCTCCCTTGAGCAGGACCATGCCGATGATCCGGTCTCCATTCAGCACGTCGGTCAGCATTTCCCGGTAGCGAGGTTCGAAGATATGCAGCGGCAGGAACACCGAGGGAAACAGCACTACATCGGCCAGCGGGAATATTGGGATGAGAGGGGGAAGCATTGGTCTAGTGCACCGTCTTCGTCTTCTTGTCCAGATAGTCCATCAGGACATAGCGGCCCAAGGTGTGCGGTGTCGTGAAGTAGGCCTTGCCGTGGGAGATCGACGCCACGCGCTTGACGAAGCTCACCAGATCATGGTCCCGGGCAAGCATAAACGTGTTGATCAGAATGCCCGCCTTGCGGCAGTTGGCGACCTCGGCAAATGTTTCGGAGATGACCCAGGGGTCGAGGCCGAACGCGTTCCGGTAGATGCGCCCGTCGGGGCGCGTCAACGCAGAGGGCTTGCCGTCGGTGATCATCACGATCTGTCGCATATCGCGTTGCTGCCGCTCGAGAATACGGCGCGCCAGCCTGAGCCCTTCGCGGGTGTTCGTGTAGTAGGGGCCCACGCGGACTCGCGCCAGCTGACGCAGCGGGATCTCTTCGGCCGAGTCGTGGAAGAGAACTACCCGCAGAGTGTCGCCGGGATACTGGTGTCGGATTAGATTCGCTAGCGCCAGCGTCACTCCCTTGGCCGGAGTGAACCGATCCTCGCCATAAAGGATCATGCTGTGGCTGCAATCGAGCATGAGGACGGTCGCGCAGGCACTCTGGTATTCGCCTTGCGCCACCATGAGGTCGTCATACTGGACATCGATACTCGGGCCGGAGAGTGCGCCAGGTCCCATCCGCTTGACCGCATTCAGGATCGTTGCGCTGGCGTCCAGATTGAGCGTGTCTCCGAATTCATACGTCTTGGGGGCGCCGCTGGCCTCGACCCCTGTGGCGAGATCACGGGTGTCGTGCCGGCCGACGCTGCTGTGCCCGACCGACCCGAGCAGGTCCCGCAACGCTCGGTAGCCAAGAAAATCGAGCCCCTTGTCGGTCATCTCGAATCGCATCGGCGGCTCCGTGCCGTCATCGGCGCCTGCTCCCTCGCGCTGCCGTCGCTCGGCGTCCAGGTCGGGATGGCGGGTGATGTAGCCCTGTTGAGCCATCTGCTCGATGATGCGCTGAATCAGCGCTTCGAGCTGGGACTGCTGATCGGCGTCTGCCGGGTCGCCGAGCAGACGGGAAATCGCCTCGTCCGACAGCAATCCGTCGTTGAGCAGCGCGTCGAGGATGGCGTCTTGGAGCGATTGNTCCGATCGCTGGTCGTCGTCGTTCTCGGAAAACGGGTCGTCCACATCGCCCGACGCACTGCCGAAGCCACTGGCTAGCAGCAGCTCGGACAGTTTCGAGACGAGCTCCTCGAGGTCGATCCCCTCGAGGTCGTCACCCGTGTATCGCGTATACCGATACTTCATCTGCCTGTGTCGTGTATCAGCAGGGCCGTCTTCTGCCTTCTACCTTCTGACTTCTAGGGAAGTCAGTTGTAATACTTCTTCTTCCCGCGCGGGATGCGGATATCGGCTTCGAAGAACTGGTCCGCGGTCGGTGTCGCCCGCTGTGGTTCCGCCGTGGCGCGATACTGCCAATCGTCGGTCCGGCTGATCTTCTTCTGCGCGTGGAGCCCCTCGATGACGAACTCGACCGCAGAGGCCACCAGCGGGGCGGGGTCGGTTCGCTTCACCCGAGCGTGCTCGGCCAGCTCCAGCAGTCCTTGGATCTGCCCGGTCTGCTCCAGCAGCTCCTCGGACGGCGTGGCGTCACCGAGCTGGAGTGTGCCGCCGAGATCGAACCACTCGATCACTGGGCGGGTGTCGACATTGGTGAACCATCCGTCGAAGACCTGACCGACGGCGGTGCGGATGACCTCGCGCGCGACGTTGTCGGCGCCACGCAGCTCGCCTTCGTACTCGAGCTCGAATTTGCCGGTGATGGACGGCAGCGCGGCGTAGAGGTCGGTGACCCGAGGCACCGCTGTTGTCTCGCCGCTCGCCAGCGCCCGCCGCTCTGCATTCGACACCACGTTCTCCAGACAGGTGATGGGCAGGCGCTGGCTGACCCCCGAGCGTTTGTCGATCTTCGGGTTGCTGCGGGCCACGAACGCGACTTCCTCGACGATTTCGCTGATGTAGGTCGGAACCACGGTGTCGATCGTGCCAGTGGCGTCACTGTTCCGGGAGACCCAGGCTTCCTGCGCCGTAATCGCCATTCCGGCCTGTCGAGTCTGCGGGTAATGGGTCCGGATTTCCGACCCGACGCGGTCCTTGAGCGGTGTAATGATCTTGCCGCGCGCCGTGTAATCTTCCGGGTTCGCCGTAAAGGTCATGACGACGTCGAGCGGCATGCGAATCGGGTAGCCTTTGATCTGCACGTCCCCCTCCTGGAGGATGTTGAACAGGCCAACCTGGATCTTGCCGGCCAGGTCCGGCAGCTCATTGACGGCGAAGATGCAGCGGTGTGCCCGCGGCAATAGTCCGTAGTGCATCGTCAGCTCGTCGGACAGCTCGAGCCCCGCGCGCGCCGCCTTGATCGGGTCGACATCGCCGATCATGTCGGCGATGGTCACGTCCGGCGTCGCTAGCTTCTCGACCAGGCGTCGCTGGCGGGAGAGCCACGCGATCGGCATCGCGTCACCTTCTTCTGCCACCCGAGTGCGACAGGCCCGACACAACGGAGCAAGCGGGTCGTCGTTGATCTGACAGCCCGGGACCACAGGCAGCGCCTCGTCGAGCAATGCCGTCAGCCCACGCAGAATCCGGGTCTTGGCCTGTCCACGCAGACCGAGCAGCACGAAGTTGTGCTGCGACAAAATGGCATTGGTGATCTGCGGGATGACCGTGTCTTCGTAGCCGACGATACCGGGGAACAGCTGCTTCTCCTGGCGCAGATGGTGCACCAGGTTCGCGCGCATCTCGAGTTTGATGCTGCGACGCGGGATTCGGCCGGCCTCGACCGCCTGACGAAGTTCTCCCAGGTGTTCCGGTAGCGACATGGTTTCATCCTAACGCGTGAGAGTGGTCAGCGCCTCGGCGGTGACATAGCGGGGCCGGATGTCGGTCGGGATGCCTTCGAGCCTGTCAAGCACGCGTTGCACCTCCGGCCGCACGACGCCACGGGTCTCGAGAATCTGTTCCGCGGCGGCGAAGTCGTCGGTGGCCTGTATGGTCATCAGCTCCGTCGTTAGCGCCGTGACGGCGTCGCGGATCCGGCCGTGGTCCACCGCGAACCGGCCGTCGGCATCCACGATGACCGCGCCCGCATCGAGGAACGAGCTGAGTTAGATGGCGACACCGCGGCCATGGGCTTCGTTGATGCCGAAGCGGATGGACCGGAACGTCGAGGCCAGAAACGTCGTGTACATGCTGCACTCAAGCGACCGGTCGACCACGCCCTGGTCGATCAGCTGATCGAGCGCCCACAATCCGGAGATGTCCGCCTTGGCCTCTTCGATCGTGCTGTAGGTTTCCTTGAGCTCCTGCCGGACCGTGGTCTGGCGGCCGTCTACGGCAATGGTGCTGGGTCCGAGCCCGTGCATCAGCTCGTGCATCAGGATGTGGGTGAAGAACGCCTCGAAGGAGACGTCGGTCCGTGCCGCGTTCGGGAGCGCTACCAGCGAGATGGGAGTCAACACCTTCTGGAACTTCGCCTCTTGCACGTTCTTGAGCATCACACGCTTGGCGCCCTTCTCGCGCACGACCCGCTCGTCGTTTGGGAGGTTGAACGCCGCGGTCTGCACGCCACTGTTGGCGTCTCCGGCGGTGAAGGTGAAGACGACGTTCACGACCCGGATCGGCGCCAGCGCGCCGAGTGCTGGATTTCGGAACCGTGGCTCAATCGGCAGCGTGTCTTCCAGCCCCTGCAGGTGGTCGCCGAAGTGTGCCAGGTTGGCGGTTTCCTCCTTGTTGCGCACGGTGACGAACGCTTCGAAAGCGGCCTTGTAGTTGAACCACTCGTCCTCATAGACCTCATAGGGCCCGATCGTCGGCTCAATCGTCGAGTCGAGCTCCATCCAGGCCACGTCGCTGTCGTAGTAGTCGTTGGACTCGAACGCGGCGGCACGAGTCTCCAGATAGCGCTGCAGGGTCGGGTGCTCCGTGGCGCGGGCTGCGGCGCGCAGGTGTTCGGCTGCGATCGCCAGCGGCCCCTGGTACTCCACGCTGTAGGGGACGATCGCAAACCCGCCGTCGACACCGCGCCGAATGGTCGTGAAGAATCCGGTTGCGTCGGTCCGCGCGGCACCCTCGAGCTGGTCGAACCAGGCTCCGACTTCGTCCCTGGTCGCCCCGGCTGGATAGAAGTTGGCGCCGTCAGGTTTGACTGGCGCGCCTGCCACGAACGGGCGGTCGTCCTCGATACGCGACCACGGTCCCTTGTTGAGGACGAAGAAGTCGAGCGCCGCCTGTCCGGCGGGGCTGTCATCGTTCATCAGGGACAGCAGCATCGACGGGTTGCCGGCCCACACCTGTTCGAGAAAGAGGCCGTCCATCACACGGGCGGCGTCGATGATGTGCGCGAGCGCCCGGCGTTCGGTGTCGGGCAGGGCCGACAGATCTGCTCCGATCTCCACGGACGCGAACAATGGACTCATGGTGGTTTCCTGGCCGGCGCCGGCCGTCGTGGCCCCGCTNGAGGCGGCCACGGCCACGAGACCAATGATGAGATGGGCGCCGCCGCCGCCAGATGGTCTCAGCGTCATCATCCCGATATCCCCTCCCCCCGCGTGCCGGTGCGACCCACCGGCGCGCGTTGACTGTCGAGCGCCAAGCTCCCTCCATGATGGAACGACCGGGCTGACCAAGGCAAGGAAAGGGAGTTGTTACACTGAGGGGGCTCGGTCAGGAGGCAGGAGGCAGGAGGCAGGAGGCTGGAGGCAGGAGCAGCGATGACGAACTCGACACAACTCGCGGTCATAGGTGGTGGCCCGGGTGGCTACGCCGCCGCGTTTCTGGCGGCGGACCTGGGGATGCAAGTCACCTTGATCGACGAGGCGGGCCACCCCGGCGGTGTCTGTCTCTATCGCGGCTGCATGCCGTCGAAGACGCTGCTGCACGTCGCAAAAGTGCTGACCGATGCGCGCGAGGCGCGGGCCTGGGGTGTCGATTTTGGCGAACCGTCCGTCGACCTCGACCGGCTCCGGTCGTGGAAGGACGGGGTCGTCGGCAAGTTGACCGGCGGGTTGGGACAGTTATCTTCGCAGCGTGGGGTCACGTATCTGCGGGGCCGTGGTGAGCTCGTTGGCTCAACCGCCGCTCGGGTCACCGCGCAAGATGGCCATACGACGGATCTACAGTTCGAGCACGCCATCCTGGCGACGGGCTCCAGGCCGGCGTCTCCGCCCGCGCTGTCGCTCGAGAGCGACCGTGTGTGGGATTCGACGCGGGCGCTCGACGTGCCCGCGGTGCCGTCGTCGCTGCTGGTCGTCGGAGGCGGCTACATCGGGCTCGAGCTGGCCTCGGTCTACGCCGCANTGGGATCGGCGGTGACCGTGGTCGAGATGACGCCCGGGTTGTTGCCCGGCGCCGACCGCGACCTNATCTCCGTGGTGGCGCGTCGGCTCGAGGTGGTGTGCGAGGCGGTGTTGCTCGAGACGACGGTGGCGGGCCTGGCCGAGGAGGCTGACGGCGTCAGTGTGACGCTCCAGGGAGCCGGGGGCGATCAGTCGGACCAGCGATTCGACCGGGTGCTGGTGGCGGTGGGCCGAGTGCCCAACTCGGACATACCGGGTCTGGAGCGAACCGGTGTCCAGCGTGACGCGCGCGGTTTCGTCGTCGTCGATGGGCAACGTCGGACGGCCGAACCGACGATCTTCGCCGTGGGAGACGTGGTGGGCGAGCCGATGCTCGCTCACAAGGCGAGCCACGAGGCGCGGACGGCCGTCGAGGCCATTGCCGGCCACAAGACGGAGTTCCACCCTGCTGCCATTCCGGCCGTGGTCTTCACCGACCCGGAAGTGGCCTGGTGCGGGCTGACCGAGGCCCAGGCGAAGTCCGAGGCGCGGATGGTGCAGGTGTGTCGGTACCCGTGGGCAGCGTCGGGTCGCGCCGTGACGCTAGACCGGCCCGCCGGGGTGACCAAGCTCATCGTGGACCCGGAATCGGAACAGCTTCTTGGCGTCGGCATCGCCGGCACTGGGGCGGGTGAGCTGATTGCCGAAGGGGTGGTGGCCATCGAAATGGGAGCCACCGTGTCGGACCTACGGCTCTGCATCCATCCACACCCCACCCTTTCGGAAACGCTCATGGAATCGGCCGAGGTCTTCTTTGGCCAGAGCACCCACGTCTATCGACCAAAACGACCTCGCTGATACTGCCCTCGGGGCTGGCGCCGCGAAGCCTCGAGGCGCCAGCCTCGCAACTGAGAGAGACGTGGCAGCCCACTGGAGCCTGCGAACCAGAGCGCCTGAAGCCCAAAGCCGAGGGCGCACCTATCCTTCGATGAGGCNCCGAGCTCTGGCGAACACCTCGGTGAGCATCGCCGACGTCAGGCGTCCGGTATTGGTGTTGCGCTGGCTGGGGTGGTAGGAGGCGACAAGCGAGGGCCCCCCGGGCGGCTCGCAGACCAGGCCATGTTGGAACTTCGGTCGAGGCGTTGGCGCGGCTCCGCGTTCGGCCAGCAAGCGCCAGAAGCCGTCGAAGGCCACACGCCCGAGCACCACCACCGTCCGTAGCCGGGTCAGCGCCGTTGTTTCGGCTTGCAGATGTTCGTGGCAACTGGAAATCTCAGCCTGCGACGGCCTGTTGTCCGGTGGTGCGCATCGGACGACGGCAGTGATGTAGGCATCGGTCAGCTTCAGGCCGTCTCGGCGATGCTGCGACGTCGGCAGGTTGGAGAAGCCGGTTTCGTGCATCGCCGTCATCAGGAAGTCCGAGGCGCGATCACCGGTGAACGGGCGGCCGGTGCGGTTGGCGCCGTGGGCGGCGGGCGCGAGACCAAGGACGAGCAGCCTGGCGCGTCGGTTCCCGAAGCCCGGAANGGGTCGCCCCCAGTAGACTTCGTCACGATACGCCGCCCGTTTGTCCTGGGCGACGCGCGCACAGTAGGCGCGCAGGCGTGGGCATTCCTGACAGGCGGCGATCCGGCGCTGGACAGTGGAGAGTGCCATCGTCCAGCTAGTCGGGGGCTTCGCCGGTGCGAGCGGGTGGTGGACCGGCCGCGAACGCCTCCGCCTGCTCGTGCGCGTGATAGGAGCTTCGCACAAGCGGGCCAGACTCGACGTGTCCGAAGCCCAATGAGACCGCGGCCTCTTTGAGCGCGGCAAACTCGTCGGGATGGTAGTAGCGCGCAACAGGCAGGTGAGCCGCCGACGGGCGCAGGTACTGGCCGANCGTCAAGATGCCGCACCCCACGGCACCAAGATCTGAAAGGGTCTCGAGCAGTTCGCCCCAGGTCTCGCCCAGGCCCACCATGATTCCCGATTTCGTCGTGACCGCAGGCTGGTGACGGCCCGCGTGTGCCAGCACGTGGAGCCCGCGATCGTAACTCCCCCCCGGCCGCGCCTGGCGATACCGGCTTCGCACCGTTTCGATGTTGTGGTTCAGCACGTCCGGCTCAGCTTCGAGGGCGGTGTCGATTGAGGCAACCCGCCCGCCGAAGTCCGGCACCAGCGTCTCAATCCAGCAGGTCGGGGACAGGGACCGGATCGCGGCGATCGTCGCGGCGAACGCACCGGCCCCGCCGTCTTCGAGATCGTCGCGGTCGACCGAGGTGATGACCACGTAGTCCAGTTCCAGGGCCTGCACCGCATCGGCGATGCGGGCTGGCTCAGCCTCGTCGACCGGTCCCGGCTGGCCATGTTCGACGTTGCAGTAGGCGCACGCCCGAGTGCAGACTCCACCCAGAATCATGAAGGTTGCCGTGCCGCGGTGCCAGCACTCGCCGATGTTGGGGCAATTGGCTTCCTCGCAGACCGTGTGCAGCGATTGCTCGCGAACCAGACGCTTGAGACGGCGATACCCCGGTGTGCCGGGCGCCCGGACACTCAGCCAGCGCGGCTTGGCGCCAGCCGGTGCCTGAGCGGGCCGGAGGCGACGTCCCCTGAAGAACGTGGCCGGCTTCGCGACGGTTTCGGGCCTCTGGTCAGCCAGCGTTGCCATGCCGGCGATGTTAGCGTCTCGCCCGCCGCTGGTGCAATCCAGCCGGGGTAGAATGCCGCGACTCATGCCGGGACCCTCGAATGGCGCGCTGGCGATTACGTGGCTCGGACACGCCACTTTCGTGCTCCGCACGCCGGGAGGTGTCGAGCTGGTCATCGACCCGTGGCTGACCACGAATCCCGCTTGTCCGGACGAATGGCGGCAGATTCGCCGGGCCGACCTCGTGCTGGTCACGCACGGGCACAACGATCACATCGCAGACCTCCTGCCTGTGGCGAGACAGACCGGCGCCGCGGTGGTGGCCATCGTCGAGATTTGCCGATGGCTCGAGACCAAGGGCATCCGGCGGGTGCACCCGATGAACAAGGGCGGAACGCTCACGGTCGACGGGATTACGATCACCATGGTGCATGCGGACCACAGCGCCGGTTGGGCCGAGGAGAATCCCTCGGTCTATCTCGGGGAGCCGGCAGGCTTCGTGCTGCGGCTCGAAAACGGACTGACGGTCTATCTGGCGGGGGACACGGCGTTGTTTGGCGATATGCGGCTCATCGGCGAGATGCATGCCCCCGACATCGCGTTCCTGCCGATCGGAGATCGTTTCACCATGGGTGCGACTGCAGCTGCGCGCGCCTGCGAGATGCTCGGCGTGCGACAGGTCGTCCCGATGCACTATGGCACTTTCCCGCAGCTCACCGGGACACCGGATCAGTTGCGTGCCCTGGTCGAGCCCAAGGGAGTCAGGGTGCTCGAGCTTCGGCCGGGGGACACGGCGTCGTGACGAGAGGTGGATGACCGCAGTGTTCGCACTTGGGGCTCCGGCGTGCTCCACTTGAACGGCGTCCCCCCACCGCGGTATTCTTTCTGCGGCCAAATTGGGACCAGCGTCTCACCTTCTGGGACGAATTCGGAGTGATGTGGATTCTCAGCGGCCGTTGCTGGTGCGGCGGCCGGGTGAACGAGACGGAGGAGTTTGATGGCGTACAGCATTTGTGAACCGTGTGTCGGGACCAAAGACACAGCCTGCGTGGATGTGTGCCCGGTGGACTGCATCCACCCGCGGAAGGACGAGGAAGAGTTCGAAGCCGAAACGATGCTTTACATCCACCCGGACGAGTGCATCGACTGCGGCGCGTGTGTGCCGGCGTGTCCGGTCGAGGCGATCTTCGCCAACGACGAGGTGCCAGATCAGTGGCAGGCCTTCATCGATACCAACGCTGTTTGGTTCGAAGGTAAGTAGGCGAGTCACCGTCCCATGGGTTTGATCGACCATCGGTTCGAAGACAACTTCATCACGACCAATCTGGACCAGGTGCTCAACTGGGCGCGCCGGTCCTCGCTGTGGCCGATGGGGTTCGGGCTGGCCTGTTGCGCCATCGAGATGATGGCCACGTCGGCCTCACGATTCGACATCGCACGCTTCGGTGCCGAGGTCTTCCGCGCCTCGCCCCGTCAGGCGGACCTGATGATCGTTGCCGGCACCGTCACCAAGAAGATGGCCCCGGTGCTCAGGCGGCTCTACGATCAAATGCCGGAGCCAAAGTGGGTCATCTCGATGGGGAGCTGTTCCAACGCGGGTGGTCCGTTCCCGACCTACGCGGTCCTGCAGGGCGTGGACAAGGTGGTGCCGGTTGACGTCTACGTGTCCGGATGTCCGCCTCGTCCGGAGGCGCTGCTGTACGGGTTGATGCGTCTACAGGACAAGATCGGCAAGGAGGGGACCGTGTTCCGCAAGGAACGGGTGATCAAGGTCGGAGAGACCGAGCCGACGATCGTTGAGGACCGGGGGTAGTGTCGTGCAACGGTTGACGAAGTTGTTCCGGATGGTCTTTCTGGTCGATCTGATCAAAGGCCTGCTGGTGACGCTGAAGTACACGCCGCAGCCCGCGTTCACCTTTCAGTATCCGGCCGAGCGCCGGCCGGTGGCCCCCCGTTTTCGCGGTGTGCTCAGGCTGCAGGTCGAGCCGGAGACCGGCGCGCAGACCTGCATCGTATGTGACCAGTGCGCCAAGGCCTGTCCGGACGAGTTGATCTTGCTAGGAGGCCATCGCGAGCCCGGTCACAAGATCAAGATCCTGGACTACTTCGATTTCAATCTCTCCCGCTGCAGCTTTTGTGGTCTGTGCTCAGAGGTGTGTCCGACCAAGCCGGTGAAGGCGCTGATCATGAGTGAAGACTACGAGCTCGGTAGCTACGACCGTCAGAAGCAGATCCTGCGTGTCGACGACATGTACGACGGTGTTGCGATTGAGCAGTACACCCGGTAGTTTTTCTGCCTCGCCTCCGGCTATCGGACGTACAGCGACGGTTGATCTGTGAACTTTTTCACAATTATCAGGGAACGGAAGGATCGGGTCGCGCGCGCCACGCGTCTGATGGTCGGAGAGGCGCTGTTGAGCGCGCCGAACCGACTTGCCCTGCCCCTAGGTTTCGGTCATAGTGGCGCCGTGTCGGTTTCCCCGTTGCGCATCCCCCTGGAGGTCGCATGAGACTCGTAGCGCGTACGCTCGTTCTCGTCATGGCAGGGGCGACAGCCCTACCGATTGTCATCGGCGCCCAGTCGACGCCAGCCACGACGCGGAGCGAAACTCGTCTCCAACTGGCGGACCTCCTCCGTGGCGACCAGCGCTACTGGGAAGCGATTCCCATCTACGACCAGGCGAAGGCCGGGGCTACCCAGGAGCAGCTCGTCCGTGCCTCTACCGGCATGCTCCAGTCGCTGCTGCAGGTTGCCGAGTTCACACGGGCCTACGAAGAGGCGGGGTATCTGCGCGGATTGGCCCCACGCGATCCAGAGGCGCTGGCTCTCAACGGCGATGCGCTATGGTCTGCCGGGTTGTTCGACGAGGCGGAACAGGTCTATCGAGATGTGCTGGCGATCGACCCCGAATCGGCCGGTGCGCGCCACGGGTTGGCCCGGAGTCTGGCGACGCAACAGCAGTACGAGGAAGCGCTCGACTGGGTCCAGGCCGCCCTCGCGGTTTCGTCGGACGCCGCCGTCTTCCACCACACGCTCGGGTCCATCTACCAGCGGATGCACCGGTTTCCCGAGGCGGCAGCCGCCTACGAGCGGTACGTGAGTTTGCTCCCGGTCCGGGCGACCAGCGAGAAAGCGGACTGGGCGCGTTCCGAGGTCAGGTTCCTGCAATCGTTCGGTGACCAACCGGCGGTGCAGCTCGCGGAACCGGGGCGGCTGCACACGATACCGTTCCGATTGGTCCGCGACAAGGTGATCGTGCGCGGGCGTGTGAACGGTCGTGAGGCCGTGGATTTCGTGATGGACACCGGAGCCGAGCAGACGGTGCTGTCGCAGCCGGTCGCCCAGCGGCTCGGCGTCCAGCCGTTGACCAACACCTTGAGCGCTGGTGTCGGCGAGGTGGGGCTGCGCGGGTTGCAGGCGGGTCGAATTCAGTCCTTGCAGATCGGAACCCTCGAGGTCACGAACCTGCCGGCCTTGATCAAGAGTCCGCCGCTCGGGGGCTTGCCCACGCCAGAGGCGGAAGGCTTCTCACCGCTTGCGCTCGGATTGTCGGTGACGATCGATTATGGGCAGAAGCAGCTGATCATTGGCGAAGATCTGCCAGACGAGTCGGCCGACATCGTGTTGCCGCTTCGGCAGCATCGTCTTACCGTCGTTCGCGGTGTCATCAATGGCGTGCACCCGCGGAGCTTCGTCGTTGACACAGGCGGTGAGGTCATCTCGATCAGCCGTGGCACCGACAGCGTGCTCCCGCCGCTGACCGTGCGCCAGGTGCCGCTCAAGGTCTATGGCACCTCCGGCTGGGACGAAGATGCGTACTTGCGGCCGGGCGTCAACCTGGCGTTCAACCAGCTCCAGTTTCCGAACTTCTCGGTGGTGGTGCTGAACCTGCATCTGCCGAGCGCGTTGCTCGGGTTCCACATCGGTGGCATCGTCGGGCACACCTTCCTCAGTGACTACCGCGTCACGCTCGATCTGAACCGGAGCGTGATGAAACTGAAAGAACTCTAAAAGGCCGCCCACGGGCGAAGAGTCTTCCGCCGCGCGCTCAGTGCACAGCGTGCTCGTTGAGGAACGTGCTGAGCATGAGGCGCAGATCCGAGGGGAGGTCTTCTTCCCGAAGCGAGCGGAGCAGGGACACGGTCGACCGGTAGGTCTTCAGCTGCGCCAGACAGCTGCTGCAGGTCTCGAGGTGGCGTGTCAGCTCGGCGTGGCGCGCGGGCGGGAGCTGCTCTTCGAGATAGTCGGCCAGCAGCGCCACGACCTTCGAGCAGGAAGCCCGTTGCTGCGGCGCTTGCAGGCCGCCGTCATGGTGAGAGTTAGAAGTCAAAGCCGATCCAGAAGTCGAATTTCGGGTCCCGGAAGGCTGCGCTGCCACCCTGGGTCGCAAAGACCACGTCTTCCCACGCCTCGTTGAAGAGCGTCCGGTACGACCAGTCGAAGTGGATGGGAAAGCCGATGACGAACGTTTCCAGGCCGATACCGTACGAGGCGCGACCATCCACCAGCCGGAAGCCGGAGACAGTGGTCGGGTCGCCGAATATCTCGAAGAACTGACCGGTCTGTGGGTTCTGTCCGAAGCCGACCGTCGGCGTGATGGTGTTCGCGCTGCTGGAGAACAGCTTGAACGGCTGATTCTTCAGGCTCGCGCCGCCTATGTTGAAGAAGAACGTGCCGCGAATGCCGCCGAGCACACCGATCGGCGTGAGCATCGCTTCGATGAGCGGGAACCGGAGCTCGGCGTTGACGAAGCCCGCGTCGTGGCCGATGAACTCCAGAAATTCGTAGCCGCGCATTTCCGAATTTCCGCCGAAGTAGAGGAAGTCGGGGAAGTCCCCAAAGCTCATGAAGGCGCGGCCCCGCAGCGCCAGCAGACCCGTCTCGCCAAGACGCAGATAATAGCGGGCGTCGGCATCGACCGTCTGTTTGCCGAGAAACCTCGTGCCGATCGACGGCGAATACTGGAACCCGAATCGCATCGTATTGCCGGCGATTGGCCCGAACTCTCTGAACACCGTCGTTTCCTGAACGAAATTCACGGACATGGGCATCGAGGCCCCGTTCCGAAACAGGTCGGCTGAGCCGAACTGCTGCACCTGGAACTGGTTGGCCTGGGCCTCGAGGGTCGGGTTGTCGAACCGCTCGTTGTAGTGGAAGATGCCGCCCGAGAACTCGAGCCGTCTGAAGCGGTCGAGCGGGTAGATCCCGATGGCGGTGCCGCCACGCACGGTTTGCACCGCGATGGCGTTGTCGCGGTCCAGAAACGCGAGCGACGGCGAGAAGAACCCCTGGTTGCCGAAGAAGAACGACTCCTGCGAGAAGCCCTGCAGGGCGAATTGCATCCGTCCGCTCAGGTTGACGTAGGAGCCCGAGAGCGTCCGGTACTGCGAAATCGAGTAGGCGTACAGACTGAAGTTCTGGTCGCCGAGCACGTCGGTGAACGAGATGGCGGTGCCGCCCAGTAGATCCCCGCTGTTGGTCACGCCGATGTTGATCGGGGGGGCGCCGTCGAGGAACATCTTCTCGAAACGCCCCTTCCGTCTCGAATTGGCGGCGATCACGTTGTGGGTCAATGGCGCCTGGAAATCGATGTTGGGGCCCGGCGTGCCGAAATCGCTCGTCGACGCCGTGTAGAGCGGCTCCTCCCGCACAATCGTGTGCACGCCGTATTCGCCCTTGAAATAGGTCACGAAACCGATTCGGGTCTCGCCATCTTCTCCCGGCTCTCCCGTTCCCCGCAGGACGATCGGCGTGACATTGCCGGTCGCGGTGTCGGTGAACTGCCTGAGCTCGCCATTGTTCAGGTCGAGTGTCCAGATGTTGAAGATGTCGCCGTTGGCAGCGACGTCGAGGTCGATCGGTGCCAGCGGGTCGGTGGCGGTCGAGGAGAATACCAGCGTGCGGTCGTCGAGAAACTGGACCGCCGCTTCGCTGAATGTGCCGAAAGTGAGCTGGGTCTTTTCCCTCGTCTCGAGGTCCAGCTTGAACAGCTTGTTGTTTCCGCTGACCCGCGCAAGATAGACGAGATAGGACCCATCCGGTGAGAACGTCGGCGCGTAGTCGGCGAACTCGTCCTCGGTCAGGTTTGTCAGCTCTTCTGTCGCTAGGTCAAGAAGATAGATGTCGCCGATTGCGTTGCTCAGCGCCGAAAACGCGACCATCCGTCCGTTGGGGGAGATGTCCGGCGATTCCGGTTCGTCGACCCGGCTCAGGTCGATGAACTCCTCGATATCGCGGGTCACGACGTTCTGGAGCACCAGCGATCGGTATTTCCCCTTGCGGACGAAATAGGCCAGCTGGTCGTTCACCCCCGACCAGGACATCCACGGGACCTGGTTCCACCGAATGCCGGGAATTGCGAGCGACTCGAATCCCAGATCCTGGTCGAACCCCTCCGTCAGATTGCTGACCACTTCGCCCGTCTCGGATGAGAGCAGCACGATGTCGTACTCGAGGTCCTTCCGATTGCCAGCATAGGCCGCAATCAGGTCGCCCGATGGCGACGGTTCGATCGAAATGACCGAAACGTATCTGGATTCGAGCGGGTCTGGTGCGAGGTCGCGGCCGTAGTCGTCGGGTCGTTCCTTGTCGCGAAACGCCTGGAACCGGTCGCCGATATAGCTTTCGAACTCCGCGTCAAACTCCTCGGCCGAGATGTCGAACGCGTCGTCGTAGATGTCACCGCCGCCACCGATGACGGTCTTGCGGAGGGAGAACAGGAACTGGCGAACACCTTCCTTGCCCCACCGCTCCTCGATGAATTCGAACGCCGCGTGCCCCAGGTTGTAGACCAGCCGAGGGTTCGCGAACACCTGGCCCTGGAAATTGCTCATCTCAGGCAACGTGTCCGAGAGCGCCGCGTCGCGGACCGCCATGAGGTCGAGTGGGCGCCAGACGCCCCCGATGTAGTCGGCGAGACCCTCGTCGACCCAGAGCGGAATGCCCCGGCGGATGACCGACCGCGGAATGATGTCGAAGGCGAACTGATGCGTCAGTTCGTGCATGATCAGCCGATACAGCTGGTCTGGCGGCTCGTCAATCGGCATGGCGATGCGAAGGCGAAACGGCTCGGCAAACGCCCCGATACCCTCCTGGCTCGCGCCGGGGATGATGTTCTGCTGCTCGAACTCGCTGTGGGTCTTGTATATGACCAGCAAGACTCGGCTGGCCAGGTCGTGGGTCAGGTCGGCACTGATCTGGGCGTAGGCGCTCTCGGCATAGGATGCCATTCGACCCAGGTGCTCCTCTAGCTCAGGGTAGTAGTAAATTTCGAAGTGGTCCGTGTCGTAGATGTGCCAATCAGGATCGTCGTATTTGACACGGTTCTTTCCGAAATACGGGTTGAACTGATTCGTCTGGGCCGTCGATTCGGCGGTCCAGGCGAACGCCAGTAGACCGACCAGACCGGCAATGGCCCACCGGCCGTGGACAGCCCGTCCGCGATGGGTGCGGCTCATGATTCACCTCTTGAACGGCCAGCGGCGTGTCGACGGCAGCTGACGAGAAACGTGGCCATCTTACTGTAGCTATGACGGGGGTCGCAATGCTGTGGATCCCGTTCGCCAGACGCTTCGCCGCCAGAGAGCAAGACACGTGCCGCGCGCCGTCCGGTGGCCGAGTCCATCTGACCGGTTGAGCGGTGTTACCTGCTCCACTGGCTGTCCACATCGAGCGAAGCATCGACCCCCATAGAGGACAGCTGCTGGGCGTCGACAGGCGAGCGCCGCAGAGGCCATCTGACGGTCAGCCGCGTATACTGTGACCAGCGGAATATTTCAGGGGGCAGCCGTGTTCCTATCTATAGCGGGTGGGGAAGGTATTGTCCGTGGCAACTAGGCGCGGAACAGATGAAACCGCATGTTACGACAGAGCGGACCGGCTACTGATCACAATGCCGGGTCTGGGCCTGATCCGTTTCGGTGGACAGGTTGACTACGCCGGGTGATGGTATCGCCTTTCGTGATGGGTAGAGAGCGATGATGGCTGTGGTCG
>PBRZ01000065.1 GCA_002726085.1 Acidobacteriota bacterium
CCCCCTCGGGCAGCTGCTGGTCGAACGCCGCCAGCACGGCGGCATCCGCGGCGTGCGCCCCCATCAAGGCGACGAGGTCGACGAGGTCGGTCTCGCCGAACGAGCTGGCGGCGCGCGCGTAGGTGTCGGCCGCGACGTTGTAGTCGGCGAAGAGCTCTCGACCAAAGTCGATCAACGCGGTGTCCTTGGCATCGAGACCGCTCGACGGCCGACGATGCCGGACGATCTCGATCACCTCCGGCTCCAGGCCCGCCTCGACTGCTCTCGGCTCGTTCACGGTCCAGTCGTATTGCGAATCGTGCGCTCTCGCCGTCACCAGGACCGCCAGCATCATCAACCGCTCACCGACCCTTGACTCGAGCGACTGCAGCCCCTCGCCGTAGGCCCGAATCTGGAAGGGACCGATGCCCCCAGGGGACGCCATTCGGCCGTAGAGCGCGCTCACCGAGGTGCGGTACGGACCGGGTCTGAGCGGCAGACGGCTCCGCGAATCGGGGTGAATGTCGTCGGGAGCGGTGAACGGCAACGGGAGAGACTGCCGCCAGCCCATCGGCATCTGCTGATTGAACGCGGTCAGCGTCGCGCCTGTCGACGCATAGCGACCCATCAGGTCGATGAGGTCGACGAGGTTGGTCTTCCCCAGCCGTGCCAGGGCGCGAGCGTAGGTGTCCGGGCCGAGTCGGCGCGTGGTGAAGAGCTCGCGGCCGACCTCCATGATGAGTGCCTCGGGCTCCCCCACGCCGGTGATCGGCTTCCGATGCCGCACGACGTCGATGAGCCCCTCATCCACTCCGACCGCCAGCGCGTCCAGCTCGTGCAGCGCCCACTCGTAGGGCTGGTCGTACTCGCGAGCCGTCGTCAGGATGGCCAGCTCGGTCAGCCGGCGTCCGAGCGGCCCGGAGAACCGGAGGTCGGTGCCCGAGCCGTGTAACCGCAGGGCCGCGGCGGCGACCGGACCGGCGTCTCGCATCGCTGCATCGTAGGACTCTCGCCGCGTCGCATCGATCTCCGCTCGATCGATTGGAGGGAGCCGACTGCGGGACACCGGATGCACGTCCTCCGGCAGCTGGCCAGCCTGAGAGACCTGCACCGTCACCGCGCCAACCGCCACCCACACGCACACCGCCACCCTCCGTACCCCTCGCCTCATCCCGGCCTCCTTGTTCGAGCGACAGATCCCGGCGTCATTCGGAATTCCATGTGGCGGCGCGGATGCCGTCAGTATAGCGCCGGGGCGATGGTGAATGGGTCGCGTGGGCCCAGCCATCTGCCGTTCGGTTCGCGGCTCAATAGCCGTCGAGGCCCTCGGTGAGCTCGATGTACGTGCCCTCGGGGTCCGTGAGGAATCCGTAGGCGATGTCGAGCTCGTCGACGCGCTCATAATACGGCCGGTCGAACACCACGCCCTGCGCTTCGAGGCGCCGGCACAGCCCCTCGAGGTCGTCGACCTCGAAGCCGATGTGGTCGAGACTGCGTCCCTGGGTGCCGGCCGTCTTCGGCGTTTCTGAGAACCGAAGGTTGACCCCTGGGAGATCGGCCACTTTGAAGCTCCCGTTCATGCCCGGGACGGCGCCGAACATCTCGACGTACCACGCCCGCAGCGCATCCACGTCCGGCGTGTTGAAATGGATGTGATGATGCTGAATCGGCATCGACTGCGTCCTGTTGCCCATGATCTCGACCTTGACCTCGTCGGGCCCGAGGACATAGCCCAGGCAGTACGTCCCACCCTCGGGACAATAGACGCCGTCTCGCACGTCCGCGTCGGGTAGCTCTCGTTCGGTGATGAGCGGATACCCCGCCGCGCGGAGGCTCGCAAGCGTTGTTCGAGCGTCGGGTACCCAGAACCCGACGTGATTGACGGTTGAACCGATCGTCCCCGCAGATGGCGCACGTTCCGTCAGGAAGACGAGCGCATTCGGGAACTTGAACATCCGGGTGTCAAGCACCGGCGTAGGCACTCCGCCCAGCGCCTCTCCCCAGAACCGTTCGTGGGCGGCGCGGTCGGTGATGTTGAAGTGGTGATGGCCGTGCACGACCGGACCGTCGCTGGCCCAATCCGACTGGGCCTCGGCCGTGCCCGGTCCGCCCACCAGCAGGGATACCCCCAGGACGAGCGCTCCATGACGCGTCAGGGTCAGTTTCATTGTGTGCTCCTTCCGTTCTGTGATCCGCTCACTAGACTACCAGCGGTGGCGAGCGGTTGCCTGGTGGGGGCGGCGCCGGTAGGCTGATGGCACCATGAATGATCATCTCATAGAAAGTCAGCAGGACGGAATCACCACACTCACACTGAACCGGCCGGAGGCGCGGAACGCCATGTCACCCGAGATGATGACCGCGCTCGCCGACGCGTTGCCACGGCTGGCCGCCGACCGGGCGGTCCGGGCTGTGGTGCTGACCGGTGCGGGCGAGGCCTTCTGTGCCGGCGGCGATGTGAAGCGGTTCGCGTCCGCATCGGGCGCCGGTTTCAACTTCGAAGATCGGGTGCACCGCCTGCGGCGTGGGATGGAGCTGAGCCGGCACCTGCACGAGATGCCGAAACCGACGCTGGCGGTCATCCCGGGGCCGGCCGCCGGAGCTGGGCTGTCGCTGGCCCTGGCCTGCGACCTGCGCATCGCGGCGGACACCGCAAAGCTCACCACGGCCTTCGCCCGCATCGGCCTGTCCGGCGATTATGGTGGGTCCTACTTCCTGTCGCATCTCGTGGGCGCCGCGAAGGCGCGCGAGCTGTTCTTCACGGGCGAGGTGATCTCCGGCCAGCAGGCGTTCGAGCTCGGGATCGTCAGCCGTGTGACGACGGCCGATCGACTGGACGCCGAGGCGGCCGCCTTCGCCGCCGAGCTCGCCGCACTACCCACAGTCGCGGTCGGATACATGAAGAAGAACCTCAACGCGGCACAGCATGGGTCCTTGAGTGACGTCATGGACCTGGAAGCCCTGCACATGATCCGGACGTTCATGACCGACGACCACAAAGGCGCGGCGAAAGCGTTTGTCGAGAAACGCGTGCCGACCTTCACCGGGCGCTGATCCGGACGACCGTCGTCGGCCGGGCGAAACGCCGCGCGAAGCATGTGTATACCTGTCGTCGTTGTCAGTGGGTTGTAGCGGTCACCTGCCCGTTGGCAGCCTCGCTGGATCTCTTGTGACCCCGCGATCCGTCGCGCGAGCCTCTCGATTCCCTCTATAATCCAGCCGATCGTCGGCACGCCTGGGAAACGGTGCGCGGCGCCCGATGCGAGGTAGCACATGCTGCAGTGGAGCTCATTGAGAATCTCGGCCGCCGCTCTCGTGACGTTGACCGTCGGGATCGGGGCCGCCGTCGGTCAGGCCCAGCAACCTGCGCCGGCCCTGCCGGACACACCGCAAGTGGTGAACAGCCCGGCCGGGCGGTTGCGTGTCGTGCCGATCAAGGGGCTCGTGTATCCGTGGGCGCTCGCGTTTCTACCGAATGGCGACATGCTGGTCACCGAGCAGAACCGCACCACGCTTCGCCTCATTCGCGACGGGGTGCTCGACCCGACGCCCATCACTGGCCTGCCTCGCCCGATCACGAGCCAACGTCGTGATACGGCCGGCGTGGACGTCGCGGTGCACCCTCGCTTCTCGGAGAATCGACTCGTCTACGTCGCGTTCTGGAAGCCCAAACCGGACGCGGAACACCTCCGGACCGCGGTCGTCTATCGGGCACGTCTCGAGGGGTATCAGCTCACCGACGCCGAGGAGATCTTCGAGTCGGTCTCCTGGACCGACGGACCGTCCGCGGCGCGGATCATCTTCGGACCCGACGGCAAGCTCTATCTGGCGATCGGGGCTCCCGGATTCCAGGAGACCCTGGGGGAAACGACCTGGGCGCAGGACCCCGACCACCACGGCGGCAAAATCCTTCGGCTCAACGAGGACGGGTCGACGCCCGCCGACAATCCTTTTGTGGATCGACCCGGTTACCGGCCGGAGATCTTCGCGCTCGGCGTCCGCAATGCTATCGGCATGGCGTTTCGTCCCGAGACCGGCCGGCTGTGGGAAACGGAGAACGGCCCTCAAAGTGGAGACGAGACCAACATCATCCGGGCAGGCTTGAACTACGGCTGGCCGGTCGTCACCTATGGACGGGCGTACTCGAACGACCGGGAGGGCGCGAGGTCGGGGTTGCCGCCGCCCACGGTCCAGCCGCCGACCTCCGCGCCGGGTATGGAAGAGCCGTTCACGTACTACAAGCCATCCATCGCCATCGCGGGCATGACCTTCTACACCGGTGACAAGTTCCCCGAGTGGACGGGCGACCTGTTCGCGGGAGGGCTCGCCGGCCGGCAACTGTCCCGGGTCATATTCAACGCGCAGGACCTGGAGAGCCGTCGCCAGGTGCTGCTGTCCGAGCTCGGTCAGCAAATTCGAGACGTCAAGCAGGGCCCCGACGGGTTCCTGTATGTGACCACCGACATGCAAGACGGCGCCGTGCTCAGGATCGAGCCCGCGTTCTAGTACTTGAATGGGGCTTCGCCCCAAACCCCACGCGGGCCCTAGTGGGGCCCCAGCGCCCCACGCCGGGCCCGCGGGCGCGCATTGTCGCGCGCCCACGCAGGCGTTCATCAGCAGCCTGCTAGGATACGGTCATGACTGGATATTCACGACGGCAGATGATGGCGCTCTCCTCACTCGGGCTGGCGGCGGTCGGAGCCGCCTCGATGCCCGCTCGCCGAGCGTATGCCCAGCCAACGGGCCTGAACGTCGAACTGGAGCCCTACCCGTCCGCCTGGTTACC
Organism: Acidobacteriota bacterium; assembly: GCA_002726085.1. GTDB lineage: Bacteria > Acidobacteriota > Vicinamibacteria > Vicinamibacterales > UBA8438 > NP936. Next base: position 4,766 of record PBRZ01000065.1, read on the forward strand.
TGACGGTGTGCGGTCCCGGTTCGTTAACAACAACAACGGATTGCGGGTGCATGTGCTGGAGGCGGGCTTCGAGACGCCCAATCGACCGGCTTTGCTGCTGCTGCACGGCTTTCCTGAGCTGGCCTACAGCTGGAGAAACGTGATGGCCCCGCTGGCCGAGGCCGGATATCACGTCATCGTCCCCGATGTGCGCGGTTACGGGCGCACGACCGGCTGGAGCTCGGATTACGACACGGACCTGGCGCCATTTCGCACCCTCAACAAGGTGCGCGACGCCCTTGGCCTGGTGCTGGCGTTCGGCCACCGATCCGTGGCTGCCGTGATCGGCCATGACGCCGGCTCGCCCCTCGCTGGCTGGTGTGCCATCGCCCGCCCGGACATCTTCCCGGCGGTGGTGATGATGAGCGCGCCGTCAGGCGGCACCTCCACGTTGCCGTTCGATACGGCGGACGACCCGCCGCGAGCCCCTGGCACCGCCAACCGCCCGAGCATCTACGATGGCCTGGCCGCACTACCGCAGCCCAGAAAGCACTATCAGCGCTACTACACGACCCGGGAAGCCAATGAGAACATGTGGCATGCCACCCAGGGCGTTCATGACTTCATGCGGGGCTACTACCACTTCAAGAGCGCGGACTGGGAGGGCAACAGACCCTATCGCCTGGCGGCCCGGACGGCGGAAGAATGGGCGAAGATGCCGAACTACTACATCATGCAGCTCGACCAGGGCATGGCGGAAACGGTGGCGGACGTCATGCCGTCGGCCGCCCACATCGCCGCCAACACTTGGCTGCCCGACTCGGCGCTGCGGGTGTACGCCGAAGAGTATGGCCGCACCAGCTTTCAGGGTGGTCTCAACGGCTATCGCATGGGCGGCAGCCGCGTCGGCAGAGAAGAGGTGGAGTTGTACGCGGGCAGAACCATCGACCAGCCGTCGATGTTCATCAGCGGAGCCTCCGACTGGGGTACCTACCAGAGTCCTGGGTCTTTCGAGCGGATGCAGGAAGTGTCCTGCACCGATATGCGTGCGGTGCACCTGGTGGACGGTGCGGGTCATTGGGTCCAGCAGGAACAGGCGGATACGACGAGCCAGCTCCTGCTCGAGTTCCTGGGGGGACTCGGCTAGCAGCCCGTCTCAGAAGGGGGCGATTGCGCTACCGCACCGGCACCCGCGCCCTGAGTTCCTCGAACCAGTTGTCGACGAACATCGTGGTGGGCGCCACTTCGTCGTCGGCTTGCGGCTTCAAGAGCAGGACACGCCCTCCGTCGGGAGACACGTCGTAGCGCCGGGCGAGGTCCGCCCCCGGTTCGGGGCCCTCGTCCGAAGGCGTGGGCGCCCCGCACGACGTCAACCAGAGCGGTGTTCCGAGCACGAGTAGACCGATCGCCGCGTTGCGTGTCATGAAATCACCTGGCTCGAGAGGCATACGTCGCCCAGAATCAGCCGATCATACCTGGCGCCCGCAGTGGGCGGAGGCTCTGGGGGCAGACCGGAACTGGATCGCGACCCGTCACGGTAGCGTGTACGACAGCAGCGTTGTGCCCGCGGCCACGGTCACATACTGCTTGCCGTCCTTCCCCATATAGATGATCGGGTTGGCGCCGCTGATCATCTGCTCGGTCTCGACGCTCCACAGCTCCCGCCCGGTCTTCGTCTCGTAGGCGCGGAATCGTCGGTCGGAGGCGCCGCCGATGAAGAGCAACCCCGCAGCGGTCGAGGTCGGCCCGCCCTTCTGGGAGTTGGGCGCGCCGGTCAGCAGCCCGGGCGGCGCGCCCTCGACCGTTCCGAACGGGATCTTCCAGGCGATCTCGCCCGTGTTGACGTCCACGGCAACCAGGCTGGACCATGGCGGCTGCCAGCAGGGCCACCCGTCAACGGTCAGCCGGTCGACGACGTGCCAGTAGACCCGGCGCGACTCCGGCGGGCCAACATAGCCCCGGCGATCGGGGTCGTCGCCGACTCGCTCAAGTGTGCTGATGTGTCCGGTGTCGGCATAGTTGATGATGTAGTACCCCAGGCTCGGGTCGAAGGTCCCGCCGGTGAACTCCGTCCCCCCGCCGGTCGACGGAAACACGAGCGCGCCCTGCTCGGACGGTGGCGTGTAGGGGCCGCGGTTGCGTCCCCCGTCGTAGGCCATCAATCGCTCGCGACAGGCGGCCGTGTGTTCGGGGGTCACCGTCGCGATGTCATCGATCGTGAAGCTGATGCGCCCGAACGGCGGCGGCTTCACCGGGAACGGCTGCGTCGGCGAGTAGTACTCCCCGGGCATGTTGCCCCCCGGGACTGGGCGCTCCTCGATCTCGTAGATCGGCTCGCCGGTCACCCGGTTGAAGATGAAGAGCACCGGGTATTTGGTCATGACCCCGACGGCCGGGATCATCTCGCCGTCCCGCTCCACGTCGAACAGGATCGGCGGCACCGGCATGTCCAGGTCCCACAGGTCGTGATGGACCGCCTGGAAGTACCACTTCAGCTCCCCGGTCAGGGCGTCAACGGCCACGATCGAGTTCGCGAACAGGTTGTTGCCCGGCCGGTCCATGCCATAGAAGTCGTTCAGGGCCGAGCCGAGCGGCATGTAGAGAATGCCGCGCTCATCGTCTATGGTGAAGAAGGTCCAGTTGTTGGCGCCGCTGACGTTCTCCCAGGAGCCGTCGAGCCAGGTCTCGTTGCCGACCTCGCCCGGGTGCGGCACGGTATGAAACGTCCAGACGAGCTCACCCGTCCTTAGATCCCACGCGCGCACGTCACCCGCCGGCCCCTTCGATCCGGTTTCGTCGGCGTTGTGCACACCGGTGAACACCAGATGCCTGTAGATGGCGACCCCCGACCCGATCCCGTAGTGCATGTTCGGGAAGCCGTTCATCACGTCGTCGGTCTTCAGATCGACGTACCCGTCGTTGCCAAATCGACCGTTGGGGATGCCGGTCTTCGAATCGAGGGAGATCAACTCACCCTCTTCGGTGCCGAAAACGATCTGCGGGGACGTGCGTTCGTCGCCTTCCCAGTAGGCCAGGCCCCGCATCGACCCACCGGTCCAGTGCAGCTGGTGCTCCGGTGAATTCCACACGCCGGGCGCCGTGTAGTCCCAGATCACGTCGCCGGTTTCCGGCTCCAGCGCCACCACGCGGTAGTACGGAAACGACAGATACAGGACGCCGTCGACCATGAGCGGGGTCGACTGGGCCGGCCGCGACGGCACGCCCGGCTTGGTCATCTCGTATCGCCAGGCCGGCACCAGGGTGGACACGTTGCTGGTGTCGATCTGTGTCAACGGGGAGTGGCGCTGGTTGCCGGCGTCGCGGCCCCAGGCGGGCCAGTCGTCCTGCGCGTGCATCGGCTGCGCGGCGAGGCTCGCCAGCATCAGTACCCACAGTGAATGCCGTGCGGTGCGATGACGTGTCGTCGGGCTGATGATCATGAATCGAAGGCTCCTGTCCAGAGTGTTGAATCTACTTCGAATGTGCGGGCGGAGCAGGGCTACATCACCGCAGGATCGTTCCGACTACGCCAAAAAGTATCAGGCCCCTTGGGGACGCCACTATCGTTGACGTCGAGTTCCGGGGCTTGATGGTCGCCGCCTGACTGCGGTTGGTCGTGCTGACGCGTACCGTCCGCGAACACGAGCCGCGACCTGGGAATCACCCCTTCTGCCACGGGCTGCTAGCCGAGACCGCCCAGAAACCCCAGCAATAGCTGGCTCGTCGTTTCCGCTTGTTCCTGCTGCACCCAATGACCCGCACCGTCCACCAGGTGCACCCCACGCATGTCGGTGCAGGCCACTTCCTGCATGCGCTCGAAGGATCCTGGACTCTGGTAGGTGCCCCAGTCGCTGGCTCCGCTGATGAACATGGAAGGCTGATCGATGGTCCTGCCGGCGTACAATTGCACCTCTGCCCCGCCGATGCCGCTGCGGCCCATGCGATAGCCATTGAGGCCACCCTGAAAGCTGGTGCGTCCATACTCTTCGGCATACACCCGCAGCGCCGAGTCGGGCAACCAGGTGTTGGCGGCAATGTGCGCGGCGGAAGGCATGACGTCCGCCACCGTTTCTGCCATGCCCTGGCTCAGCTGCATGATGTAGTAGTTCGGCATCTTCGCCCATTCTTCCGCCGTCCGGGCCGCCAGTCGATAGGGTGTGTTGCCTTCCCAGTCCGCACTCTTGAAATGGTAATAGCCCCGAATAAAGTCATGAATGCCCTGGCTGGCATGCCACATGTTTTCGTTGGCGCCACGAGTCGTGTAGTAGCGCTGATAGTGCTTTCTGGGCCGAGGCAACGCAGCCAGATCATCGTAGATGCTCTGGCGGTTCTTGACAGGAGCTTGTGGCGGATCGTCTGCCGTATCGAAGGGCAGGTTTGGTGTGCCGCCGAACGGCGCGCTCATCATCACCACCGCGGGAAAGATATCCGGGCGGGTGACGGCACACCAGCCGGCGAGGGGCGAGCCGGCGTCATGGCCTATCACCGCGGCGACGGATCGGTGGCCGAACGCCAGCACCAGGCCCAGGGCATCCCGCACCTTGTTGAGGGCGCGAAATGGCGAGAGGTCCGTATCGTAATCCGAGCTCCAGCCGGTGGTGCGACCGTAGCCGCGCACATCGGGAGCGATAACGTGATACCCGGCCTCTGCCAGCGGAACCATCACGTTTCGCCAACTGTAGGCTAACTCGGGAAAGCCATGCAGCAGCAGCAAGGCCGGTCGATTGGGAGTCTCGTACCCCGCTTCCAGCACGTGGACCCGCAATCCGTTGATGTTGTTGACGTATCGAGACCGTACGCCGTCAGGTAACCAGGTGGAAGGGTAGGGTTCCAACCGAACGTCCAGGTCCGTCGGCTGAGCAAAGACGCTGCGAGACACCACGGAGGCTGCCCCAAGCGAAGCCAGCCCGAGTGACGGAAGGGCCAACATAACGTGCCTTCGTGAGTACTCGTTCATGGCTTTTGTCCCATGGTGTCTCGGGTGGCTGACGCACTCGTGGCGGCACGCACAACGAACGGTCGCTAGGGCTTGGGGTGCGCCAGGAGCCACTCGACGACCAACCGGCTGAAGTGGTCGGACACCGCCGGGCCATGCCCGCCCTCGTTGATGGTCCAGAGCTCCGCCGCGCCGCCGGCCCGACAACCGCTCGTATAACGGGTGACATCGGTCTCGAGACCGTCCAGCCCCTGGTCCAGGTCGAGAGTGCCGGTGTCGACACCTTCCCCGGAGCAGCCGTTGTGCCCGGCCCAGGCTTCGACGCTGGCCTTCGCTCCTGGATGCGTGTCGCCGCCGCGAAAGGTGCCACCCTCGTAGGCGATCACCGTGTCCGCCGTGCCATGGATTTGCAGGACGTGCACCGGATTCTCCGGCGAACCGCTCTGGTCGGCGCCGGCCAGGCTGGCCATGGCGGAGATGATCCCCGAACGGTCGTGGGCCATTCGGTAGGACATGAACCCGCCATTCGAGTGTCCGAACAGCGCGATCCGTGAGTCGTCGATCGCGTATTCGGCCTTGACGGCGTCGATGAGCCGGGTGAGGTAGGCGACGTCATCCACGTCGCTGCCGAAGAAATTACAGCAGGAGCTCGACGCGTTCCAGAAACGACTCCGTCTCTCGCTCGCCTCCTCGGTGCCATCGGGGGCCACCAGGATGAAACCGTAGTCGTCCACCAGCCCGCTGAGGTTGAAGTACGCGTCCTGCTGCGCGCCGCTGGCGGTGTAGCCGTGCAGCAGGAGGATCAACGGCGCCGGCGTCCCGCTATCGTAGCCGGCCGGCACGTGCACCGGCAGCTCGCCTCGACCCGCATCGATTGTCTGGGCGACGGCCGTACCCGTCGAAACCACGAGCAGCAGCATCATGAACGTGCAGCACGTCTGTCGCATCGGTTCTAGTCCTCGTCGGTGTCGGAAGTGAACGGTCGAAAGGAGCATTGTAGCGTCATCGGACATCGCGGTGTCCGCTCGTCGGGTGGGCGTCACGGAAGGGCCAGAGTGAGGAGCTCCGGGACCTGACCGCCAGCGGTCAGCGCGACACAGACGACGAGCTGACGGCGCTCCTGGGCGTGCGCGCTCGGTGCCCATATCCGTGAGGCGCGTCTTCGAGCCTGGCGACGACGAGAGCACCGGGCCCTATCGTGGCTGCCTGGGGGGTAGCGTGCCCCCTTCGGCGAGGGTCTTCATGTTCTCGAGTGCTCTCGTGAACGCTCCGACCCTGCGCTCTCGGTCCGCTTCCCGAGCAGCGTCGTCCGCCAGCATCGAGTTGTCGAAGATCAAGGTGTAGACCAGCTTCGACGTGGTCTCGGTCACCGGCCTCGCCTCGAGGGTGCCGTGATAGAGGTTGTACGGTCGGTCCTCTCTGGGGGCCTGCGTGTAGGTGTAGGACAGCTCGGTCTTTCCGACGAGAATCTCGTTGCCGACGCTACGCACGGCACCGAACTCGTTTTCCGTGCCAGACGTGATTTCGCACGGAATTCCGAACCACTCTCCGATATCGCAATACCCTCCAACCCGCTCCCACACTTCGGGCGCGGGGCGGTCGATCTCGATCTCCAACGGAATGGACGTGTAGGTCGGTGAGGCGACCACGACACTGCCTGATGCCGTCTGTGCGCCGGCGGTGGTCACGCAGGCAAGGGCGACCGCGCAGCCGGCACCGATGCGAGTAACTTGCTTCCGCATGCGTTCCTCCAGATGGTTTGACTCTTCGGCTCGTGGCTGGACATTCTGTCACAGGTGGACCGGAGCCGCCCGGTGGGAGGAGCTGAAGACGCGGGTCCCCGTGCCGGGACCGAGCCGACCACGGCAACTGGAACTCAGGACCCGCGCCGTGGTCTACTCGCTTACCGTGATCATTGGCACGCTGAACGAGGGGCCGCTGCACCAGGCTCTGAAGGTGCAGTACGCCCGCCGATATGCAGCTTCCAGCCGCTCCTCGTCCGAGGTGCAGGTGGGCGACTACGTCGCCGACGTGCTCGGCGATGACAACGTGCTGTACGAAATCCAAACCGGCGGATTTGGCACCATCAGACGCAAGCTCGAGCACTTGGTTGGCGAGCACAAGGTTGTTCTCGTGCACCCGATCGCGGCCGTTCGAACGATCGTCAAGGTGCCGGATGCGGCGGACGCGGAGGCAACCCGGCGCCGTTCGCCGAAGCGCGGTCACCCCGCGCACGTGCTCGACCAGCTGGTGTACATACCGGCGCTGCTCGCCCACCCCAACTTCGAGCTCGAGGTGGTCATGGTCGAAGAGGACGAGGTGCGCGTGTTCGATCCGGGCCGCGTGCGCCGCCGCGGAGGCTGGCGGGTCGTACACCGACAGCTCAACGCCGTCGTCGAACGCCACCGTTTTCGTTGCTTGGACGATCTGTTCGGCCTTCTGGAGGCGCCGCTGCCGGACCCCTTCACGACGCTCGAGTTGGCCGAGGCGCTGAATCAGCCGCGCCGGCTCGCGCAGAAAATGGCGTACGTCCTTCGCGAAGCCGGCGCTACTCGAATCTGTGGCAAGACGGGCAACGCGATGGTCTATCGTCGCGCGCGCAAGGACGGCGCGGAAGCTTGTTGATCGGGATAAGCGGTTGCGCGCGCCAGGTCCAGCGAGGCTGCAGCCCGTGGCAAAGTCCTGGTCCTCACGGGGCCGTAATCACGTCGTTATCGAGGCGGTCGGGTAGAGCGAGTTCGTGCATCCCTCTCGTCGCGGAGCGTACCAAGGGGCTCAGAAACTGTATCCGTCCGGCGAGTACGCGACGGCCCCTGGGAAGTAGACGTTCTCGATGATGGAGCGACCCATGTAGACGGGTGACGTCGCGGTCCTGTTCCGGGCCAGGGTCCGCATAAACGCGTTCTCGTCCTCCGGGGCCGGGATTCCCGCCTCCAGGCAGGTGCGGACGATGCCGGCCATCTCTTCGGGCTCGTCCCATTGCAGGTAGTGGCCGGCCGTCGGCAGGATCCAGTAGCTGCTCTCCACCGCCCGCTTGTCGAGGTAGGTGTACCAGATGTGATTGCCGATGCGGGGCGGGTTCACCGTGTCCTGAAGCCCCCAGATGAGCGCCGTCGGGACCGGGCTCTCGCGAAGGACGTCCAGCCAGCGGTACTCGTTCGCTGCCCTCTCCAGCAGGTACTTGCCGACGTACGGACGAGCGCCGATCCCGTCGTTGAACGCCTGGATGTCAGCGTTGGCGACCCGTTGCGGCGTGCCTTCCGTCACCCGGGGCCGGACCTGCTGCTGTCGGGTCCGCTCGGGATCCGGCACTGCGCGCTGAGTGTCGTACTGCCCCTGGCTGAGGTTGGCCAGGGGAAGAAAGAGCCCACCGTTGGAGATGAAGTGATAGGTGATCTCGTATGCCTTCTCCTCACGCGCCAGATAGTTGCCCAGAAAGGCGAAGCCGACACTGCCCCCACGATCGTGGGTCAGAAGATGGAACCGAGACAGTCCCACGATCTCCTGGACAAAGTGATCGACAAGCTTCGCGTCGTCCTCCAGCATGTACGAATAGCCGTCTTGAGGCTTGTCCGAGAAGCCGAACCCGGGGAAGTCGAGGACAGCGACGAAATAATCCTCTTCCAGAAAGGGAATCATCTCCCGAAAGTCGAAGCTCGACGTGGGATAGCCGTGGAGGATCACCAGCGCCGGGTTGGCACGGTTTCCAAAGGTCCGGTAGAAGACATTGACTCGACGGCCCTCGTTGTTGGGAGTCGTCGAGGTCCACTCGAAATACTCTCCGGAGCGGTACCATGCCTCGGCGAGCGGGGAATAGAGGGTGAAATCGGTCTGGGGGGCACGCGACTGCGAGCCGATCACGGTTGCACTCGCGTAGCCCTCCGCGTTGCCGTGTGAACCTCCAGCGGAGACGGGGCTCACTAGCGCCGGGCTCGCAGCCGCGAGCTTCAAGAATGATCGTCTATCCATGGCATCTACCTCGCAGCAGTTGGTCAGTCGGTCGGGGCGGCCCTTGCTGCCGGGCGCCCGTCACTTCACCGTCACCTCTCGTCCGGAAACGTTTCCAGAAGGCCGGTCTCGGGCCTCTCGGTGTCTTCCGCAGCCGTGCCCATTATGGCCGAACTCCGATACTTCTCTGGCTCTAGTCTGCGGCACCCTTAGAATGCCGACGCGCTCCGGAACTGTCACTCGTCGCCGCCCGAGGGTGCCTGCCGTCGACAAGAGGAGGACTCGTGCGCAGTAATCCTGACCACCCAGGCGACCGCCATCTCGGCGAGGGTGCGGTGGGCCCCAATCCTGATCTTCGACCAAGAGGGAGAGTTCATCGACCAGTGGGCGCAGTTCGGCCGCCCGAGCGGTATCGCCTTCGACGACCAAGGCCGGATCTACGTCTCCGATTCAGAGTCGGACGACTTCCAGAATCCCGGGTTCGAGATGGGTATTCGGGTCGGCGAAATAGAGACCGGCTGGGTTACCACGTTCATTCTCTATCCATGGGGCGATCCACGCGATCCGGGTGGCGGCACAGGTGCCGAGTTCGTAGCCGTCGACCGCGAGGGGAACATCTACGGCGGGGAGCCGCGTCCGCGACGGATCCAGAAATACGTGCGGGTGAGGCCGTAGTCGCCTCTGCGTTGTGCAGTGCTCCAACTCGCAACGTATTCCACGAGCTATCGTCTCCCTCTATGCTGTTGAACCTGATGGGCTATACTCGCGACATACGGTGAGGATCGTGTCACCGGTAGGCTCCCGGCGCCTCTCGTGGAACCGGGAGGAGGCCGCTGCCAGGGACACCGCGCATGACCCCCACCACCGGAGCACCTGGGGCGTGAGCCGAGAGCGATCGCCCGTGACCCGCCCTGACCCTTCACTGCGGAGCTACCGCCTCATGACTTGCAACAGACGTGCACTGTCCTTCGTCGTCACCGCCAGCTTGTTGGCAGGATCCGCCGCAGCGCAGGACATCGGCCCAACCGGCCCCATGCCCTACGATATCGTCCAGGATTGGGCGAAACCGTTCGCGAGTGAGGGATTCGCGTTCGGTGGCAACTCCGGCGTCTACGCCGAGTCCCCGGACCGTATCATCGTGCTCCAGCGGGGCGAGACACGGCTCCCCGACCCGGTGCCAGACGAGTTCGACGGCTGGGCGGGCCCGCTCTGGAACGTGCTCAGCGGCCGGGGACGCACCTGGCAGAACTGTATCTACGTCCTCGATAGGGACGGTAATCTGATCGAGGTCTGGGACCAGTGGGACTACCTGTTCGAAGGCTCCGAGGGTCCAGGGCCGCACCGGATTCGCGTCAGCCCGTACGACCCCGAAAGAAGGATCTGGATCGTTCACGAGACCGCACACCAGATCTTCGTGTTGTCCAACGACGGCAGAGAGCTCCTGCGGACGTTCGGTGAGAGGAACGTCAGCGGCACAGACGAGGGCCACTTCGGCCTCCCGCAGGACGTTGGGTTCCTGCCCGATGGCCGTGTCCTGATCGCCGACGGATACGAGAATTCCCGCGTCATGGTACTCGACGCAGATTGGAACTACCTGACGGAATTCGGGAGCCCGGGAGACGGCCCCGGCGAGTTCCAGATCGTGCACAGCATCGCGATGGCACCGGGCGGCCGGATCCTGGTCGCCGACCGCGACAACAACCGGATCCAGATCTTCAGTGACTCCGACTACACGTACATGGGGGAGATCCCCACCGGAGCCCTGGCCCTCGACATCATCGTGAGCGACGAGCGCGTGTTCGTGTCCGACGTCGGACCGCCCAGGCTGCGGCAGTTCGATCTGGACGGGGACCCGGTCTACACGTGGTACGCGCCGGGCCAGGACTCGCCCAACTGGTTCCGCGAGATGCACTCCGTCGGGGTCGATCCGGAAGGAAACTTCTACGCTGCGGACAATCAGAACGGTCGCATCATGAAGTTCGTGCCGAAGCCGGACGCCGATCCGCGACTGGTCGTGGGCCAGCCGTACGTCCCACGCTGAAGTGGGCGAGCTCGAGACACGGAAGAATCGCTGGGACGTCGACGTGACGCCTGGGCACGAGGATATCAACGGCGTCGCCGTCGTCTCGCGTGCACCGCCCTCTTGGGTCACACGCACGGCGGCCCCCGTCTCGACGTCGTAGACCCACAAATTCCAGGACTCCCCGCCGAACACACTGACGGCCAGGCGGCATCCGTCGGGCGACAACCGCGGCCCGGCGTGTTGCCTGACCGGGAGGGGTAACGGCTCCTCCCGCCCTTCCCGATCGCGCCAGACCATCGAGGCAATGAGATCTTCCTGAGCTGCCGCGCAGGCAAGTCGAACTAGCCGAGCGATGCGGCGTCGCTGGTCCAGATGCTGTCGTCGGCGAAGGTCGAGGAGTTCATATCGCCGGCACCGGCGACGCTCGACGAGGCGCGCGCCTTCATCGACTGGACCCACCGCGCCCGCCGGGCGGGCCGGTACATCTGCTTCGGTATCGTGCCACAGGGACAAACTGACGCGATCGGCATCTTCCAGATCTGGCCGGTCGAGCAGACCTTCCGGACCGCCGAGTGGGGGTTCGCAATCGGGCATCGATACTGGGGTTCTGGTCTCTTCATCGAGTGCGCCCGACTCGTCGCCGATTTCGCGTTCGAGACACTCGGCACCGCCAGGATCGAAGGTCGGGCAGCCATTGAGAACGAACGGGGCAACGCGGCCCTGCGCAAGCTCGGCGCCGAACCGGAGGGCCTGCTGCGCCGGTGTTTCGAGTGCAGCGGCGGCGTTGTGCGCGACCACATCCTCTGGGCGCTGCTCGACGACGACTGGCGCCGTGTGCGCCCGACGCTGACCCCTGATGGGCCGAGCAACAGACTGACAGAGAGCTGCCTGACTGACTGACCGACCGACAGGCTCGCAGACCGACCGCTGTCCTCTCTCCACTAGCCCCACCCAGTTGGCCCGCTGCAACAGCAGGCGAGTGCGATCCAAGAGAGGGACGAGCTCCCGGCCGGTTCCCGCCTGCACTACGCCGTCTGTGAGCGCCACCGTCAGGTTGGCACTACCCGGACTGGCCTCCGAAGCCAGACGATTGTCCGAGGAACAGAGTTTCGTGCGACCGGCGCCCTTCGGGTGTATAAAGGGGCCAACCGGGGAAGCTAGAACGGAAATGAAGGAACCATGAGAACCTGTCGAATGCTCGTCGGCGTAGCGGTGGTCCTCGCAGTTGGTTTCGGCGCGGTGGGCCGCGGACCCGCGGTCCAAGCTCAAGCGACGAGTCAGGTCGTCTTCGTGAGCGTGCTCGAGGGCGCATCTCCTGTTGTCGGTCTCACCGCGGAAGATTTCGTCGTGGAAGAAGACGGTGAGCCGCGCGAGATACTGGGCGCACAGCGGTCCACCGTCCCGATGCAGCTCGCCATTCTCGTCGACGACAGTTACGGTCTGACGAATTCGTTGTCGCATATTCGTAGCGGCCTCAACGAGGTGATCGACGCCTTGCCCGACGGGCAGCAGGTCGCCTTGATCTCTTTCGGCGATCAGTTGCGAACCGTGGTGGACTACACCACCGACATGGCGCGGCTCAAGACAGCAGCGGCTGAGTTCGTGCTCTTTTCAGAGACGAGCTGGTACCTGACCCACGCCCTGGTCGAGACCGCCACAGATCTCTGGGAACGTGGAGCGATCCGACCGGTCATCATTCTTGCGACGTCGGAAGGGGCGAACACAGCGACGTCACGACTGCGCGCAGGCCGTCAGGGTGATGCGATCGTGTCACCGCAAGGGGGCCAGGGCCTGGCGGCCGACCGCGTCCTGGACGTGCTGCGTGAAACCAGGGTCGCCGTGCACACGCTGGTCGTTCGAGACACCGGAGTCCCTGCCTTCACGACGGGACCGGCTAGCGACGCCGGAACGCGGGGTGCCATTCTTGACGCGTTTGGAGATCGAGAACGGGCCTCACTCCTCCAGCAGCTGCCGAAGGTCACCGGGGGGCGCCGAGACGAGCTGGGCGATACATCGGCCTTGGCCGAGCTGTTCGCGCAAGTCGTACACGAGCTGTCCAACCAGTACGTGGTCGCGTATGCACGGCCCGCGGGGCTCATTCCGCCCGATGAGATCAGAGTCAGTGTGACCAGTTCAGGGATGACGGTCAGGAGCACGCCGGCACCACCGTTGCGGTGACGACGTTGCCAAGGGGTGTCAGTCAGCTAGCCCCGATCCAGTACATACAGCCGGGGCCGGCGCCGTCACCCATCGGCATCTCTTGTGTCACCTCGAGCGTGTTCAAATCCACCACCGCAACACGGTCGGCGGATCTCAGCCCAAGAAACGCACGAGTGCCGTCCCGCGCGACCAGCACCGCGCCGTCGCCCGTGTCCATCGAGCCCAGCGTCACTCTCTTGATTTCTGACCGTGAGGCCGCGTCCATCACCACCAGGGACGCCGCTTCGCCGTCGATGATCAGCACGCGGCCGTCTGGCGTGAACTTCAAGCGGTTCGCGTCCTTCAACCCCAGGTCGAGTGTCTCGACGACTCTCCGGCTCGCGACATCGATAATCGACACACCGCCGTCGTTCCGGGTTGCCGTCCAGATCTCCCGGCCGTCCGGCGACAGGTCGATGCCCTCGGGCAAGTCTCCCGGTACCGGAATCACGGTGAGCGTCGACGCGGAGGGCCCGCCCATGACGCCCTCGATCATCGTGACCGAATTCGAGCGCGTGTTCGGCACGAACATGGTGTTCGTATCCTCGTCGAGCACGAGCAGGTGCGTTCCCTCCTGACCGATCTCGAGTGTCCACTCGATCTCATTCGTGGAAGGGTCGTAGCGCCCAATCGACTTGTGTCCTTCGATGGTGAAGTACACCTTGCCCTCGGCGAAAAGCACGTCGTGCGTCCGGCTGCCTGGGCCGGGATCGACCCGGCGGATCTCCTCCTGGGCGGCGATGTCGATGACCGAAATCCCGTCCACCATACTCGCCACGAACGCCAATCGGCCGTCGGCCGATGCCGTCACCTCGTGAGGGTCCCTGCCGGTCGGCACTCGTCCAAGCACGGCGCCGCTCGCGGGGTCGACGATCGCCAGAGCGCTGGCATCCCTGAGCAGGACCAGGAGTCGCCCGGGCGACGGCGACTGGGCGCTGGCAATGCCGAACGCGGCGACGACAGCGGCCACCGACAACGAGACGCCCCACCGCGGCACAGTCCTGACTCGGCTCATCTGGCACCTCCGTCTATGAAGATCTGGCTCGACTTCTGGAACAGCAACGGTTCCAGCAGGATAGGCGACCGAGAGTTGGCCGATTATACCTGTGCGATCCTCAAAGCGGCGAGGGATGGACCGGCCGCACCACCGTGGGGTATCAGCGCCAGCGGAAATCCATCCGCACGACACTGCCGACCGGAGCACCGCGGTCTGGTCGCCCTAGCGTGTAACCGAACCCTGCATCAGGGATGTCTGCCCCCCCGAACGGCAGCCTGGGGTTCTGGTAGCGATTCGGCCGCTCGTCGGTGAATTCGCTGACCGCCGCGAATGGTGTCGCCGATCGCCTCGTCATCACGCCGTCCTGGGCGCGATAGAGCTCCAGGCCGTCGGAAAAGTCCTCGACCGCGAACGGCGCATCGGCCGAGTGCATGCCGCGAAGCGCCCGATCGTACAGGCGGTACTGGGTCTGGCCGTCCCGAATGCGCAGGTCGAACAGGGTGCCAGCGGACTTGCGTGAACGCCGCTCGGCTCCCGGCAGGAACTCGTTGATGATCGCGTAGCCATACATCAAGCTGCGATCATTCCAGCTGAGCTGTTCGACGGGGGGCCTCCCGCCGACCAGCACCTCGGCGCAGCGCGCCGCGTCCTCCGCGGCCACATCCGTCGAGTAGTATTCGGGCCGCCGCTCGAAGCACATCGTCTCGACAAAGCGGTCGCGCAGGACCGGCTGCGCCGTCTCATCGAGCTCCCAGAACGTCCAGCCCTCTGCGGCCTGGTAGTACTGCTGCGGCAAGGCCGGGATCTCGAATTCCTGCGGGGTGGAATCCACCACCAGGAGGAAGCCCCGTCCCGGACCCGTTTCGGCAGGTTCGTTCTGGCTCCAGAGATACTCGCCGTTGTAGTACCACATCACCACACCCGGCCGGTAGTTGACGTTCACGGCCGACATGTCTCCGCCCCGTTCCGGGAAGAATGTGAACCCGGGATGTGACAGGGCCCGGTCGTAATTCTTGACATTCGCGAACTCCCGGTAGGGGTCGCGGTATTCGAGCAGGTAGAAATGCGGCACCGGCAGGTGATGCCGGCCCGGCGACAGGGTGAAGCCACGGGCCTGCCACCCGGTCAGGTCATCCCCCTCGAAGTCCTCGCTGAAGCCGATCGCGGGAATCGCGACGTTGTCGAGCAGGGCGCCGTCCTCGACCGCCGCCATGTCGGTGAAGTAGGTGAACCGGACGGTCACCTCACGACCGCGGTACTCGCCGAGGTCGAAGCTCGCCTCGACCCACTGTGCCGCCTCGCAGGGATCCGCCGTGGCGGAACCGACGCGGTCTTCCGCCAGCGTCCGTTGGGCGTCGGGATCACAGCCGTCGGCGGTTTCCACCTTGCCGTCACCGTCCAGGTCGCCGCTGCGCCCGGTGAATCCCGGCAGCGACCCGGCCCCTTCGTGCCCTCGGCCCGAGGGCATGACGCTCTCGGTGTCGTCGGCGGTGCCCTTGTCCATCGGCATGATCCGCCGGAACGGCTCGCCCCTCGCCGCCGCCTCCACATAGAGATAGTCCCACTCCGCCTCGATGACGAACCACGCGTCCAGACGCATCGCCACCGGTTCGTCGGCCGCCAGCGCGCGCAGGTCGAAGGTCCGCGCAAGGGTTCGATTCATGCCGTTCCCTTGTCCCGAGTAGACGGCTTGTGCTCCCTGGTCGGCGCCCAGGGGACCCATCTCGATGTCGCGCAATTTGGGCGGCAGAATTACCATGACGGCATCACACAGGCCATCGGCGGGGACGTAGCCGGCAGCACCGCTCCAGTCGTTCATGGTCTTCAGATGCAGCGACCCCGTGCGCGGGCCGCCGAGATCGTGCGGCCGTACCACGCACGGTGTCAGCCATCCCAGAACGGTGCGCGACCAGGCGCTCAGCTCCTGTGGCTCGGGTGACGCGGTGCTGGCCATCGCCTCCCAGGCCGCGGTCGAGTTGTTGGTCGACCGCGCATAAACGTCCGGCAGTCCCAACGAGTGTCCAAACTCGTGGATGAAGGTCGACGGCTCGGTGTACTCGGACTGCATGTTGTAGTCCAGCACCCACATGCCGGTGCCGATGTCGACACCGCCCCGCACGTTCATCCGTCCCTCTACGAGCGGACCGCTGTCAAGGTTCTGGCTCAGGGCGAAGCGATGCGGCCAGATGCGGTCGGCGCAGGCCTGTTCGGCCGGTGTCAGCCCGAAGAACGCCTCGGCCGTGGCGTTGGCGTTGAGCTTCTCGTCCAGTTTGAAGAGCCCCTGGCACGAGGACTGTCCCTTGCCGGCGACGATCAGGATGAAGTGGTCCAGGTAGCCGTCTGGCTCGTCGCGGTTGCCGTCGTCATCGAAGTCCCCTGGGTCCCAACGGTCGTAGTCCTGCCACGGGAAATCGGGCTCTGCCGCGTAAGCCGCCCGCAGCGCGTCGATTACCAGATCGGTGGCGCGCTCGTCGTTGCGCCAGCTCCCGTCCGAGCTCTGCGCTGGTCGCCCGTAGTAGTGCAGCGGCTGTTCGAGCTCCACGACCGGGAAGATGTCGCCGGTGACGTTGTAGCGCCCGCGCGACTGGTGCCGGTAATAGTGCGAGAGGGTCCCTGGCTCAGGGTCGTCTGGGCTGCCTGCGAACAGGAGGTCCTGGAAATAGGCGCGGTTCTTGTCGTCCTGCTCGGGATCCCCTGCAAAGCGGTCATACCCCGTCTCGGTAAAACGCACCGGCAAGATCAGGAGTCTGTGCGGCCGCTCCTTCGGCGCGAGCACCGGCTGGATGGAATCGCTTTGGATTTGGGGATGACCCAGCTGGTCGAATCGAAACTCCGCCAGCGACTCGACCATCGACTGAGCGGCGTCCGGCCCTGACTGCTGGACGGCGGCGAGCAGCCCGACAAGGCCGGCCCCGGCTACTAGGACGGTCGTCAACCAAGGTGTCACCCGCATTTCAACCTCACAGATTCAAAGGTAACTGCAACCGGACGTCGCGGTCTAACCTTCCAGATCGCCGACCGCCGCCAGGGCTTCGTTGACGACCGACGCCTCGAGCCGACTGTTCTGGCGTACCTGTTCCTCGAAGCCGTCGGTCGGGGTCATGCAGTCCTTCGACTGGAGCTCCGCCCGAACGCAGCCCGCATGGACATAGATCGGGGTCACCCGAACCTGGCTGCCAAAGGAGATTTCGCGTGCCAGCACCACGCGCAGTGCGTCCTTGGCGATGGCCTCGCCGCAGTTCTTGCACTTCGAGCGGCCGCTGGGTGACCGTTCCACGTACGGCGGCTCCTTCCGATTCGCACGTTCCTTGGCTGCGTTCTCCTCGAGCGCCTGCAGCTTTGACAGTGGGGGCACAGCGAGCCCGTCCTCGAACGCCTGGTCCGCGTAGGCGGCTTCGACGTCCTCGAGACGGCGCCGCGCCGCACACGTGAGGTGATGCCACAGATAGCCCGTGCCATACGGTCCCTCGAGGAGAATGCCCAGCCGTAGCTTGCCCTTCTCGATCTTGCGTCTGCACGTACGGCACTTCGAACGGCTCGACCGCGCGGCTTCGATCAGATACGGAGCCAGCTCTGGCTCCGGCGCGGCTTGCTGCGCTGCCGTGGAGTCTTCTTCTGCCACTATCGTTCCTCCTGTTGGACGTGCGAACCTGCACGCGGGAATCCGGCGACCCGCGGGTCAGATGGGAGATTCTAGCCTTTTCGGCAAGGCGCAGGGTTGGTCGAATGTCCCCCAAACAGATAGACCACGTTGGGGCCATCGACCTGCCGGCACCGATGTGCGATGCTATCTCCGGACGGCTCAAGGGAGATGAAATGCTGACAGGAAGACCAAGAAGGCTTGGAGTGTCTGTCTGCGCGGTGATGACGTTTGTCGCCGCCAGCGGCTCGAGCAGGGCCTGGGCCGCTGAACAGAACTGGGCAGAGCTTGCCGTGCACAACTTTGGTGAACCGATCAATACCATGTGGGCCGAGGGCGAGCTTTCGTTTGCCGACGATGGAACCATGGTGTATTGCAGCGCCAGAGAAGACCTGGCGGTCGCGCCTGGAGACCCGAAAGATCTCTACATCGCCACGTTCGACCAGACCACCGGTAGCTGGAGCACGCCGGTGAACATGGGCATTCCAGTGAATGCGGCGCCGGCGACAGATGCCGATCCGCTGCGTCTCGGCGATGACCGCGAACCATGGATTACAGCAGATGGGAACACCATCTATTTCAAGTCTGACAGGCTGGCGACCTCGAGTCCTCGCAATGCCAGCGACCTCTTCGTCACACACAAGGTGAACGGTGAGTGGACGACCCCTGAGCTGCTTCCATCGCCCATCAGCACCGACGCCGGCAACGAACACTGCCCTGCCATACTGCAGGATGGTCGCACTTTGTGTTTCGCCTCCAGGCGGGAGGGTGGCTACGGTGGCTCGGACATCTGGTGTTCACAACAGGACGACACCGGCACTTGGCAGGAACCTGTGAATCAGGGACCGAACATCAACACAGCGGCCGAGGAATTCCATTTCAGCCAAGACACCGACGGCATGGTGTATTTCACGTCCGGTCGACCGGGGGGCTTTGGCGGACTGGACATCTGGGGCGCCTCGCAGTTAGGAGCTAACAACTGGGGTCCAGCGGTGAACTTGGGACCACAGGTGAATACCGGGTCGGCCGACATGTGCCCTGCGTTTCCTCCGGGTGCTCAGACCTTCTCCTGGTTCTCCAACCGGTCGGACAACAGCTTTGGTTCCATCGATATCTTCTGGACCAACAAGACGAATCTGACGCCCTCTCCGTGAGGAGACATCATTCGTGCAACAAGGCTCGACCTCGTCATCGACATCCGGCGCGGGTTGCATTCGGCAGCCGTTCGTCTACACTTTCTGAACCGAGGCCGGTGGCGACCACACGGCTCACGGGCTGCGCCGTCGTGTGACGTCGCGTTCGCTGAGCGCCGATTCCAGCTGAATCGCGAGCCCTCAAGGAGAATTTGAGGATGCCTGAACGAACAACACGTACGCGTCTCCCCGATCGCCGGGCGAGCCGGCGGCAATTCTTCAAGCTGCTGGCCGCCAGTCCGTTGCTGAGCCTGGCCTATCCGGGCCTGCCGCCGAGCTGGCAGCGGGCGCTCGCACGCGAGGCGCCGCGCTCCCCGGCCACCGGGGCCCGCTGTGCCGGCTGCGGAGCGGAGCTGGTGTTCCCCTCTTCGGCCCGCGTGCGCCCCCACGCAGCGCAGGACCCAGTCGCCCTCCCTCCCCAGAATGCCCTGGAAGTGCAGCTGACGGGACAGCTCGTCGAGACGCCAGACGAGGCGATCAACGTCTGGGACTTCGAGCGCGCGGCCCATGCCAACAATCTGGCGCAGCACTGGGACTACCTGCACATGGGGGTCGACGACTACGAGACGCGAAAGGCGAACCGAGAGGGGTTCCAGCGCCTGATGCTTCGGCCCAGACGACTCGGCGCAGAGCCGACGACCGGGTTCGACATGTCGATCGAGCTCTTTGGCAGCCGATTCGACTCGCCGCTGTTTCTCTGCCCGGTCGCGAGCCTCGAGGCCTACCACACGCAAGGCGAGAGCGGCGCCGCCCGGGCGGCTCAAACAAGAGGCATCCTGCAGGTGCAGTCGCACCAGAGCTCGCAATCATACGACCAGATCGCCGAAGCGCGTGGCGAGCCGCACTGGTTTCAGATCTACACGGTGCCCGACTGGAACGTGAACCAGCGGGTCATCGACCGCGTGGCCAGTGCGGGATGCCCCGCGCTGGTGTGGACGATCGATCTGCTGGGCGGCAGCAACCGGGAGCTGCAACGACGCACGCTCGTGGGCGAAGGCATCGAGTCGGAGCTCTGCCAGAACTGCCACCAACACCAGCAGGGCTATCAACGGCCGATGCGCGCCGGGCTGGAAGGGCCCGCTGGGCCCCGTCCCCCCTACACCTGGGACTATGTCAAACGTCTCAAGGACGCCAGCGATATGAAGGTCATCCTGAAGGGCATCGTCACCCCGGAAGAGGCCGAGCTGGCGGTGGAGCACGGCGCCGACGGCCTCTACGTCTCGAACCACGGCGGCCGGGCGGTGAACAGCCTCTGGTCGTCGATCGACGCCTTGCCAGGGGTGGTCGCCGCGGTACGGGGACGGGTTCCCGTGATGATCGACAGCGGTGTCCGTCGCGGCACCGACATTTTCAAGGCCCTTGCGTTGGGCGCCGACGCGGTGGGTATCGGGCGACCCTATGTGTGGGGGCTCGGGGCGTTCGGCGAAGACGGTGTCGACAAGGTGATCGATATAATGCACGACGAGTTCCGGATCGCCATGCGACAGACCCGGACCACCAGCGTCGATGAGATCACGTCTCGCTTCGTGATGGAAGGCAAGAATCCCATCATGATGCGTCACAACGAGTTCGGCTTCGGGCTTTGATCAGTCGGGGCTACGGCCCGAACCCCACGCGGCCGCTACGCGGGGCCCCGAATGCCCCACTCAGCGGTCGCGGGGCGCGCACGTGCGCGCCCTGGCCGTTGGCGACGGCCCCGAATGATGATGAAACTACGTTTCGCGGTGTAGAACGGCCCGACCCTTGGAGGACCGTGAGATGGCGTTAGTGAATATTTCGTTTCGAATGAGATGCATACGACAGCTCGGTATTGCCGTCTTGGCCGGTCTGGTGCTGATGCAGGGGTCTCCGGCGGCCGCGCAAACTAGCGTCGACTTCACGGTGTCGGGAACGTCGACCATTCGAGGATGGACCTGTTCGGTGAGCGGTTCCGCACAGGTGACTCCGGGCTCGTCCCAGCCGGCGCCCGGCTTCGACACCGGGGTGCAGACGGCCACGCTCACCGTGCCGGTGAACGACTTCGACTGTCCGAACGAGGAGATGCTCGAGCATCTCCTCAACGCGATGAAGGCAGACGAGTTCGCCGACATCACCTTCCAGCTCGACGGCTACGAGGTGTCTGGCCGGCAAACCGAGGCGAGTGGCACGCTCACGATTATCGGCGTCACCCAACCGGTGAGCTTCCCGATCTCGCTGAGCCCGTCGGGGGGCGGTGTCGAGATCGAAGGCGAGCTGCAACTGGACATGACCACCTACGGCGTCGAGCCCCCCGTGGTGATGCTCGGCCTGCTGAAAGTGCGGCCACGGATACGCATCGAGTTCGAGGGGCTCGTTACCCCGTAGGACGACGCTCGAGCCGGGGCCGAAGCCACGACAGATCCCGTCAGCCACTACTTCTCGGGCGAGACCATTTTGGTGATGCGGCCAACCGCCGTGTCGCCCGCATACAGGTTGTCGTCTTTGTCCATGACCCAGTAGCTGGCTTCGATGAACTGCCCGGCTCCTATCCCCATTCCGTTACCGATCGCGCCGAGCACCTTGCCATTCCGATCCAGCTTCAAGAACTGGCCATCCTGGCCGCTCGCCATCCACGGCTGGCCGTGCGAATCGAAATAGAGGGCGCACGGAAGGTTTCTCATCTGCAGCGTCTTGAGGAACGTGCCGTCGCCGGAATAGACGACGATACGATAATCCTCGCGGTCGCCGATCCAGACATCGCCGTTCGTGGGATCGACGGCGAGCCCATGGGCCGAGTTGAATTTTCCTGGTCCGGCCTCGTTGCCGTACCACTGATTGATGAACTTGCCGTTGCTGTCTAGGTGCAAGATTCTCGAGGCACCGATATTGTTGGTCGGATCATCCGAGCCGGTATCGTTTGGGCTCTCGTTCCCATGGCCCTGGGCGATATAGACATCACCATCCGGACCGAACGCGACCATCACGGGCTGCCACAGCAGCCGTTGCCCCTTGGCTTCATCCCAGTCGCCCCGGCGCCCCGGCTCGCCGATCGTCAAGAGCAGCTCGCCGTCCGGACTGAGCTTCATCACGGTGGCACCGTGCGTGGCCGTGATCCAGACATTGTCCTCGCCGTCCACGGCCATGCCGTGGGCCTTGTCCTGGTAGCCGATCACGTCCTGGTCGACCTGCAGGATGAGGGTGCCCTCCGGATCGACCTTGAAGAGCTGCGGTCTCCCGGCCTCGGCGCGCTGAAAGACCCAGAGGTTGTCTTGCGAGTCGAGCGCTACCGCCGGGACGCCACCCAGACCGGGAGGCAGCACATCGAGATAGGTGAACGTGTAGCCTAGCGTCTGTTCCCACTGGACACGTTGTAGTGCCTGACGCCGGCGGCCAAGTCGATTACTGCAGATTGGCGAGCGACTACATCCCGGTGTCTCCCCGGCAGACGTCCGGTAGCCGCCGGCTTCACTGCGAGGCACTATCGTGACCCTTCCATTCGGATCGACGATGGTTCGTCCCCCTGGGTCGGGAAATGAACCTTGCAGAAACCACGCCGGTGACCCGTCGACTGCTGGCCCGGTTGGCGCCTGCGTCTGGGCGGATGCCGGCGTCGCGGCAAGAATCAGTCCGAGCGCCAGACCTCCTGCGCAATCACGTCTCCTCATCTCCACCCCAGCGATCTGTTGTTACTTGGCCGCGCTCAGGCGCGCACGCACCAGCCGGGTCACCGTAGACCCATCGAGACCGGGATGCTGCTTCATGAGATTCCCCATCACCCGACCCATGTCCTTGACATCGGTGGCGCCGAGCTCCTGCACCGCCGCATCCACGAGCGCCGCCACCTCCTCCTCCGAAAGACCTTTCGGGAGCCATCGGCCGAGATACTCCACCTCGAACCTCAGCTTGGCGGCCGCCTCGGCGCCACGATCTCCGAGGCGTTCGTACTCCACGAGCGCCTTGCCCATCTTCTTCGCGTAGCTCGCGATGGTCTTGCGGTAGAGCTCGTCGTCGGCCTCGCCCGTGAAACCGGGCGCCTTCAAGGTGCGGGCGACCTCGGTGTTGATCTGGCGAATGACGTCGCTGCGGTTGCGGTCGCGCGTCCGCATGGCGTCCTTCAGCTCCCCGTTCAATTCGTCTTTGATGCTCACGTCTCTTCACTCAGCGGTGGGCCATTGCCGAACCAGCTCGCCTTGACCGTGGCTCTGCGTCTACCGGACAGGCAACCCGTCGAGGGCAAACGTGTACACCCGACCAACCCGTCTCCCCGCCGCTATGGACACATACTGGACGCCGTCGAGCTCGTAGGTCATGGGAGTCCCCGTTCCCTGCCCGACCGTGGCCGACCACAGCTGGGCACCCGTGCCGGCATCATGAGCGATGAGACGGTCCCCCGAGCCCCTGAACACCAGGTTCCCACCGGTCGACATCGTGCCGCCATGCGCTCCGTCCGACACGACTCGCCACGCCTCGGTATTTGTTGCCGGATCCACAGCTAGCAGGACGGTGCGCGGCCCCGTCAGCGCCGGTCTCTCCGGTCGACTCTCGCGAGAACCCCGCGCGGTGCCGGTATTCCACACGCCCTGGCGATATTCGAATTCGTCCGCTTTCGCGTAGTACGAGCTGCTGTTCTGGGCTGGCAGATAGACGAGCCCGGTATCAGGATTCCAGGACATGGGCGGCCAGTTGTGGGCTCCGCCAGGGCCGGGTGAGAGATAGACCCCTTGCCCGGTCCGTCCATACCGCGCCTCCGGTGTCTCGATCGGCCGGCCGGTGTCTACATCGACACCAACTGCCCACGTCAGGTCGTCGGCAAACGCGGAGGCGGAAATGAGCTCCCCCGTCAGGCGATCGACCACGTAGAAGAAGCCGTTCTTGGGGGCCTGAACGATGACCTTGCGCTCGCGCCCGGCGATGGTCAGGTCCAGCAGCATGAGGGGCTGCGTGGCGGTGTAGTCCCAGTCGTCGCCCGGCGTGGTCTGGTAATGCCACACCGGCTCACCGCTGTCTGGATTGAGCGCGAGGATCGACGACAGATAGAGGTTGTCCCCGCCGCCCGGACTACGGGTATCCCGGTTCCAGGGCGATCCATTCCCGGTGCCCACATACAGGAGGTCGGCCTCCGGGTCGTAGGCCATCCCGTCCCATACGGTCCCTCCACCGCCGACGATCCACCACTCGCCGGTCCACGTCTCGGCCGCAGCCCTCATCGCTTCGTTCTCGAATCCATCAGCCGGGTTGCCGGGCACCGTGTAGGAGCGCCAGACCTGGTCGCCAGTCTCGGCGTCGTAGGCCGTAACGTAGCCACGCACGCCGTACTCGGCCCCGCCGTTGCCGATGATGACGTTGCCCTTCACGATTCGGGGAGCGCCCGTCACGCTGTAATCGGCGCCGCGTGGGGTCGTCTGAACGGTCCACACCACCAGCCCCGTGTCGCGCGCCAGCGCCACCAGGCGCCCGTCCAGCAGGCCGACGAACACTTTGTCGCCGTAGAGCGCCACGCCGCGGTTCACGTCGCCGCAGCAGATGCTCGGCCCACCCTCACGCTCATCCGGTATCCCGGGGTCCCATTGCCACTTCTTCTCGCCCGTGCCGGCGTCGAGGGCAAGAACGAAACTCTTGGGCCCCGTGGCATACATGACCCCGTCCGACACCACGGGTGTCGCCTCGATCCTGGCGCCGGACTTGGGAATGATCCAGCTCCACGCCAGCCCAAGCTGCTCGACATTGTCGGCATCGATCTGGTCGAGCGGGCTGTAGTGTGTCTCGGCATAGTCTCGACCGGTCGTCAACCATTCGGCAGGCGCCGAAGCGCGTAGCGCGACCTCTGACACGCCTTCGGACTGTTGGGCCGCCAGGACCTGCGCGGGGACCAAGGTCATTGGCGCGGCAAACAAAACCATCAGGGCCCGCGCGCGCACCAGTCGGGGGACAAGAACCGTCATTGGGCAGCTCCTCTAGAGGACCGTAGCGATAGCATTCTCTTTCACGCGATGTGACCCCTGCATCTTAGCCCGGATCTCCGGTCGAGGCTGGCGGGCCGCAATCGCCCGACGCAGATCGCATAGCCCAGCCATCGCGGCGCTCACCTCTCAACACGGCAGTCCGACAGGTAGGTGAGCTCGAGTGTCCTAGAGATTGAACCCGTAGTTGACCTGCGGTAGGCTGGGCGCCTCGACGCCCAGAAGTCACACATCTATTTCCGCCCGATTCCTAAGGAGCCACGCGATGCGTATACAAGCTGGTGTTTCTCGAGGCGGCCTGGTCATCGCGGTTGTCGTGACGGCCTGCGCGGCTGCTGGGTTAACCGCTCATGCCCAGTCTTCTGCCGAGTTCGTACCGGTCACCGACGCGATGCTCCAAGCGCCAGCGCCAGAGGACTGGCTCATGTGGCGCCGGACGCCCGACGGCTGGGGCTACAGCCCACTCGACCAGATCACCCGCGAGAACGTCGGCGAGCTGCGCATGGTCTGGACGCGCGCCCTGGGCCGCGGCAGTCAGCAAGGGACCCCGCTGGCCTATGACGGGGTGCTCTACATGCCGAACCCGCGGGATGTCATACAGGCGATCGATGCGACCACCGGCGACCTGCTGTGGGAGCATCGACGGGAGGTGCCGGACAGCGTGGGCGACGGCGGGCTGGTGACCAACAACCGCAACATCGCCATCTACGGCACGCGCATCATCGACACGAGCATCGATGACCACGTGTTCGCGCTCGACGCCGAGTCGGGCGACATGGTGTGGGAGACCG
>PBRZ01000066.1 GCA_002726085.1 Acidobacteriota bacterium
GTGGCTGCAGCAGCGGCTACCGGCTGGGCCGGCACTGTCGGTGATGCCGGCGGGGCCTCTTCGGCGAGCGCCGCCTCGGAGGACACCGCTTCTACTGGCGTCACTTCGGCAGGTGTCGGCGATGGTGCCGCAGGGGGCGGCGTTGAGGCCGCTTCGGCGGATACATCGCTTGGTGCCGGGCTTGGTGCCGATTCGAGCGGTGTGGCTTCGACGGCGGCCGGTGTCTCGGTCGCGACCGGTGACGCGTCAGCGACTACCGGGTCTACCGAATCCGCCGCCGGGGCAACCTTCGGCGCTTTGACGAGACGAGGTGGGCCCAACCGCGGTCGTGGCGCGGGTTCCGGCGTCTTCGCGCCCTTCGCGCCTTTACGACCTCGGCTCCCTGAGGCCGATCTTGCCGAGAAGAGCGGTCCCGTTGGCAAACTCAAGTCGCGTTCGCGCGCTGTACGCTCTGCGAATTGCGTGGCGACAATCTCCTCAATCGTGCTCGAGGCGCTCTTTACCTCGATGCCATGCTCGCGCTTGAGCAGGTCGATGACTTCGTGACTCGGGATCCCGAGCACTTCAGCGACCTTGTAAATCCGGATCGTGGCCACGTCTGTCCTTTGCCTTAGCTGCGCGGACCTTCCTCGTCCTCGGGTGCGCTCCCGTTCTCGTCGGTTGGCCTCGTCGCCTCTCCACCGTCACCGTCCACTGCCGCCGATTGCTCCGCTGCGGCGTCGTCCTCGTCAGCCGCTGCGTGAGCCGACGGAGTCTCGTCGTGCTCGTCAGGGGGCGCCTCGGCCGGGAGCTCAACTGCGGCGGCCGGGTCTGGGAGGGGCGCCGCGGGGATCGGCTCGATGCCGTCCTGGTGCGCCGCCTCGGAGGTGCCACTGCCCACGGCGCCCCCGGCGGCCATGGTCGCCGCCTCGGCACCCTGTCTCAGCGCCTCTGCCGAGCCTTCGGAAATGCCCAATACCTCGCTCAGCTCGGTCGCGGTTGCTGAGACCATCCGTTCCACCGTCTCGATGCCGGCGGCATTCAGCTTCTCGACCATTCCCTCGTCGAGTCCTGGTACCGACAATGGCGCGGGTTCGGTCCCAAGCCCGTCGAACTGGGCCTCGACTTCCCGTCGTTTTTCCTCTTCGCTCTTGATGTCTATTTTCCAGCCTGTCAGCTTGGCCGCCAGGCGGACGTTCTGGCCCTTCTTACCGATGGCCAATGAGAGCTGACGGTCCTCGACGACTGCTTCGACGACCCGTTCGGTCTCGTCCACTACCGATACCCGCTGCACGCGCGCCGGGCTGATCGCGTTGGTCACGAAGGTCACTGCGTCTTCCGACCACTCAACGATGTCGATCTTCTCACCACGCAGCTCACGAATGATCGCCTGGACGCGGGTGCCCTTCATCCCGACACAGGCGCCGACCGGATCCACTTCACGCTCCCGCGATGCCACCGCGACCTTGGCTCGGTCTCCGGCCTCTCGGACCGCGCCCCGAATGACGACGGTGCCGTCGTAGATCTCCGGTACCTCCTGTTCGAACAACTTGATCAGGAGCACGGGGTCGGTGCGCGACAAGATGATCTGCGGGCCCTTGGTGTTCTTGTTGACGTCTTTGATGATCGCGCGCACGCGGTCCCCGGTTGTGTAATTTTCGGCGCGTGACTGCTCGCGTCTGGGCAACTGCGCCTCGACGCGGCCGACCTCGACGATGATGTCACCGCTTTCGAACCGTTTGACGAGACCGTTGACCACCTCACCCAGTCGCTGGTTGAACTCATCGAAGACGTTTTCGCGCTCGGCCTCCCGGACCTTTTGGAAGATGACCTGCTTGGCTGTCTGGGCGGCAATACGCCCCAGCACGTCGGTCGGTTTTGGGAACTCGATCTCCATCCCCGGCTCGGCCTCGTCACCATAGAGCTCCTGCGCCTCGGAGAGCGCGATCTCCGTCGCTGGGTCCGACATTTCTTCGACGATTTGCCGCACGGCGAAGAGCTCGACCTGCCCGGTTTCGTGATTGAACTTGGTCCGCAGGTTCTCGTCCGACTTGTAATACTTCCGCGACGCGGTCAGCACGGCGTCCTCGATGGCCGAGATGATGACGTCCGCCTCGATGCCCTTTTCTTTTGCGAGCACCTCGATGGTTTGTTGCAACGTGTTGTTCATTGCTGTTCCTCGCGACGGCCCGAGCCACCGGACATCTTAGAACTCGACCTCCAGCCGTGCGCGCGCGACCGCCGTTTCCGGAACCCGGCGGGTCGTCTTGCCGTCTGCGATCACGATGAACCGGTCGTCCACCTCAGTGATGCGACCGGAGACGAATCGTTGTCCGTCGATTGGCTCCGACGTGACAATCTTGACTCGCCGTCCAACAAACCGCTCGAAATCAGCCAGATGGCGCAACGGGCGGTCGAGTCCGGGCGACGACACCTCCAGCGTGTAGGTGTGGTCGAAGGTCACTTCCGCATCGAGGACCGCACTCACGTCAACGCTGAGCTTCGCGCAGTCGCCTACCGTCACGTCCTCGCCCTGCCCGTCGGTGTCTGGCCTCGCCGGCACCGCCGGGCGGTCGATGACAATCCGCAGCACCCAGCCGATGGACTCGCGGCGGAACTGCAGGTCGAAGAGCTCGAGCCCCTGGCTGCGTGCGACCCGATCGGCAATTGATCGCACTTCGCCGAGACGATCTTTTCGCGACTCGGTCACAGCGAGGGTCTGCCCGAAAAACAAAAAGCGGGCCAAAACGCCCACTCTCGTCCATCACCGCGAACGTAACCTTACAACTATAGCACGGGAGCCGGGGCCTTGGAACAGAGGCCGCAGGCATGCCCGACGTCACGGCCGCCGGTCCAGGCGGAGCATGTCGGGAGCGCCCCCTTTGGCGTCTGTCGGAAGCCCGAACCGGACTGCTAGGGCGTCAATCGGTACAGCATCCTGGGGTATGGAATGGTCTCTCGGACGTGCTCGAGGCCGCAGATCCAGGCCACCAGGCGTTCAATGCCCATCCCAAACCCGGAATGCGGTACGTTGCCGTACCGACGCAGGTCGAGATACCACTCGAATGCCTCCTGTGGCAGGCCGTGTTCGGTGATCCGCCGTAGGAGAAGGTCGAGGTCGTCGAGCCGCTGGCCCCCGCCCACGATTTCGCCGTAGCCCTCGGGCGCCAGGATGTCCACCGACAACGAGAGCTCCGGGCGCTCTGGATCCGGCTTCATGTAGAACGCCTTGGTCGCTGAGGGGTAGTGGTGCACCGCTACTGGCCGGTCAAACTGTTCGGCGAGGAACGTTTCGTCGGGGCCGCCGAAGTCATCGCCGTACTCGATGGGGCGGCCGTGGTCTTGAAGCATGCGGACCGCCTCGTCGTAGGTGATGCGGGGAAACGGCGCGCGAATGGCCTCGAGCGATCCCCGCTCGCGTTCGAGCGTCTCGAGCTCACGGCCGCGGGTCTCGAGCGCCCGCGCTACCACCGCCGTAATCAGCGACTCGGCCAGGTCGATCGCGTCGTCGAGCGTTGCGTAGGCCATCTCTGGCTCGACCATCCAGAACTCGGTCAGGTGACGGCGGGTCTTGGATCTCTCGGCTCGGAAGGTCGGACCAAAGCTATAGACTCGCCCGAGCGCCATTGCGTTGGCTTCGTTGTAAAGCTGACCGCTCTGTGTGAGGAAGGCGGTAGCGTGATCGAAATACGGGACCTGAAACAGTGTCGTCGTGCCCTCGCACGCAGCCGGTGTGAAAATCGGCGTGTCCGCCAGCGTGAACCCCTGGTTGTTCAAGAAGTCCCGAACCGCGTGGATGACCGTGTGACGGATCCGCAGAATCGCGTGCTGTCGCTCGGATCGGATCCACAAATGCCGCCGGTCCAGCAGAAAGTCGACGCCATGTTCCTTTGGCGTGATCGGGTAGTCGCGTGTCTCTCCGGCGACGCTCATCTCGCTGACATCGAGCTCGTAGCCACCCGGCGCTCGAGCGTCGGCTCGCACCTTGCCCTGAACGACGATGGCGGTCTCCTGGCCGAGGTGTCCCGCCTGCAGGAACAGCTCCTCGCCGACCGCCGCTTTCGACATCACCGCCTGGATGAACCCAGTGCCGTCTCGCACAGTGAGGAAGTGAATCTTACCGCTCGAACGCCGCTTGTGAAGCCAGCCCCGCAACGTCACGGACCGGCCTTCGTGGTTCGCGATCTCTTCGATGTGGGCCATCACGCTATCCTTCGCATAGACGTTCCAGCTTCGTCCTGGCGCGGGCCGCGCGTTTGAGGACGTCGCGCCAGTCGGCGCCGCCGGCCACCTCTAACATCAACATGCCGTCATAGCCAACTTTCTGCATCGTCATCATCGCTGCCGGCCAGTCGACGCCGCCCTCGAAGGGAACCAGATGTTGGTCGGTGACACCGAGATTGTCATGAAGGTGCGTCGTGACCAAATAGCCGGAGGCGGTCTCGATCTCCTCGGTCACGTCGCCGGCGAGAAATGCGTGCCCGACGTCCAGACAGACGCCGTGTCCCGCCCGGTCTGCCTCCTTGTCCAGCAGGTCGACGAGTGCCGTCGCCGTCGACAGCGCGTTTGGAATCACTTCGAGCGCGAGCTGCAGACCCAAGGGACTGGTCAGAGCGTGCAACTCGGTCACGCTTCGTGCTGCCGCCCTCGGGTCGTTGTCGCGGTCTGGTGCGTAGCTCTTTGGTGTGCCCAGGTGCACGACCAGGAAACCGGTCTCAACCCGACGTGCGATGTTCAGCGCCACCGCGGCTTCCTCGATGGCGCGTGTGCGACCCTCTGCCACACTCCACGCCGTGGAGAACGGCGGTCCCCAGGTGCCGTCGACGTAGCTTTCGGTGGTTGGTGCGTGGATGGCATGTAGCCGCAACCGCGTGTCAGCCAACCACTCGGCGAGGGAGTCAATCGCGGCCTCGTCGTGATAATCGAAATGACTGCGCGTGGCGAACAGCTCGATCGCGTCGAACCCGTGCGCCGCGACTTCGACCAAATGGTCGCGGTCGAGCCGCTCGCCGTGGAACAGGTGTGTGGAGATTCCGAAGCGCATCGGTCAGCGTGAATAGGGTAGGTGCGAGCGTCCTTGGGCTTATTGTCGCCGAAGTTCGTGTCGTCCACACAGCCCTGGCCAAGCCGCGCCGAAAATCGACCCTGTCAGGCCAGCTCGGGCATGTGCGGCGCGAGCAGATCGAGCAGCCGTCCAAATCGGGGATACGCGCGCAGGGTTCGGCGCAGATGTCCGAGCGTGCGCGGGATGTAGGCGGCGAAGCCGGGCCGGTCGGTGACGGCGATCTGATGACCGAACGTTCCGAGCGCCTTCAGGTGACGTTGTACAGACATCAGGTCGAACCGTCGGCTGAAATCAGCGGTGTGCGCGGTCGGCACCGTCTCCAGAAAGTATTCTGTCATCCCCGTCACCAGATCTGGCGAGAGGTCGACGTAGCAGTCGCGCAGCAGCGAGACCAGGTCATAGGTGTCCGGTCCCATGCGGGCATCTTGGAAATCGATCACGACCAGCCGTCCCCGATGGACCATGAGATTGCGGCTGTGATAGTCGCGGTGGCAGAGCACGCGTGGCTCGGCCGCCAGTTCTTTGGCCAACGTAGAGAATTCCTCAGCCAGCGCAATGGCTTCCTTGTGGTCCAGGTCGACCCGCCGATACGCCTGCAGGAACTCTGACCGGAAGAACTCCAGCTCCCGGCTCAGCTTGCTGACGTCGAACGCCAGTGTGAAGGGGAGGGTCTGCTCGTCGCGGAGGCTGTCGCCCTCACGTTGCAGTCTGGCGATGAGACCGACCGCCTCGCGATAGAGGGCGGTGGGGTCACGATCGGGCGCGGTCATCCAGTCCTGCAGCGTCTGATCACCAAGGTCCTCGAGGGCCAGGATGCCGAGATCGCCAGCCTGGTCGATCACCGCCGGAACCGGTATGGCCAGCCGAGAAAACAAGGCGCCGACCGCGATCTGTGGCAAGTCGTCGGTGGCGAACGGACCGGGATGGACGGCGAGGATGACGGATGCACGATCGGGTGGGGTGAGGCGGAGGTAGCAGCGATTCGAGGCATCCCCGTGGAGCCGGTCTACACCGGTGGTGCGCGGATCCAAACTCCGTCGTCGGAGATACGCCGACACGCGGTCTTCCACGAGCATCCTAGATCGGCACCGCCAGCAGCTCACCAATGCGGATGGCTCCGGGCAGCGCCGTGGCTTCCTCCAGTGACGCCGGGGCCAGGACGACCGCTTGCCTGTTGAGTGTGGTTCCTTC
The DNA here is from genome assembly GCA_002726085.1 of Acidobacteriota bacterium. Lineage (GTDB taxonomy): Bacteria > Acidobacteriota > Vicinamibacteria > Vicinamibacterales > UBA8438 > NP936. Next base: position 6,236 of record PBRZ01000066.1, read on the forward strand.
GACCAGACGGACACCGTCGGTGATGATGCTGTCGGTCACCACACACCCGGCCTCGATGGTCACATCGTCCCAGAGCACCGATCGCTCGAGCTGCGCCGACGGGTGCGCGACGCTCCGGAGACCGAACGACACGCTCGGTTGCCCTTCGGCAGCGTCGACGGCCCGCGTGGTGTCAAGGTAGTCGGCAGGGGTCCCGATGTCGTGAAAACGGCCGTCGACGTTATGCGCCGCCACTTGCTCCGGCTTGGCCAGCAGCGTGTCATAGAGTCCGCCGATCGACGCGGTCGGGACGCCGTCCGGCAGAGGCTCGAACACCGAGGCGTCGACGATCTGGACCCCGACGAAGTGTGCCGCGTCGCGAGCGTCACCGGCCCGGGTGAACCCGGTCACCCATCCGTTCGCGTCCGAGATGATGCCACCGTATCGCTGCGGATCCGGGTTCGATGTCACGACAAGGGTCACACGGGCCCGTCGCGCGAGATGGGCGCCAAGCAGGGCCGCCAGGTCAACGTCGCAGAGCGTGTCGCCGTTGACGAGAAAGAACTGGTTGTCGAGCAGCGTCAAGGCGTGTCGCGGCCCGCCCGCCGACCCGAGCAGCACGGGCTCCCAGGAGTAGCGGACACGACAGCCCAGCGTGGCGCCGTCGCCGACCAGCGCCGCGATCGTGTCCGGCCGGTGATGCAAATTCACCACGATATCGCGCACACCCTGCGCGGCCAGGCGGGCCAGGTGCCGGCGAATCAGCGGGGTGCCGGCGACCGGCACAGCCGCCTTCGCGCGGCAGAATGTCAGCGGGCGGAGCCGGGTGCCTAGTCCGGCGGCGAGCACGAGCGCGGATGGCAGTGTGGCGGTCACAGTGTGTCGAACAGCATATCGGTCGCCGTCGACCCGCGCGCCCCGCGATAGTTGAGGAAGAGCGCGCGATATGAGTCGAGTACGAAGTCCGCGGCGGGGCGATGGAGCGTCGTCGCCATGGCGAGGATATCTTTCTCGCTTCCCTCGAGCTCGACGAACGTGCCGATCGGAGATTCGTCGACCGCGATCACCAGGTCTCCGTGGCGGAATTCCTCGCGGTATTTCTGGTACCTGAACCACACCCGATAACCCAGCCGTTCGAGCAACTTCAGCAGTAGCTCGCCGTCTCCCACGGTAGTCTCGAGCTCTTCCCGCTCCTTCGTCGTGCCCAGCGCGGGCCTGCCCTTGAACGTGAGGAGCGCGCGGTCGCCGTCGAACCGGACGCGCAATGTGCAGTGGCGGTCGCCAAGCGGGTCGGTCTCCCGGTCGAGCAGGCAGTCGTTCTGCAGGCGTCGCGCCCGTAGCGGCGTCGCGCCTGCCGCGACAACTGCCCGGCGCGCCGCGGCCGGGCTGTCGTAGCACAACTTGATCTCACGCTCGATCATCTCTGCCATGACTAGGCGTGAGACTCGGCCGTTCGTGGGTTGAACGAGCAGCCCCGCAGGGCCGGTGTGCCGACCTGCTTGCCCAGCAGCATCACCTTGTGGGTGCTGCCAAGCCCGCCCGGCACCAGCAGCGTCTTCAGGGCCAGGCGGTGTCTGACCGCTTCGACGCCATCGGGGTCGGTGCCGGAGTCAGTTTCGTTGAGGGCTCCCAGGCCGAGCAGGAAATGGCTCTGGTCGGTCAGGCCGAGCACCTCGAGGCCCTCCTCTTCGGCCACCGCCCGGAGCGTCGTCAGGTCCACGTGACTCGTGATGTCCTGCTCGCCCGGGTGGGCCAGCCATGCCGGGCCACCGCGCTGGTACGGGTCGTCACCGTTACTGCCAACGAGATGGCGGCGGAACGTCGTCAGCGTGCTGCCGTCGTGTGGTCCCGAATACAGCTCGCCCGCCGTGTGTCCGTAATCGATCAGCACCACGAAGCCGCGCTGGAGCCGACGTGCGGCCCTACGCACCCAGTCGGCCGCCGCCAGGTTCACCTCACCGCGCCAGCCGGCGGCGAGGGCCACGTCGAGCCGTGCGAGATAGGCCGCGAGCTCCGGGCACGAGAGCGGCCCGATGCGTTCCACGAAGCGGTCCCCGGCGAGGTCGATGTAGATTTCCCGCAGACCCTCAGAGGTCATCGTGACGGCGTGGGTCGGCAGCGCATCGAGCAGCTCGTTCGCCAGGATCGCGCCACACACCTGATCGGGCATAGCCGCCGACGAGGCGGCGAGCCGAGCCCGGTGTCGCCCGAGGGTGGCCGGCTGGGCTGCGCGAGCGGCGGCGCTCGTCTCGACCAGCGTGAGTCGTGTCGCCGTGTACAACTCCGGGTAGGTAGTTTGGGCAGCGTCGAGCAGGTCTCGCCCCAGCTGTCCGTTGCCCGCGCCGACTTCCACCAGATCGAACGTCGGGGAGCCGGTCGCGGCGAGCAGGCGGTGCATCTCGTCGAGCTGGGTAGCCAGCAGCGCTCCGAACTGTGGCCCGACGTCGACGCTGGTGTAGAAGTCGCCCGCGCGCCCGGTCCGGCGGGGCGCGCGGGTGTAGTAGCCGAGGGTCTGGTGATACAGCGCGAGGTCCATGAACGCCGCCGTCGTCAGCGGCCCGTGGTTTCGGATCCGCTGGACGATCAGCGCGCGGAGCGACATGGATCCGGTTCCTACTCCTTGCGAACCCGGAGAAACATCTGCGAGCCGTTTCTGAGGATCATCAAGAAGGCGGGGCGTCCGGCCTCCACCTGGTTCAGTTCCCGAATCGCCTCGGCTGCACTGCTGACCGGCACCCGGTTGACTTGGGTGATCACATCGCCCGGAGCCATGCCGCCACTCTGCGCCGGGCCGCCGGGGGCCAGGCCCGTCACGACGGCGCCCGCCGTTCCAGGGTCGATGTCGAGCTGTCGCGCGGTCTCGGCCGTGAGGTCCTCCAGGCTCATACCGAAGCCGCTGTTCAAATCTTCGATTGGCTCCGGGGTCGGTCGTCCCTGGGCCTCGAGATCCAGCTCGCCGATCGTGATCGCCACGGTCGTCGGCGCGCCGCCGCGGTAGACACCCAACGAGACCACCGAGCCTGGCCGGGTGTCGACCACCTTCTGCTGCAGGTCCTCGATGTCTTCGACCCGCTCGCCGTCGAAACTTACGATCACGTCGCCCGGCTCGAGGGCGGAATTGTCGGCTGGCCCGTTTGGCTCGATTGCCTGCACGATCGCGCCCACCCGCTCGCTGAGACCCAGGTACTCGAAGTCGTCGTTGGTGACCGGCAGAATTGACACGCCGATCACTCCACGCGTGATCTTGCCGGTACGCAGCTGCGGCAGCAGATCACGCACCGTGTTGATCGGCACGGCGAAGCCGATACCCAGGTTGCTGGGTCGGTCGCTCACGATGGCGGTGTTGATTCCAATCACTTCGCCACGCAGGTTCAGAAGCGGTCCGCCCGAGTTGCCGGGGTTGATCGCCGCGTCGGTCTGAATGACCGGCTGAGACCGACCCCGGATCTGCGTGAAGGGCCGGCCAACCGCACTGACCACCCCGACGGTGACGGTGTGCCCGAGGTTGAACGGGTTCCCGATCGCCATGACCCAGTCGCCGGCGCGCATCTGACTCGAGTCACCGAACAGTGCTTCCGGCAGCTCGTAGTCGGGGTGCTCGATCAGCTCGATCAACGCGCTGTCGGTCAACCGGTCGCGCCCGACCACCCGGGCCTCGTAGGTCTCGTCGTCATCGCCCAAGAAGGAGATCTCGATCTTGGTGGCGTCCTGCACGACGTGGTTGTTGGTGAGAATGTAGCCCGCCTGGTCGATGACGAAGCCGGTGCCGGCGGAAACCGCTGGTTGCTCACGCGGCTGTTGGCCGGGTTCGGGTGGATCGCCGAAGAAACGTCGGAACAGCTCGTCGCCACCGAAGAATTCGCTCGGCCCCTCTGTGTTTCGCCTTGATTCGGTGCGGATGTTCACCACCATCGGGCTCTGCGCTTCCGCGATGTCCCGGAAGGTATTCGCGCCCAGCTGCCCAGTGATCGGCGCGCTGTTCATTTCCGGCAGGGCCGACAGCGCCGACGCGTTGAAGGTCTGTGCCGCCGAGCTCGACACGAGGTCGAGTCGTGCGGCGATCACGAGGCCGATGGCCATCGAGGTGACGGCAATCAGCACCCCGGAAAACAGCGTGTTCCTACGTGTTGACATCCTGCTCCTCCACTCTCCCTACCTTACCTCAACGTCCTGATTTCCGTCTGCAAGGGACCTGTGACGGTCGCCGATTCCTGCCCGATGTGCAGGTTGACTTCTGTTCGGAGACCGAAGTCCTCGAAATACACGCCGGGCTCGACGGTCACGCCGGTGCCCGGGAGCAGCCGGCGCTCGTCGTGCGTCTCGAAATCGTCGAGATGCGCGCCGTTGCCATGGACTTCCTCTCCCAGACTATGTCCTGTTCGGTGGATGAAATGGTCCCCGAGTCCGGCCGCGGTAACTAGATCGCGTGTTGCTCGGTCGACTTCCCAGCCGCGTAGCTCGCGACGGTCGCGCACCGCCTGCTCGACCAGTGAGACCGCCGCGTCACGTCCCTCTCGGATCACGGTGAACGCCTTGGCATACCGGGTCGGCACGGTGGTCCCGGTGAATCCCATCCACGTGATGTCGGCATAGACCGCTCCCGGTGTGGGCAGTTTGCCCCACAGATCGAGCAGCAGTACCACGCCGGGGTCGATGACCCGATGCCGCTCGCGTGTCGGCAGGTAGTGTGGGTCGCCCGCGTTCTCTTGTGCCGCCACCACCGGGCGGGAGTCGCTGATCAGGCCCTCCTGCTCGAACCAGCCGGCCATCGCGTCCTGGACCTCCAGCTCGGTGACCGAATCGCCGTCACGCATCCGCTGGGTCACCAGGTCGAATGCTCGGTCTTTGATGGCATAGAGCGCTCGGGAGGCGGTCTCGTGGGACTCGAGCGCCGCCGCGTCCCAGACTGCTTCGAACCGCTGGACCAGGTCGCCTGACGATAGCACTTCGACACCGAGCGCGCGGATCGAATCGACCGTGCCGGCGTCGACCCGTGAGACGTAGGGTATGGCGCACCCGGGCGAGAACTCCATCGCCACGGACGCGCAGCCGATCAGCAGCGCGCGCAGTCCCGCGTCGAGCTCGCCGTGCCGCGCATACCGGGTCTTGTCTCCGGGAAGATGATCGAGGCGGTCGTCTTCGATCGCGTGCACGAGCGCCCGTGGCGCGCCGTCGGCCGGAATCAGATAGTACCAGCGCCGTGTCGTCAGCTTGGCTGCTGCGTTCAGCCCGGTCACCCGGCGAGCGATCGGATTTGAGCCGTGAAAGTCGTACAACAGCCACGCGTCGAGACCGTCGTCGCGTAGCGCGCGCTGTACCGCGGCAATATCCAGCCTCATGGCGGGCAGTATAGCAGTGGCCACGCCGTCGGCCGTTGGCAGGTAATTCTCCATCCTCTCTTGTTAGGACGCCGGGCTATGTCGGAAGGTTGGAACGGAGGGTTCTAGCGAGGTTCCGCCTCAGATCACCCAGATGCCGTCGGCTCCCGCCTCGCTAGGCGACCATTCTTCAAGGGCCCCGCTACGCGGGTGGCCAGACTCTCTGAGCGACACGAGAGCAAAAGCACCGCGAACAAAAGTTGACGCGCCAGACCCGATTCGCATCACTCGAGGAGTCTGGTGCGAGGGCGGGGCGGCCGGAACGGCGACGCGCGGCCTCGGCGCGCTCCAGACAGGATGGTGAGCGGCAGGCCGCACAGCGAGAAGGCGCCGCGCGAACGTCTGGGTTCGCGGGCGCCTTCGTCAGGTTCGAGAGGGTCGAGGGGCTGTAGGCTAGCGTGCCGGGGTCTCTGCGGCGGCGTCGGTCTCTTCGGCCGCTTCCTCCATCGGCGTCGGCTCCTCCATCTCATCGAAGAGGTTGGCCTCGACTAGGCCGTTCTGGTGGCTGAATTCGTAGTTGCTACGCGACATCCGCGAGTTGCGCGGAATCCGCAACTCCACCTCTATGACCTCTTCCGGCAGGAACGGCTCCCGCTTTCGGAAGGAGCCTCCGGTCACGGTGTCGCCGGCGTCGTCATACCAGAATTCGTCCACCTTGAAGCCCGCGAGCGCGCCGGTCGAGATGTTCTTGATCCGGAATGTCGTCACCATGTCGTTACCGTCGCGTCGCGACCGCGGCTGTAGATAGCCGACCTGCCCCGGACCGCGCATGGCCGCGACCAGCCGCGAGTCGGGCTGGCTGTCGAGCAATTCGCGCAGCCCGATCTCCACGGCCGGCGCTGCCACCTCTACGCTGTCCGCGGCCTCGCCGCCCGCACAACCGACCGAGAGCATGACGACCACCACCGAACCGAGTAGCGCCGTTAGATTCAGGCGTCTCATAGTTGTTGACCTCCGGATTGCTCTGATTCACAACACGTCGGGCGCATTATATGGTGCGTCGCCCGAAACCTCAACGTCACATTTCTCCGTTCCAGTCCTCGGGCTCGGCGTCTCTGGAATGGAAAATCTCCAGGTGCCACTTTCCGCCGCCCCACGGCTCGATCACCTCGGCCGCCACCACGTCGACCAAAATCTCCACGAATGACCGGCCCTCTGGGTCGCCTTCGAGATGATACGCCGCCTCGTCCCAGGCGAAGCTGGGATACAGCACCAAAGTCAGGAACAGGTCGTAGCCGTCGTCGACGACGATGAGTTGGCCACACGGCCGTTTCAGCGTCGAATGATACACGAGGTACTTCTCGGCGCTGTGGGCCCGGATGTATCGCTTGAGGGCGAACTCCCTGGCGACGATGTCCTCGACGGCTATCTTCTTGTCCCAGCAGTCGCGGCAATACTTCGCCTCGCTACGGGGCTCGGATACATCCTTGACACCGCACAACGCACATCGCGCCTGGGCGGCCGACCGTGGAGACATCCCGAGATCTTAGTTCAGAGACCCGCCGTAGCGCGAGCGAGTAGACTGACGGAATGACTGAGCGACCAGCTCACCTGGGGTTGCGGCATCTGGCGCTCTTTGCGCGGGCGTTCGACGAGATGAAGAGCTTCTACATCGACCGGCTGGGTTTCCGGGTTGAATGGGAGCCGGACCCGGACAACGTCTATTTGACCTCGGGCACCGACAACCTGGCCCTGCATCGGGCCGGTCCCGATCGTTCGTGGGAGGCTGGTCGGCTCGACCACTTGGGCCTGCTCGTTCGGGAGCCGGAGGACGTCGACCGCTGGGCCACGTATCTCGATGCGCATGGCGTGCGGTTCAAGGCGCGCCCACGCACGCACCGCGACGGGGCCCGGTCCCTCTACCTGTTCGATCCCGACGGCAATACCATCCAGATTCTCCACCACCCCCCGATCAGCGGCCAGTGAATCGGACGCCGCGTTGTTCGGCGAGTCTGCTCCTCGCTGGAATCCCGACGTCCTGACAACTCCGTCTCAGGGCAGGGGTAGGCCGAGGCCGGCGAAGCCGTCAGGTTTCTCCTGTCTCCTGCGGGTACTCGTACCCGCTGCCGCGTATCGCCGGTGCGTACATCTGTTCGACATACTCAGTCACCATCCGCCGGGTCGTGAAGCGCGGTGCGACAGCGCGGATCGCCTGTCGCACAATCGCGAGCCATCGCCGGGGCAGATCGGCGTCGTCACGGTCGTAGAAGGCCGGGACCACCTTCCGCTCGAGGAGCGTGTAAAGCGCGTCGGCGTCGGCGGCGTCGGTGGAGGCACGGTCCGGGTGCTCGCCGCCGTCGATGAGCCAACCGTTGTCGCCGGCGTATCCTTCCGCCCACCAGCCGTCTCCGATGCTCAGGTGTGGCACGCCGTTGAGGGCCGCCTTCATGCCGCTGGTCCCACTGGCCTCGAGCGGCTTGCGCGGGTTGTTGAGCCAGACGTCGCAGCCCTGGACCAGGAAGTGCGCGACATGCAGGTCGTAGTCGTCGACGAAGGCCACCCGCCCGCCGAAGGCACCGTCGAGCGCTCGCTGGTAGACGTGCTGGAGATGATGTTTACCCGGATCATCGGCCGGGTGTGCCTTGCCCGCGAACACGAGCTGGACCGGTCGCTTGGCTGCGGTCAGCAGGCGAGCCAGTCGCTCGGGGTCGGTGAAGATGAGCTCGGGGCGCTTGTACTCGGTGAACCTCCGGGCAAATCCGATGGTCAGCGCGTTTGGGTCGAGCAGTGTCCCGGCAGCCAGGACCTGGCCGCCGCCGACCCGCTCGTTGGTCCAGCGTTGACGCGCCCTCTCGCGAATGAAATCGAACAGATACCGGCGCAATTCCTGTCGAACCCCCCAGAGCTCGGTGTCCGGAATCTCGCGCACGCGGTCCCAAACCCCGTCGTCGCGCTGGTCTCGCCAGTTCGCGCCGAGATACTGGTCGAACAGCTGCGCCAGTCGGCTGGCCACCCACGTTCCAATGTGGATGCCGTTTGTCAGGGCGCGCACCGGGTGGCGGTCGTCCTTCAGGCCTGGCCAGATCGGCGCCCACATTTGTCTGGTCACGCCAGCATGGAGCTGGCTGACGGCGTTGACCTGCCCGGCCGTGCGCAATGCCAGCGCGGTCATATTGAAGTGTGGGCCGCTGCCGTTGTCGTAATTACCCAGCGCCAGAAACGCCTCACGGTGACCTCTGAGCGTGCCCCAGCAGCCGGCGAGATGGGCTTCGACGAGGCGGAACGGGAACGTGTCGTGTCCGGCCGGGACAGGTGTGTGCGTGGTGAACACCGTTGTTCGCCGCACTTCGGCCAGGGCGGTCTCGAAGCTCTGACCCTGCTCGGTCAGCTCGCGCATCCGTTGGAGCACGACGAATGCGGCATGGCCCTCGTTGAGATGCCAGACCACCGGGTCGGAGCCCAGAGCTCGGAGTGCCCGCACGCCGCCGACTCCAAGAATGATCTCTTGCTGGATACGAGTCTCGGTGTCGCCGCCGTACAGCCGGGCGGAGAGCTCCCGGTCCCACGGCGCGTTTTCCTCGAGACCGGTGTCGAGGAGATACAGCTTGGTGCGCCCGAGGCGCACGCGCCAGACCGAGACCTTCACCGTACGGCTACCGAGCGGCACCGTGACGACACACGGTCGTCCACCTGGTGTCACCGCCGGGGTCACAGGCGCGTCGGCCCAGTTCAGCTGTTCGTAGCCTTCCTGTTGCCAGCCGTCGGCTGACACGTGCTGGTGGAAGTAGCCCTGCGGGTACATGAAGCCGACCCCGAGGAGCGGCAGCCCAAGGTCGCTACCCTCCTTGCAGATATCACCCGCCAGCACACCAAGGCCGCCGGCGTAGATCGGTAGCGACTGATGGATTGCGAACTCGGCTGAGAAATAGGCGATCGACCGGCCGGGCATCGCGGGCATCCGCTCGCTCCACCAGGTCCCGGTGGCAGTCCGGGTCGGGTCCAGGCCGGCTAGCGCATGGTCGTAGAGATCCAGGAAGATCGGGTCTCGGCTGGCCTTTTCGAGTGCCGCGGGTGGCAGCAGCCGGAGCATCCGCACCGGGTTGTGGTCAGTCGATCGCCAGAGCGTGTAGTCGAGACGACGGAAGACGTTCCGGGCGTGCGGGTTCCAGCTCCACCAGAGATCGAGCGCGAGCTCGCCAAGTCGTTCGATGCGCGCCGGAAGCGAGTCAATTCCGTCGAGGCCTAGGGTTGTCATCTGATCTCGTTGGCTCGGCGCGCCGTCTCGGTCACGACACGGGCGAACGTGCTGGGCTTAGTGGCCCCGGTCACAAATACGGTCGCATTCGGCCGCCGATGCATCCCANCCCGCGGCGTTGCTTGTCGGTCGAATACTGCCGGTATGCTCCCTCCTCGCGCCTTGCGGACCGGGCGCTTCGACGCCCTCGGTGCGTGACCGTATCTACGACCGGGACCACTTAGCGTTCGGCCCACCGGAGCTTCTCGCGGAGCACCGCGAAGTAGGGACGCGACGCGGCGCGAATCATGCGCAACGATCGTGGGGCACGTTCCACAATGACAGTGTCGCCGCTTTCCAGTTTGTATCCGGTCTGGCCGTCGAAACTGGCGAAGGCCTCGGTGCGCCCGTCACTGGGCTCCGGTTGGATGCGGATCGCCGACGTTTCGGGCAGGACGACCGGGCGGTTCGTGAGCGCGTGCGGCGCGATCGGGGTGAGTACAACCGCGTTGACGAGCGGGTGCACGATCGGGCCACCGGCCGAAAGGTTGTAGGCGGTCGACCCGGTTGGTGTCGCGATGATCAGTCCATCGGCCTTGAATCTGGCCACGAATTGGTCCCCGACCGACACCGACAGGTCGAGAATGCCGGACAACGCGCTTTTCGTGATCACCACGTCGTTGAGCACGATCTGTTCCGTCAGCACGGCGTCGCCCCGTACGGTCCGCGAGCGCAACATCTTTCTTTCGTCGACACGCGCACGGCCGTCCAGGACCGAAGCCAGCGCGTCGAAGAGCTCCGGGAGCGTGATCTCGGTCAGGAACCCAAGGCTCCCAAAATTGACGGCGAGGATGGGCGGGTCTTTCTCCGCCGCGGCAATTTGCCGGGCCATTCCCAGCAGCGTCCCATCGCCGCCCAGAACCAGGATCAGGTCCGACGCGTCGGGGAGCCCTGAGGCCGCGGCGGTCCGGACTGAGCTCAATCCGGCCAGCACCGCCGTGCCCGCCTCTACCACCGGGCGCAAGTTCCGCCCTTCGAGCCAGTTCACCACGTCGCGCACGACCGGCGCTGCGTTCTGCAGACCGGTCTTCGCCACGATGCCGACCGTGGCGATCGGATGGAGTGTGGCCCCGGGTGAGGACGCCTCAGCACACATTACGTTTCGGCGGTGTGTCGCAGATGGAGAAAGAATTCCCGGTTGCCTTCGGCGCCGGTGATCGGTGAGGGCGTCATCGCCACGCGTGTCAATCCTACCTCAGCGGCCGCGGTCGCCACAGCCGCCACGACGCGGGTGTGGACCTCCGGGTCCGTCACGAGTCCGCCGCGCCCGACTTCGGAGCGTCCGGCTTCGAACTGCGGCTTTACGAGGGCGACGAGATCCCCGTCGGGCTGAAGCAGCATCGGCAGCCGGCCTATGAAATACCGGATCGAAATGAACGAGACGTCCACCGTGATGACGTCGAAGCGACGCTGAGCCGGTGGCAACGTCTCGGGTGCCACGGTGGCGATATGCACCCGCTCGAGTACGACCACGCGCGGGTCGCGGCGCAGGCTCCACGCCAGCTGACCATGTCCGACATCGAGGGCCACGACCGTGCGCGCTCCCCGTCGTAGCAGGACGTCGGTGAACCCGCCGGTTGATGCGCCGATGTCGAGCGCCACCGCGCCGGTCGGGTCGATGCCGAGCTCGTCAAGTGCGTGGGCCAGCTTGACGCCGCCACGTCCCACATATGGATGGTCCGGCTGGTCAAGTGTGACATCGGCGTTGGCTGGTACGAGCGTGCCGGCCTTCGTCGCGGTTTGGCCGTCTACTCGCACCTGCCCGGCCAGGATCAACGCCCGTCCGCGCGTGCGCGAGTCGACCAGTCCACGAGTGTGGAGCAGCGTATCGAGTCGGACGCGGGGCATTGGTCGCTCTGTAACTCCCTGGGGAGTCAGAAGTCAGAAGTCAGAATGCAGAAGGCAGGAGAGTCCGGAGGGTGTCGCCGGCTTCGGTCTCAGTCTCGCTCCGACACCGTTCCACCAGACCTTCACTTCAATGGCTCCGCGAGACGACCCACTCGGCAATCTCGTTCAGCCGACCGCCAAGACCCGCGGTCGCCAGCGCTTCTCGCGCCGAGCTGACGGCCTCGGTAGCGAGCACCTTCGACCGGTCGAGGCCATGGACGGAGGGATAGGTCGGCTTGCCGGCGGCGGCGTCCTTGCCCGCGGTCTTCCCCAGATCCGCGGCGTTCCCCTCGACGTCGAGGATGTCGTCGACGATCTGGAACGCAAGACCGAGGTGCGTCGCATATCGGTCAACAGCCTCGATAGCGGCCTCGTCGCCCCCGGCCAGGATCGCCCCGGTCACCGCCGCCGCGCCGATCAGCGCGCCGGTCTTGCGCTCGTGCATTTCCCGAAGGGCGGTTACCTCGGATCCGTTTCGCCGACTCGTGGCCTCGCCGCCGGGTCCGGTGCCGGTTGCGGCCAGGTCGAGCACCTGACCCCCGACCATGCCGGCGGCACCGGCCGCCTCGGCGATGCGGGCAATGGCGCGGAGACGCCGCTGTTCGAACTCGGACGGTTCGTCCGACCGGCACCGCGCCAGGGCAACGAACGCCTGAGTCAGCAACGCGTCCCCGGAGAGGATCGCCACACCTGCCCCATAGACGACGTGCGCAGTGGGCCGCCCGCGCCGCAGGTCGTCGTCATCCATGTCCGGGAGGTCGTCGTGTACGAGGGAATAGGTATGGATCAGCTCCACCGCACAGGCGGCTGTCATCGCCAGCGCCAGTCCGGTGTCGCGGCTGTGCGGGTCGCTGTGACCGCTCTCGACCACCGCCTCGGCCGCCGCCAGGGTCAGGATCGGGCGCAGGCGCTTGCCCCCTGCGAACAGGCTGTAGCGCATCGCTTCGGCGATGGGCGGGGGACAGGCCGGNGGAACCGGAAGCACCGCTTCGAGCGCCGCGTCGATCTCGGCGCAGCGGGTCCGCAGATATCGGGTGAAATCGGAGAGTGTGGTCACGCCGCGCCGCCGTCCTCCGGTGAGGGGTTCAGCGTCTCGGGCGCCGCTTCNCGTTCGCCACTCTGGCTGAGAATCTCGATCCGGCGCTCCGCGTCTTCCAGTCGCGTGTGGCAGAACCGAGACAACTGGACACCGCGCTCGAAGAGTTCGAGCGACTGCTCGAGTGACAGGTCGCCTGCCTCGAGGGTCTTCACGATGGTCTCGAGTTCACCGATGGCCGACTCGAAGTCCTTGATCTGATTCTCCATGTCTAGACTCCTTGAACAACGTTCATCTTGACAATTGAGTCAGATTTCGAGCGTGTTTTTTTCGCTCTCACCACGACAGCCTCCATTCACGGAGTCTAGCCCCAGCGTAGCGGGGCTGTGAGAAAAGTTCGGCTAGCGAGGCGGAGCCTCGCTAGTCAGTCCTTGCCGGTCACCGTGCACGTGAGCTGACCGTGACGAAGGGTGATCCCGACATCGTCTCCCACCGCCACCGCCGACGCGTCTCGCACGATCGCGGTGCGATCCGCGTTCCAGCAGACGGCGTAGCCGCGCGAGAGGACCCCCAGCGGGCTCAGCGAGTCGAGACGGCCCGTCAGGTCGGCCAGGTGGCCCTCCAGCCGCTGGTGCCGATGGACGATCGTCGCGCCAAGCCGTTCGTCGGCTGTCACCAGACGGGTGCGGCTCGCTTCGAGCTGACGTCCCGGCTCTCTGGCCTCCAGCCCGAGGTGGGCGGCGCGCAAGCGGCGGGTTCGAACGGCCAGCGTTGCTCCGGTGGCGCGGCTCAGGGCATGCGTCAGCTCGGCGGCGTGCCGGCCGCGTACGGCGACGTGGGCAGGCCAGCCGGCGAGACCCGGGCGGCGCTCGAGCTGGAGGACCTGGGTGCGACGATGCCGGATCGTGTCTCGGAGTGTTGCCTGCAGCCGTTCGCCAAGCCGGTCCACGCGGGCGGCGAGCTCGTCCCGACCCGCGACCACGATCTCGGCCGCAGCCGAGGGGGTCGCAGCGCGAATGTCGGCCACCATATCGCTCATCGTCACGTCAATCTCGTGGCCGACCGCGGAGATCACCGGGACCGCCGAGGCCGCGATCGCCCGTGCAACCGGCTCTTCGTTGAATGCCCAGAGGTCCTCGAGCGAACCGCCGCCCCGCCCGACGATAAGGACGTCGATACCTTCCTGTCTCGAGAGTTGGTCGATGCCGCGGGCGATCTGGCCGGCCGCACCGTCTCCCTGCACGCGTACGGGGCAAATGACGACGTGGGCCGTCGGGTGTCGCCGGGCCAAGACCTTGAGGATGTCCCGAAGTGCCGCGCCGTCAAGCGAGGTGACGACCCCGATCTGGCGGGGGAGCATCGGTAACGGGCGTTTCCGGCTTGCCTCGAACAATCCATCGGCCTCGAGCGCGCGTTTCAGCTGATCGAATGCCACCTGGAGCGCGCCAAGCCCTTCGGGCTGCAGATGCTCGCACACGATTTGATACTCGCCCTTTGGCTCGTAGACGGTCACGCGACCCCGCGCGACGACCCGCAGCCCATCCTCCGGGGTGAACCGCAGATTCCTGACCGCCGAGCGGAACATCACCGCCTTGAGCTGTGCGTGCTCGTCCCGCAATGTGAAGTAGAGGTGGCCGGTCTTCCAGAGCCGGCTGTTCGCAATCTCGCCCTCTACCCATACCTCCGCATGGGTCGACTCCAGCAGCGCGCGAATGCGGTTCGTCAGCTGGCTGACCGTCACGATGTCGGGGGCATTAGCGGGGCCACCTGCGGGTTCGCCGAACGGCAAGGACGGCACCCCGGTCACTGTGCCGCCACCGTCTCGTTGGCGGTAGTCTCGATGTCGGCCACGGTCAGGCTGAGACGCGCGACAGCCGTCGCGCGCCCGTTGGCGGCATCAGCTGTCACGATCACGCCGTGCAAGCGCGGGTCGCCGCTGGCGGTGTCGAATCTTCCCGGCATTCCGGTGACGAACCGGTTCAGGACGACGCGCTTGTCGACGCCGATGACCGAGTCGTGCGGGCCGGTCATGCCGGCATCAGTGATGTACGCCGTGCCGCCCGGCAGCACTCGCGCGTCTGCGGACTGTACGTGTGTGTGCGTGCCGACCACGGCGGTGACCTGGCCGTCCAGATGCCAGCCCATCGCGACCTTCTCCGAGGTTGCCTCGGCGTGGAAGTCGACAAGAATGAATCGTGCCTCGTCCCTCACTGCCGCGATCTCCTCCTGCACGACCCTGAAGGGATTGTCGAGTGGCGCCATGAAGACCCGGCCCATCACGTTGATGACCGCAACCGGGTCGCCCGATCGGGCCTTGACGACGATATGGCCGGACCCGGGGACACCAGCGGGGTAGTTCGCGGGCCTGATCAGGCGCGGCTCGAGCTGGATGTAATCGAGCGCTTCCCGTTTGTCCCACACGTGATTGCCCGTGGTCATCACGTCGACACCGGAATCGCGAATGGTCTCACCGATCTCCCGGGTGATGCCGTTGCCACCCGCGGCGTTTTCGACGTTGGCCACCACCAGGTCGATCCCGTATCGATCGACCAGAGACGCGACGCCCTTGCGTGTCACGCTGCGTCCGGGTTTGCCGACGATGTCGCCGATGAACAGAATCTTCATGTGTGATCGGTAAGGTATGCGAGTGTTGGCACTTGACTAGACATCTTCCATGGGCGAGATCGACACGGCTGGGTCAACTTTTTCAGTCGCCGCCGAAAGATGTGTAGCCCCCGCGTAGCGGGGCTCTGAGAAAAGCCTGCGAGCGATCCGGAGCCGACCGCCGTCTGGGCGGTTCAAGGCGCAGCGTCGCTAGAAGCCTCATGATCGCACAGAGGAAGCCATGGACGACAGCTTGACGCGTGAAGTGACGGCAATCGCACAAGACCATCGGTCGGGTGCGAGCACGCTGTTGCGCCGTGCGCTGGCGGTGTTGCGGCAGGCCTCCGCCACAGGACCGGC
>PBRZ01000067.1 GCA_002726085.1 Acidobacteriota bacterium
TGCTGCTCACCCCCGGACCGCTCAGCACGACCCGGAGCGTGAAGGAGGTCATGCTCCGCGACTGGTGCACGTGGGACGACGACTACAACCAAGGCATCGTGCAGGTCATTCGACGTACGCTGGTCGAGTTGGCCACACGGGCCGAGGGCTACACGACCGTGCTGATGCAGGGGAGCGGCACGTTCGTCGTCGAGGCGCTGGTCGGTACCGCCATCGCTCGTGATGGCAAGTTGCTCGTCCTGGCCAACGGCGCCTACGGGCTGCGTGTCGCTCGAATCGCGCAGGTGCTGGCCATCGACCACGCGGTCATCGACAGCGGCGAGCGTGATCCCCCCGATTCAGATCAAGTCGACGAGGCGCTGGCCGCGGATCCCGCCATCACCCATGTCGCCATGGTCCACGGCGAAACCTCGACCGGCATGCTCAACCCTATTGCCGCAGTGGGCGAGGTGGTTCGACGCCGGGGTCGCATCTTCCTCGTCGATGCCATGAGCACGTTTGGCGGGATTCCGTTCGATCTCGATAAGATCGGTATCGATTTTCTCGTGAGCAGCGCCAACAAGTGTATCCAGGGCGTACCCGGGTTCGGCTTCGTTCTGGCCCGACAGCCCGCGCTCGCAGCGTGCGAAGGCCGGACGCGGTCGCTGTCGCTGGACTTGTACGACCAGTGGCGGGTGATGGAGGAGGGCGCCGGCAAGTGGCGCTTCACCTCGCCCACGCACACGGTGCGCGCTTTCGCCCAGGCGCTGGTCGAGCTCGAGGAGGAGGGCGGCGTCGCCAAGCGCGCCGAGCGCTACCGGGAGAACCACCGCGTTCTCGTCGACGGGATGGAGCGTTTGGGCTTCCGGTGCTTCCTCCGCGAGGCAGATCGGTCTCCAATCATCACGACCTTTCACGACCCGGATACGAGCGCCTACGAGTTCACGAGGTTCTACGCCGATCTCAAACGCAAGGGTTTCGTCATCTACCCGGGAAAGGTGACCGAGGCCAATACGTTTCGCATCGGCACCATCGGCCACGTCTATCCCCGCGACATCCGGTCGCTCGTCGCCGCCGTCGAAGATTCGATCTCCTGGTGAATGGCCGTGGTGAGGACCGATCCGGTCTACGAGCGATGGCGCTGGCGGATCTTCGGCGTCACCTGGCTCGCCTACGCGGGGTTCTACTTCACACGCAAGGGATTCTCGGTTGCCAAGCTCGGGATGCTCGAGGACCCGGTGGTCGGGCTCTCGACGATCATGGCGAGCAACATCGACATCGCCTTCAGCGTCGCCTACGGTGCGGGCCAGTTGCTGTGGGGCGTGTCCGCCGACCGATTCGGCCCCCGGCGCATCGTGCTCGCGGGGATGCTCGCGTCGACCGCCATCGCCGTGGCCATGGGGCTGTCCACCACAGTCGTGCTCCTCGGCGTCTTCTTCTTCGTTCAAGGGCTGTGCGAGTCTACCGGGTGGGCGCCCCTGACCAAGAACCTGGGATTCTGGTTCTCGTCCAAGGAGCGGGGCCGGGTGATCGGCGTGTGGAGCACGAGCTACGCCTTTGGCGGGATGGCCGCATCCCCGTTCGCGGGGTGGGTCGCCTACTCGGTTTTCGACGATTGGCGGTGGGCGTTCTTTTCGGGCGCCGGCGTGCTGTTGCTGACTGCAATCCCGTTCTACCTCCTCCAGCGGGATCGCCCCCGAGATGTCGGGCTCGAAGAGATCGAACAGTACCGCGGCGAGCGGATGGCCGTCGTCGATGCCCGCGACGTACCTGAAGAGGAGCAGGAGGGATCCTGGGAGCTTATCGGCAAGGTGTTTCGCAGCCCGCCGGTACTGGTCATGGCGGTCGTCTACTTCCTCTTGAAGCCGACACGCTACGCGATCCTCTTCTGGGGGCCCGTCATCGCCAGTGAGCGCATCGCCTCCGACAGCTTCGCCCTCGCCGCCACGCTTCCCGCCGCGTTTGAGGCGGCCGGTCTCGTCGCACCGATCGTCATCGGATTCGTGTCCGACACACTCTTTCAGGCGCGCCGATTTCCGGCGTGCGTGCTCAGCCTGCTCCTTCTGTCGGTCGTCCTGGTCCTTTTCGGGCCGCTCACGAGCTCGGGTAGCAGCCAGGGGATGCTTGTCGCATTCTTCCTGATCGGCTTCTTTCTGTACGGCCCGGACTCGATGGTGAGTGCGACCGCTGCTGTCGATTTCGGGACCAACAAGGGCGCAGGAAGCGCCGCCGGTTTCATCAACGGGTGTGGCTCGTTCGGGCAGGTTCTGGGCGTTGCTCTCCCAGGCTATCTCATGGCGTGGTTCCCAGGTGCTGACACCACGCTCATGCTCTTCTACGGCTTTTCGGCTGCCGCTCTCGTTGCCAGCCTGCTGCTCATCCCGTTGTGGAACCAGGTGCCTCCCACTGGCAGACCCACGGCACTCCAAGCGCGCCCGCCGGTCGCGCCCTGAGCTTGGCTGGCACAGTCTTGGGCTCAGCAACCGCGCCGCCAACGCTCACGGAACCAGGGCTCGCCAGGCGCGCCCAGCCCGTATAATTGGCCTGGTTGCCAGAGCCACCATGTTTTCGGCACGCCGACGAAGCCACGAGGTAGGCGGCCACGATTTTCTTGTTTGTTCGGGAGGTCTCATGATCGTCCTCAGAAGAAGCTTCGTCCGGGTCGCCGTGGTCACGCTGACCGCGGGCCTCGCGGGCTGCGCTGCACCGGCTGCCCCGCCACAGTCGCTCGCAGAGCTGGCGAGCACGTCGCTTGCGCAGATCGACGGGGAACTGGAGATCCCGGGTCTGAGAGAGCCGGTGGAGATCATCCGGGACGAGTGGGGATTACCGCACATCTATGCCCAGAACGATGACGATCTTTTCTTTGCGCAGGGCTACGTGATGGCGCAGGACCGGCTGTGGCAGATGGAGATGTGGCGTCGGTGGCACGAGGGACGGCTCGCCGAGATTTTCGGACCTGATGCGCTCGACTACGACCGCCGCACCCGGTTGATGATGTTCCGGGGTCCGTTCGACGGTGAAGAATGGACGAGCTATCACCCCGACGCGGAGCGTCTGTTCACTGCCCACGCCAACGGGGTGAACGCCTACATCGAGCAGAATCGGGACAACCTCCCGATGGAGTTTCAGCTCACGGGGATCGTCCCGGCTCCCTGGACCGCCGAGACGGTTGTTCTGCGCTGGGCTGCGCTGGCTGTTCCGAGCGTGAGGGGGCATGCCATCAACGAGATCCAGCTCGCGATGAACGTCGCACGCTACGGCGCTGAGGAGGCGAATCGGCGCGTCGCCCCGGATCCGTGGGATGACCTCGAGGTTCCAGAAGGTCTCGACGTCAGCATCATCACCCAGGACATCCTCGACGCGATGCGTGCAGGAGACGCCGACCCGTTTGTCTCTGGGAGACTGCCGCCGTTGGAGGTGGTCGAGCCCTATCGCAGCCTGATGCCTGGCGTGCAGACAACGCAAGTGTCACCAGGCGAGATCGCGACGGAGGGGAGCAACAATTGGGTCATGAGCGCAGAACGTTCCCCGACAGGCGCGCCAATTCTCGCCAACGACCCCCACCGGCGAATCGAGATGCCTGCGCTCCGGTACTTCGTGCATCTGGTCGCCCCAGGGTGGAACGTAATCGGCGGCGGAGAACCTCCGTTCGCCGGCGTCGACGCGGGGAACAACGAGCGCATGGCGTGGGGCTTCACTTTTGCCGGCACTGACATGGTCGACGTCTATGTCGAGGAGATGCACCCCGAGGACCCCAACCTCGTGCGGTGGCAGGACGACTGGGAGCCGCTCCGCATCATCGAGGAAGAGATCCCCGTCAAGGGTCGGGCACCGGAGCCGGTCGTACTGAAGTTCAGTCGTCATGGCCCCGTCTTCTACGAGGACGTCGAGAACCGTCGCGCCTACGCCGTTCGGTCGGTCGTCCAAGAGCCGGGTACCGCAGCCTACAAGGGCAGCTTCCAGCTCGCTCAAGCGGGCAGCTGTGCTGACTTCTTCGATCGCGCGATGCATTGGCTGGTGCCCACCCATAGCCTGATCTGCGGAGACGTCGACGGCAACATCGCGCTTCAGGTGACGGGGCTCACACCCGACCGAGACGGGTGGAACGGACGGTTGCCCGTTCCCGGTACTGGAGAATACGAATGGCGTGGATTCCGCAGCGATCTACCGCGCGAATTCAATCCGGAGAGGGGATACATCGCCACCGCCAACAACAACGTGCATCCGCCCGGATATGAAGGTCGACCGGTCTTCTACCACTCGTCGAGAGGCGTGGAGACGTCGCGGATCACACGCCTCCACGAGATCTTCGGGTCGGGCGAGCCGCTCTCGGTCAAAGACCATATGCAGATTCAACACGACGCCCACTCGCTCGCCGCCGAGCGGGACATCCCGGCATTTCAGGGATGGGCCTCGGCTGACCCCGACCTCGAGTGGGCTCGGGGCCTAGTGGCGGAGTGGGACGCAACGCTCTCGAGAGAGAGCACCGCGGCCGCCATCTACGTGCGGTGGAGCGCCGAAGTCGACGCGAGGGTACAGGACCCCAGGACGTCAATGACTGCGGACGAACGCCAGAGTCTGGTGGAACAAGGTCTGACGGCAGCGCTGGAGCGCCTGACCTCGGAACTAGGGTCCGACCGCACCGAGTGGCGACACGGGAGGGTGCACGCCAGCCAGCTTCCGCACATGATGGCCTCGGCCTTCGACCTGTCCACAGTCGAGCGGCCCGGTGGGTTTGGAGCGATCAACGCCACGGGCGCCAACTTCCGGAGGATCATCGACCTCGCCGACCTGGACCGCTCGGTCGCCAGCAACTCTCCCGGTCAGTCTGCTCAGCCGGGCAGCCCGTATTACGGCAATCTCGTGGAGAACCTGGGCAACGGAGAGTACTTCCCGCTGCTCTACACGCGCGACGCCGTGGAGGAACAGGCGGCCCATCGTCTGCGGCTGCAGCCAGGAAGCCGCTAACGTGGCACGGCCAGGGTTCGGCTGCTCCAGACCAAGCGACGCCCGCGCTCATGTCACTGCACGG
Source organism: Acidobacteriota bacterium (assembly GCA_002726085.1). Lineage (GTDB taxonomy): Bacteria > Acidobacteriota > Vicinamibacteria > Vicinamibacterales > UBA8438 > NP936. Next base: position 5,015 of record PBRZ01000067.1, read on the forward strand.
GCGGGTGCGGGGACTCATCGACCTCCAACTTGAACACGTCCGGACGCGCATAGTGGCCGGTGACGTCAAAGTCAAATTTGCTGCGCGCGATCGCGGTCAGGTCCAGGTTGGCGACCAGAGTCCCCTCCTCGTCCCACAGCGGACCCGCGAGCACGTCACCCAACGGGCCGTAAATCGCGGAACCGCCTCGACTGAGCACCTCCGGCCAGGCTTCGAGTTCCTCGCGTGTCTCGAGATCATGGGGGTACATGTCCCGGCGCGCATACTGGTTGCAGCCGAGGACGAAGCACCGACCCTCGAGCGCGATGTGCTGAAGCGTCGACTGCCATCGCTCGCGCGCATCAGCGGTTGGCGCGAGGTAGATGTCGACGCCCTTGCCGTACATCGCCATGCGCGCCAATGGCATGTAGTTCTCCCAGCAGATCAGACCGCCGACGGTCCCGTGCTCGGTCTCGACCGAGGTGAGTGTGCTACCGTCGCCTTCGCCCCAGATGAGCCGTTCCGCTGCGGTTGGTTTCATCTTGCGGTGCTTGCCGAGCAGAGCTCCATCCGGGCCGATGTACAGAAGCGTGCAGTAGAGCGTGCCCCCGCTGTACGTGCTGTCTCGTTCCACAACGCCGACGCAGAGATGAACGGCCGCCTGCTCGGCTGCAACGCCCATGCGCTCGACTTCCGGGCCGGGTACCTCGATCGCGTTCGACCAGTACCGTTCCCAGACGCGACGTCCCGCCTCCGAGCGGCCACCCACGGCGGTTCCAAAAGCCAGACCCCACGGGTAACCGCCAACGTACGCTTCGGGCAGGAGCACCAGCTTCGCACCCTTCACGGCTGCGTCCGCGGTCATCGCACACACCTTCTCGACGGCGGCGTCTCGATCGAACGGCGTCGCGCTCGCTTGCACCACAGCGACGCGGACGGTCTTGGCTTCGTTCATGAGCTTTTGGATCCCCTATTCTTCGCGGCCCGAGGCAGGTCGCTCAGCCCGTCGTGCAGACCAGTTCCGGATTCTGTCACGTCTTCCCTCGGATGGAGTCAGCACGGGTCGATTGCGGCGGGATTTTCACCACAGGCTGCTAGATCCTCATCTTCTCTCTTGGGCTCCCACGGGTAGATCGCCTGCCAGTCCGTGAAGACTGTCCCACGTCGCGCCGGATCCGGCGATGGGTCCGGGCAACGAGGCGTGATGTTGCGTCGCCGACAGGCTCCTGAGGCTCAGGCCCCAAATGGCACGTAGGATGCTGGTTTGAGAGGGGGGACACTGTACCCCTAACGTGTGTCCTGAGCGTCGCTTCTTCCATGGCTACTGTCCCGCGGGCTCGTTTGATTTTGATTGGCTACACGCTGGTCCTCGGTGTCGTGGCGGGGTCTGCCTCGGCCGAGCTTGTGCGCGACGCCAGGCTGAAGATGGGCGCGCGCTTCGAGGTCACCGCTGTGCATGCGGACGCGGCACTCGCGCGGGACGCCATCGAGAACGCGTATCGAGAGATCGTTCGGGTCGAGTCACTGATCTCCAGCTGGCGCGAGTCGTCGGAGACCGCCGACATCAATCGCGCCGCCGGGGTGCATCCTGTCACGGTGTCCCGCGAGTTGTACGCCCTGATCCGCCGCTCGCTCAAGGTCACTGACCTGACGCGCGGGGCGTTCGACATCACCTTCGCCTCGGTAGGCCGCTTGTGGAACTTCAAGAATCCGGTGCCGGTGCTACCGGATCCCGATCGTCTCGCGGCGGCCATGCGCGCCGTGGGCACGACCCACGTCGTCTTGAACGAAGCGGACAGCTCCGTCTACTTGGCACGCCCGGAGGCGCGCATCGGCTTCGGGGCCATCGGCAAAGGATATGCGGCCAACCGCGCCGTCGCGGTGCTCAAGAACAGCGGCATCACGAGTGGAGTCGTCAACGCTGGGGGTGATCTGCTCGCCTTTGGCCGCCGAGAGGACGGGAAGCCACGGGTCCTCGGAGTGGCCGACCCGCGACGGCCGGATCGTACTTTCGCGCATCTCCGATTGGCGGATCTCGCAATCGTGACTTCGGGCGACTACGAGCAGTTCTTCTTGCTCGATGGTCGGCGCTGTGCCCACATCCTCGATCCACGGACCGGCTACCCGGTCGATCACTCGCGCAGCGTCACCATCATCTGCCAGGACGCCGAGCTGGCCGACGCCCTGGCGACCGCAGTCTTCGTTCTGGGACCAGCCGACGGGCTCGCGCTGATCAATCAACTCCGTGGGGTCGAGGGGTTTCTGGTCGATGCCGCGGGACAACTTCGCATGTCGCGCAATCTAACGACCTTGTTCGCCAAAGAGGAGGTGTTGCCGTGAGGCTATACATGATTCCGGTCGTCCTGCTGGTCGGCCTCGCCGGCTCCGGCTGCGCCACGGTGCAGTCGTGGGAGCGAGGCACACACGCGCTGGCGCCTATGCAGGTCGAGGACCCCGCCGCCAAGCTGATCGAGCGCAGCATCGATGTCTATCGCGAGGGGGTCGTGGGCGCCAACGGTGGCAAGTCCGGTGGAGGGTGCGGGTGCTCCTGACGCTGGTCTCGGCGGTCGTGGCGGCATGGCTGGTGATTCGCCCGGGTGGCGGGGACGCGCCCGACGCCGCTCCGTCGCCTGAGCAGTCGCCCCCGCCGGCCTCGGTGTCCGGAGGCGCCGGAGTCGACGGCGAGTTTCTGTTCAACTACTACGACCAGGACGGCGACCATTCGCCGGTGACGGGGGGGCTTGGAACCGAGGCGCTCCAGGTGCTGTCTCCGGTCGTCGTGGCGCAGTGGGCCATCAACGACCGGTGGGCGCTGAACACCTCGCTTGGGCTCGATCAGATTACCTCCGCCTCGACCGACAACATCGACGACGACGTCAGCAGCGCGTCGCGCGTCGACCAGCGGGCGGTCACGACCCTCGAGCTGGCCCGCGAGTTCGAAACGCAGACCGTCGGTGTCAGCGGCGGATTCTCGAACGAGTACGACTATCGGTCGGTGATGACCGGGCTGCGGTGGACGCGCGACTTCAATCGCAAGAACACGACGCTGGCTGCCAGTGGTCGCTACTTTGCCGATCAGGTGTCGCTCTACGACATCGACGGCATCGACCGGGGATCTGAACGACGGCATACCGCCGACCTGGCACTGAGCGTCACGCAACTGCTGGGGCGTCGAACGGTGGCGACCATCGACGTCGGCTGGACCGCGCAGCGCGGCTTCCTCTCGACGCCGTTCCACGAGGTGATCGTCGCGCCGTCGCCGGACCTGCCGGTCGACTATCGCGTGGCCGAGCGTCTACCGGACGCGCGCGACCGCCGCGCGGTCGGTGTGCGGGGCAACCACGCCCTGACGGACTGGCTCGTGCAACGGGGTGGATATCGGTTCTACACCGACACGTTCGGCATCACGGCGCACAGTATCGAGAGCGAGACGCACCTGCGTCTGCCGGCCGCGAACGAGATGTGGGTGTTTCCGATTCTGCGTTTTCATCGTCAGTCGGCGAGCCGCTACCTGGTCTACCCGGGGCACAGACGGTCGATACCGGGTTCTTCACCGCCGACGGAGACCTCAGTCGCTTCGACAGCTGGCGCTACGGCGGAGGGTGGAAGTGGGTAGGTGCTGGAAACACCACGCTGGGATGGCTGCCGTTCCGCAGCGTAGAGACACGTGTCACGTTCTACGAACGGAGCGACGGGCTCCGCACCGTCGCATCGTCGGTCGGTCTGGGATGGGGGTTCTGATGCAGAAGCTCGGCGCCGTGGGACTGGCTCTGGTGATAGTCACCGTGTGGTCGGTGACGGCCGGTGCGCAGACCGACCAGCGGGGGGTCAGTCACGACCTGACCCAGCCCGGGCGGGTGACAGTCGTCGACTTCGCGGCGGCCTGGTGCGTGCCGTGCTGGGAGTCGCTGCCACAGTTGGAGGTGCTGGCCGCGCGACACCCGGACATCGGATTTCTCGTTGTCAGCGTCGACGACCGTGAGGACGGTCGTGACCAGCTCGTAAACAAGCTCGCTCCGACGGTGCCCGTCATCTGGGATACGGACCACGTCATCGCCGAGCGCTTCGCGCCGCAGGCCATGCCCGCTACCTTCGTGCTCGATGCGCGTGGCGCCATCATCTATCAACATCTTGGGTACGACCAGGACACCTGGGCCGCCTTGGTCGACTTTCTCGACGGTTTCTAGTCAGGCCCTGAGTCACCGAGCCCGCAACATGCGGTTGGGACGCATGACGGCCGTCATACGGAAGCCACGGCGTCGGCTCTACGCTACCTGCGATCGTCCGGCCAGCCCTGACCCGCCCCCGCCTCGGAGGCTCGCAAGCCCCCGACGCAGCCGATCCAATGTGACTTGCGTTCTTCTCCACTTCGACCGCATCTTCGCGGGCGCCGTTCTGGCGTTGCTGGTGGTCTCTGCCGCCAACGCCTCGGGCACCGGTCAATCGGGCACCAGATTCGACCCGCCGTCTTCCCTCGTCGTCGTCACGTTCACCAACGTCAGCGGTGATCCCGAGGATGACTGGATGGGGGCAGGCATTGGCGAGACTCTGGCCACGGCGCTCGGAGACGGGGTACGCGTACCCTCCGTCCTGGCCGCCGAGCGCCTCGGCGCCTCTCGAATCGTCGAGGGGGCCTATGAGCGGGTTGGCACCCGGATCCGCATCACGGCCATGCTGACGCATGTCGAATCGGGCCGCGTCGTCCGTTCGGCTCTCGTCGACGGCGAGGCGAGCGACCTGTTTGCGCTCCAGGACGAGGTGGCTGCGCAGCTCGCCGGAGCTGCCACGAGCACCGATCCGCCCGGCGTCTCCGGCTCGGCTCCAGCCACGCCTCCCAGCCGGATCCAGCCCGGCCAGGCCGCAGCGGCGACCGTCGTCTCGACCGGGACCGCGGGCTTTGCCGTCGCCCCGGGGCCCTTCATCGACGGGCCGCCACCCCCAGCATTACCAGCTATGGTGGCGCGGGACGCGCGTGGCCGGGTCACGATGCGTGCGACACGGTTGACCGATCCGCTCGTGCTTGACGGTCGGCTCGACGAACGCGCTTACGAGACCGTCCGTTCGGTCAGCGGGTTCATTCAGCAGGAGCCTGACGAGGGCGCGCCGGCAACCGAGGCGACGGAGGCCTGGGTCTTCTACGACGACAGCACGATCTACATCGCCGCCCGGTGCTGGGACTCCCAGCCGGAGCGAATGGTCGCGAACGAAATGCGACGGGACAATCAGGGGATCTATCAGAACGAGAATTTCGCGGTGGTCCTCGACACGTACTACGACCGCCGGAACGGCTACCTGTTTCACGTCAACCCGCTGGGTGGCATGTTCGACGGGCACGTCACCGACGAGCGGAACATGAATCGGGACTGGAACGGCGTCTGGGACGTCAGGACGGGACGGTTCGATCAAGGGTGGACGGTCGAGATCGCCATCCCGTTCAAGTCGGTTCGATTCCGCCCGGGCACCGCGCAGACCTGGGGGGTCAACCTGCGTCGGATCGTGCGGTGGAAGAACGAGACATCGTATCTCACTGCCGTGCCGGCGTCGTTGAACCTGGCTGGCATCATGCAGCTCTCGGCAGCCGGCACCGTCGTCGGCATCGAGGCGCCATCCGGTACCGGCAACGTCGAGCTCAAGCCCTACGTGATCTCGGCGCTGACGACCGACCGGGTCGCCAGCCCGCCCCCGGCGAACGCGCTCGACGGCGACGTCGGCTTTGACGTGAAGTACGGCATCACCGAAGGGCTGACGGCCGACGCCACCTACAACACCGACTTCGCACAGGTCGAGGTCGACGAGCAGCAGGTCAATCTGACGCGGTTCAGCCTCTTCTTTCCCGAGAAGCGGGAGTTCTTTCTGGAAGGGCAAGGGATCTTCGATTTCGGCGGCGGCCGGGGTTTCGGCGGCGGCGGTGGAGGCGCTGCGAGAAACACCCCCATCCTGTTCTTCAGCCGACGGGTCGGCCTCGTGGCGGGCCGGCCGGTTCCGATCGAGGCGGGTGGACGCCTGACCGGGAAGGCCGGCCCATTCAGCGTCGGGGTGCTCGACATCCAGACCGGTGACGAGTCGGTCTCGGGCGCGCGCTCGACGAACTTCGCTGTCGTCCGGATCAAGCGCGACATGCTCCGCCGCAGCAGCATCGGCGCCCTGGTCACCCACCGTTCGGTGGCGCTCGCGGGGGACGGGTCGAACCAGACGTATGGCGTGGACGGGACGTTCCGGTTCTACGACAACGTCAACCTGAACACGTATCTCGCCGGCACCCAGACGCCGGGGCTCGACGGCGACGACATGAGCTACCGCGGGCAGTTCGACTACAGCGGCGATCTGTACGGCCTGCAGGTCGAGCGGCTGGTCGTCGACGAACACTTCAACCCGGAAGTCGGCTTCCTCCGACGCACTGACTTCCAGCGCAGCTTCGCGTCGGGCCGGTTCAGCCCGCGTCCGGGCGGCATCGCCTCGGTGCGGAAGCTGTCGTGGAGCGGCGACCTGGACTACGTCACCGACGGCACCGGCCGACTCGAGACCCGGATCGCGACCGGCGCATTCGGGGTCGAGATGGAGAACAGTGACCGGTTCCGCCTCGGGTACTCGCGCAACTACGAGTTCCTCGACGTGCCGTTCGGCATCGCGACCGGGGTCACGATCCCGGTCGGGGGCTACACCTTCAGCAACACGCGCGTCTCGTACACGTTCGGCACCCAACGGCGGGTCTTCGGCACGGTCTCGGCCTCGCACGGAGGGTTCTTCGGTGGCGACAAGACGAGCGCTGGCTTCAGCCGAGGCCGGGTGGAGCTGGCACGTCGCCTGTCGGTCGAGCCCAGCATCTCGGTCAACTGGGTCGAGGTCCCGGCCGGCTCGTTCACGACGACGCTCGTAAGCAACCGGGCCACCTTCACCGTGACTCCGCGGGCGTTCGTCAGTGCCCTGCTGCAGTACAACTCCAGCGCCGAGTCGCTCTCAACCAACATGCGGCTGCGGTGGGAGTATCAGCCCGGTAGCGAGTTGTTCGTCGTGTACACGGAGCAGCGGGACACGCTCAGCCCGCAGTTTCCCGAGCTGGAGAACCGTGCGTTTGCCGTCAAGTTGAACCGCCTGATTCGGTTCTAGCTCTCTATCTGGCACCCCACGGGCGGGTCCTCAGCACCCTGCGAGTCGGTCTGTCACGCGACTCGCTGGACCTGGTCTGGTGGGGTCGGATCGGCGGGAACGGAGGCTCAGGGGATGAGCGAGAGCTGGGCGGCGCCAAGTACCTTGCGGCTGGCCGCCTCTTGGATGAACCCAACGACACGCAGCAGCTCTCGGTTCCAGCTTGGCTCGAGCGGCACAGCGATGTCGGTCTCGTAGGGCCTCGCCATCACGGCTGGGAGCCGCTCCACACGCTCGAGCCGGCGGGCCACCGCGGTGTGACGCAGGCGACGCCGTGCGTTCTCTCCGCGCAAGACGTTCGTGGCGAGCCCGGTCTCCGTCACGGCGAGCCAGAGCTCGGCACTCTCGCCGTCCGGCAGCTCCGGGAGGCTGGCAATTCGTATCCGGATGGTCAAGACGTCCGACGCCCTCGCTCCCGTCCACTGCACACGCATCTCCGCCTTCTGCGATGCCGCGGCCCGCGCGATGGTCTGCCGAGCGTCGGCCTCCAGGCTCCCGACGAGTGCAGTCCGGCCATCGACCACCATCTGCGGGGTGTAGTTCGCCGGTTCCCCCAACGCCCGGCGGTAGATCTCCTGCCGCTCGGTGAATGCTACTGAGGAGAACGGGTCGCGCCAGCCGAGTCCGTTCCAGTAGTCGACATGCTCGCTCAACCCGATGATCTGAACGCCCGGCACCGGTTGCTCGGCTTCGAGCCGAATCAGGAGGGCGTCGGCAGGTGGGCAGCTCGAGCACCCTTCGGACGTAAACAGCTCCACGAGTACCGGAGTACCCAGTTCCTCCTGGCGAGACGCCGACTGCGCCGGCCAGACCGCGCCGCCGACCACCCACGCGACACCAAGCACCGCAGCCAGGGCGACCGCGGAGCGCGAGGCGGGTCGTTCCCCCTTGTCGAGCGTCATCGGTCCATTATCATCTCATGTCGGCCGCAGAGCAGGGCAGACGAGAAGATTCTGGACGAAGCCGTCGGAGGGCCATGCCATGAACACCTCGAGTATCATCGTCTTGTTGCTCCTCGCCGGGTCCGTGCCACCGGAGGCGATGACGCAATCGGAACGCCCGATCGTGTTCTCTCGCGTGTGCAACATCGAACCGGGCCAGGACGCGGCCGCCGCCGCACTCGCTCGGGAGATGGTCGCCCTCGTCAACGAGCGCTACCCGGGCGCCGAGATGACGGCCCGCACCGGTCGCTGGATGACCGGCTTCCAGTCGCTCGCCGCGCCCGTCAACCAGATCCGCTTCACCGAACAGCACCCCGACCTGGAGACCCGCGACATATTTACCGCGATCCTCTTGGGTGACGACGACTTCGAGACGCTCCAGCGGAAGGTGGCCGAGGTGATCGATTTCGGCAGCTGCGCCGACACACAGTTCCGGGCCAGGCCGTAGGCGTTTCCTTGGGGGGAGTCGAGCGGCGTGAGCCGATGGTCGATGATCATCCCCTAACAGCCACGAGCACGACTCCCCTTGAAAAGCTACAACAGACGGGTTACGCTGAACGTGTTGTAGCTTTTCTAGGGGAGAATCATGAGCGAACCGTCCGACGTCCTCCGAGGCACCTTGGACCTGCTGATTCTGCAGACGCTCGTCCTGGAGCCGAACCATGGCTGGGCAATTGCCCAGCGGATTCAGCAGGTGTCACGCGACCACCTCAAGGTGCAGCAGGGGTCGCTCTATCCGGCCCTACACCGGCTGGAGCATCAGGGATGGATCCGGTCGAAGTGGGGGAGGTCGGACGAGAAACGCCAGGCTAAGTTCTACTCGCTGACGCGGGCGGGGCGGAAGCAGCTCGAGACCGAGACCTCCAAGTGGCAGCGGTTGTCGACCGGCGTCAATCTGGTGCTGGCCAACGAGTAAAGGGACGACATGCGTTTCTGGTATCTCGTCGTCGCCCAGGTGAAGTCGCTCCTGCTCCGGCGTCGACGCCAGGACGAGCTCGACGAGGAGCTCCGTCTGCATCTCGCACAGGAGATTGAGCAGCGCGTCGCGCGCGGGATGTCTCCGAAGGAGGCGCGGCGGTCTGCGCTTTGCGCCTTCGGCGGGGTCGAGAGGACGAAGGACGAGTGCCGGGACGCGTGGGGGCTGCGACTGGTGGACCAGCTCGCACGCGACACGCGGTATGCCACCCGGCGGCTGGCGCGCGACTGGCGGTTCTCGGTGCTCGCGACGCTTATCCTGGCGCTCGGGATCGGCGTGAACACCGCCATGTTCAGCGTCATTAATGCGCTCTACTCCCCTCCGCTCGCGAACCAAGATGCCCACCAGCTCGTGAACCTCTACCAGAACGATCGGGACTCAGGCGAGCCAGGGTTCCTGGGCACCTCCTGTCCGGCCTACGAAGACATGGCCGCCTACACCGATCTGTATGCCGGGGTGATGGCCACCACGGTCCCCCATCCGGTTCGTATCTACCATGATGAGCGTGTCCTACGGGGGATGGCCGAGTTCGCCACCTCCAGCTACCTGGCAGTGCTGGGATTGAGCCCATCGAGAGGACGCTGGTTCACCGCGGCGGAGGACCGGCTCGGCGCAGAGTCGGTGGCCGTCCTCAGTCACCGGTCCTGGACCACGACGTTCGAGGCGTCGCCGTCGGTGATCGGCGAGACCATGCGGATCAACGGCGTCCCGGTGACAGTGATTGGTGTGGGGCCCGCAGGCCACGAGAGCGGCTTCTTCGGCGGGATCGTGACCGACTTCTGGCTCCCGGTCTCGTCCCTCCTGGCGTTAAACGAGACGTCGAACGGTCTGGAGCGCGATGCCCGTGAGGCGCCGTTTCTGGTAACAGCTCGGTTGCGCGACGGGGTGAGCCTGGCGCAAGCCCAGGCGGGGATGACGGCGCTCGGAGTGCGACTGGCCAGCGAGTTTCCGGACGAGGATCCGGGGCGCGGCATTTCGGTGTGGCGGACCGAAGACGTGCGCACGCATCCAGAGCTCGATGGTCCGCTGACTGCGGTCGCCTGGCTGCTCATGAGCGTGGTGGGCCTCGTCCTGGCGATCGCGTGCATCAACCTGGCGACCTGGCTGCTCGTCCGGGGACTGTCGCGCGCCAAAGAGGTCTCGGTTCGGCTCGCGCTAGGCGCCACGCGCGGACAACTGGTACGCCACCTGCTGGTCGAGAGCACGTTGCTGGCAGGGGCCGGCGGCGTGGTGGGCTGCCTGCTGGCGATCTGGACCATCCACCTGGTGGCGCTCGTGGAGCTGCCGTTCGACGTGGTCGTCGGCCTCGACTACCGGGTGCTGGGCTTCGCCCTGGCGCTGTCGCTAGCGACCGGTGTGGCGTTCGGGCTGGCGCCGGCGCTCAAGGCGACCCGGGTCACGCTGACACCTGCGTTGCGAGCCCAGGGGGACATCCCATCGTCAGGCCGACGTGGGTTCACGCTGAACGACATGTTGGTCGTCGCGCAAGTAGTGCTCTCGTGCGTCTTGCTCGTCGGGGCGGGTGTCTTCCTGCAATGGCTCGCCAGCATGGAGACAGCGGACGTCGGCTTCCGTGTCGACGGCCTGGCGTTCGTCGAGGCCGACGCCGCCCTCGCGGGGTACTCGCCCGACGAGGCGGCCGTGCTGTACGAGAGCTGGCGTGCCGGCGTCGCTGCACTCCCCGGCGTCGAGTCGGCGACCCTGGCGGCGGGTCCGCCGACCGGTGGTCTGGACGGGCCGTTTGCAACCCTCGAACTGGACGTCGACGGGTATGTGCCTAGCGCCGACGAGTTCGTCTGGGGACAGTGGACGTGGGCGGGACCAGGGTACTTCGAGACGCTGGGACTGCCGCCGCTGTACGGGCGCACCTTCACCCAGTTCGATCGACCCGGGACCCCTGGCGTCGCGGTGATCAACGAGCGGATGGCTCGTCGCTACTTCGGGACGCCGAACGCCGTTGGCGGGCGTTTCCGTGTCGTAGACCGGGCCAGTGGGCCGGAGGACGCGGCACGAGGCGTGGAATTGGAAGTCATCGGCGTCGTGCCGGACACGCGAGCGTGGGTGCTCAGAGAGCCGCTTCCGACGTTCTACCGGTCGCCCAGTCAAGCGGCGGCGCTGACGCCGACGGTGGTGGCCCGGACTTCGCTCGATCCGGTCAGCCTGTTGCCACCGATGCGACGAACACTGCGGGAACTCGGCGGTGCGCTCCCGGTCCTCCGGGCGAGGACGATGCCCCAGCACGTCGCCGCCGCCCTCGGCCAGTCGCGTGCGGCCGGGGCGGTGCTGGGTGGACTCGGTGCCCTGGGGCTCGCTCTCGCCAGCCTGGGACTCTATGCGGTCATGGCCTTCGGCGTGTCGCGACGGGCGCGGGAGATCGGGATCCGCAGGGCGCTCGGTGCGCAACGCACCCACGTGATCTGGACCGTGTCACGCAACGTCGCGACCCTGATCGGGGTCGGTCTGACGCTCGGTCTGGGACTCGGGTGGTTGAGTGTGCAGGGGCTGGCCATGGTGGGGACCAGCCTGACGTTGAGCGTGCCGTCCGTCGAGCCGCTGACCTTCGGGCTCGTGACGGCGCTCCTGGCTGCCGTCGGACTGGCGGCCGCCTTCTTCCCCGCACGGCGTGCCGCCAAGGCCGACCCGTTGGTGGCGCTACGTCACCTGTAGGACCGCGGTCGCACAGCCCGGCGACGGCGATACCGCTTGCGAAGGAGGGTTCGTTCAAGACGTGCACTAGTCCTCGACTCCCCCTGCGGTCGGGAGAAGCCGATTTCTCAAAACGCCAAGTTGTCCTGACGCGACTTCCTACCCTGAGAAACGGCTGCCCGATATAATCCAAGAAATGTCTCCTGTTGTCAGGCAACGCTGGATGACGCGGCTCGTGGTCGGCCTGGTCACGGCCGGGGTGCTCGCGGCGGCCGGGTCGGCGCAGGTGCGCTGGGGCGGGCAGCGGCGCAGCCGGGTGCCGCCACGCTTCAAGCCCGCCGACCATCGCGACAACGGCTTCTCGTTCTGCCGGCTGATGTACACCAGCGTCCGGAGCGAACGGGAGGGCTACGGCTGGAGCACCGATTACCCGGCCGCCGACCAGAACTTCATGATCCGGCTGTCGGAGCTGACCTCCACCAAGGTCGACTTCGATGCCCGGGGCAACCCGAACCATTGGGTCGTCGAGATCACCGACCCGGCGCTGTTTACCTGCCCGTTTGTCATCGCCTCGGACGTCGGCACGATCGGCCTCCGCGGCGACGAGGTGGAGCAGCTGCGCGAGTATCTGCTCAAGGGCGGCTTCCTGTGGGTGGACGACTTCTGGGGCACGCCCGCCTGGAACCAGTGGTCCTCCGAGATCGGGCGCGTGCTGTCGCCGGCCGAGTATCCCATCATCGACCTGCCGCTGGACCATCCGTTGTTCAGGGCGCTGTACTACATCTGGGAGGTACCCCAGATCACCAACATCCGCTTCTGGCGTCGGGTCGGGGGCTCGTCCACGTCGGAGCGCGGACTCGACAGCGACGTGGCGCACTTCAGGGCGGTCACCGACGAGAACGGCCGCATCTTAGTAGCGATGACGCACAACACCGACATTCAGGACTCGTGGGAGCGTGAGGGAGAGGACCCGCGCTTCTTTGAGCAGTTCGCGCCCGACGGATATTCGCTCGGCGTCAACGTGCTGCTGCACGCGATGAGCCATTGAGGATTGACGACGTCACTGCGTCGGCAGCCTCGCCCGAGGACCTACCAGCACGCCACAGTCCGGTCGTCAGCGTCTCCGGGGGCGCTTGGCGTCGCGGTGCACCGCGGCCGCCGCCTCGAGCACCGGCAGAATCAAGCGGTCCTTCTTACGGCTTGCCGCGCGCTTGCGGGCGATGATTCGCTCCAAGGACAGCACCTTCACCTGCGTGCGGCCGATCGAGATATCCAGCGTGTGTGCAAGCTCCTCGTCGAAATCGTTCAGTCCGTCCATCGTGAGCACGATATCGAACAAGGCAACGCTACGCCCCGCAAGCATAGGGGGCGTGGAAGCGGTCGGCGCCACGTACACACCGCCAACCCGACGATCATGAACTCCACGCGCTGTCGCACCAGCTCGCGCAGGAACCCTGTTCCTTCTCAGTGAAGATCGAGGGCGCGGCCACGTAGCAGGCTCCGTCGTAATCGCTCCACCGGGTCCTCCCTCAGGAGGGCCAGGGTGTGCCAGACGTCTTCGAAAGCCGCACCGGGACTGCGCCTCACGTGACTCGAGCAGTGCTGGCGAATCAGGAGCAATCGCAAGCTCTACGCGCTCGAGGGTTGACATCCTGTCCGGCTATGCAGACACTCATATGTTATGGCCAAAGGAGAGGGACGGTCGGACATCCTGCAGGGCGCGCTCGACCGTCTGTCCGAAGGGTAGTCCTCATGTGGGTGCAAGTCGTGGATCTTGTCTCGCGCGTTCGGGACCTGCTGACGCGTCGGAAGACCGAGCGGGACCTCGACGCCGAGATCGAGATGCATCTCGATCTCCTCACCAGTAAGAACATCCGACGGGGGATGACAACCCGCGAAGCCCGTCGTGTGGCCCGGGTCGAGTTCGGCGGCGTGACCCAGGTCCAGCAGACACTCCGCGAACAGGCCGGGTTCCCGTGGCTGGAATCGACAGTTCAGGACATCGGCAGCGCCTTTCGCTATTTTCGACGCAACCGCGGGTTTGTCGCCGTCGCCATCGTGATTTTGGCGCTCGGGATCGGAGCGACGACCGCCGTGTTCAGCGTGAGTGAGACGTTGCTGCTCCGCCCACTTTCCTATCCCGCGAGCGACCGCCTGGTGGCGCTGCGAAGTGTCGGCACGATGAGCGACTACCCGTCCACGCGCGCGGCGCCGGGGGTGCTCGCCGACTGGCAACTCAACGCGACGTCGTTCGAGGCGATAGCCGGGTACCGCTGGGCGACCGTTGATGTGATCGATGGCGCGCAGAGCGACCGGTTGAATGGGCTCCTCGTCACGCCAGAATTCTTCGACGTGTTCGGCGTGCCTGTTCGCGGACGTCCCTTTCTCGCCGAGGACCGAGGTGCCGACACGTTGATGCTCGGCAGCGAGGTTTGGCGCCGGCGTTTCAACGCGGACGACGCGCTCGTGGGAAGCACCGTCGATCTCCATATCCTCGATCTCTCTCGCGTCGGTCCGACCCGACACACCGTTCTCGGTGTGGCGACGGCACCGGTTCGCTTTCCTCCGATCGAGGCAGATTTCCAGCTCGGAGTCTCCACTGTCACCGACACGATCGACTTCTGGATGCCGCAGTTCGTCTCGCCGACCCAGTTGCGCGAGCCGAGCTCGAGGGACTCCTGGTTTGAGGTCGTCGCACGGCTGCGCCCAGGCGTGACCCTCGCCGAGACGCAGACCGAGATGGACGGCATCGCCCGCCAACAGACGGAGCAATATCCGGAAACGAACCGGGGCCGGGAAATCCGGGTCGTGCCATTGCAGATGCATATGGCGGGTAAGTCGCGCAACGGCGTCTTGCTGCTGTCGGTCGGCACCGCCATGCTGCTGCTCATTGCCTGTGCGAATGTGGCGACGCTGCTGCTCGCGCGCGGCGTCGCACGTCGCCGCGAGGTGGCGATCCGCACGGCGCTCGGTGCGGCCAGGTGGAGAATCGTGCGGCAGTTTCTGATGGAAGCCGTCATCCTTGCTACGTGTGCCGGCCTGCTCGGCGTCTTGCTCGCGGCGTGGGCCATCAGCGTGGCGAAACCCTGGATGCCGCAGAGTCTGCCCGCACTCCAGGAGATGGGGATCAACGTGACGGTTCTGGTGTTCGCACTCACCAGTGCCGTCTTCACCGCGTGCATCACCGGCCTCGCGCCGGCTTTGCGATCCGCCCGGGCCGACGGCGCGCGACTGACCAGTATGGACGGACGCGGTGTCACTCCGGGCGGGTCGCATTCCCGCCTAGTCGGCGTGCTTGTCTCAGCCGAAGTCGCGCTTACGGTCGTCCTGCTCCTGGGGGCAGGGCTGTTGGTCCAGAGCGCCTTACGGGCCAGTCAGGTGGAGACTGGGTTCAACCCGGACAACGTGCTGACGATGACCGTCTCGCTGCCGCTCAACAAGTTCGGCTGGGACCACCACGCGGTCTTCGCGCGCGAGGTGATCGACGCGGTTCGGTCACTCCCGTCGATCAGGGAGGCGGCGGTGGTGCAAGGTGTGCCGATGCGTGCCGGGAGCTTCCAATCTGATGGAGCGGGCACCATCGAAGGGTACGTGCCTGCGACCGACACCGAGGAGCTGACCTACCGGATCCGCGTCGTGAGCCCAGGCTACTTTGCCACTCTGGAAATTCCGATCGTCGCCGGCCGACCGTTCGAGGCGCGCGATGAGGAGGGAGCGCGTGGGGCGGCCCGCAGCATCCTGGTCAGCGACTCTTTCGCGAAGCGCTATTGGCCGGGGCAGGACCCGCTGGGGAGGCGCATGACGTTTGGCGAAGCGTACCGGAACTGGATGATGACGGTGGTCGGGGTCGTGGGAGATGTTCAGTATGCGGGTCTCGAGATGGATCCGACCATCGACCTCTATATTCCTCAAGGCTTGTTCCCGCAAGCGGCGATCACCTTGATTGCGCGAACGAGGGGCGACGCACTCAACGAGGTGTCGGAAGTGCGGGAACGCATTCTCGCCGTGGATTAGCACGCCTTCGTGACGGACATTCGCTCGATGGATCAGCTCATCGCCGGTTCGCTAGCCGAGCGTCGTGCTGGGACCCTCCTCGTCTCGGTGTTCGGGGCGATGGCCCTCGTGTTGGTCGTGGCCGGCGTCTATAGCGTCATCACGCAGGCGGTCGTCCAGCGCCGGCTCGAGCTCGCCATCCGGTCGGCGCTCGGTGCTGGACCATGGCGGGTTGTCGCGCTGGCGATGCGGACGGCGCTGCAGCCCGCCGCCGTCGGTATCGTGCTCGGCGCGTTGGCCGCGCTGGGGGTGACTCGCGTCATGACGTCATTACTCTTCGAGGTGCGCGCCTTGGACATCGTGACGTGGGCCGGAGCATGTGCTGCTCTTCTCACCGCCTGTATCGCGGCGGGATACCTACCTGGGCGACGCGCTGCTCGGATCGACCCGATGGCGGCGCTACGGACCGAGTAGTTTCGCCCCAGGCGCCAGGGTATGGCTCCGGTCAAGGAAACAGATCCTGCCTTGTCGCCAAGGGTGGAGTGAACCGTCGCGCGGGAGCCCGGCAGTGTCTGCGCTCGGTCGTGTACGTCAAGGGGTAGCGGCTCGCATGTCTACACCCTATCGCGACCCTTTCGTGGCGGCTTGTGCGGCGACAGCCTCTTGCGCCCGCGCGCCGGCGAGGATGTTCGGGATGGCGTAGTTTCCCTCGTGGCACGCGTACTCGTAGATCACGTAATCGGGCTCGGCCGTGAGCGGCATCGAGATCGTCCAGGGCTGCGTGTAGACATTCGGATCATCGACGGTGACCGTCCACATGATCGTGGTCCCCGACACTCGCTCGTACCTCTCGACCACGTGCATTCTCGTGCTCGTCGGGATGCCCTTCAGACGCCGACCTGCGCCACTCGTCGCGATCCAGCCGCGGTTGTGGAAGTTCCGCGTCTCGACCACGAGCACCTCGCCCTCCCAGTGCCCACGCGCGTCACCCATCCAGAGGCCGATGCGGTCGTCGATGTGGGGACGGT
The DNA here is from genome assembly GCA_002726085.1 of Acidobacteriota bacterium. GTDB lineage: Bacteria > Acidobacteriota > Vicinamibacteria > Vicinamibacterales > UBA8438 > NP936. Next base: position 21,724 of record PBRZ01000067.1, read on the forward strand.
CGGACAATGGAATGATCCGCAGGTCGTGAATCATCTCGTGCTGAAGCACGACGTAGTCCGGCGTCTGGACGATGCGGTGGGTGTTGTTGTAGCCGGCCGGGAGCATCGAGCCCGGGACACCCCGCGAGAGACACCGATCCAGGGTGCTCAGGTATTGATAGTGTTCCCCTTCGTGCGCAAGGCTGTACGCCCTGGCCTTCAACGCCCATGACTTGATCGGCGCCCGGCCGTTCGGCGGATCGACGATCAGCGAGGTCTGCCCGGTCGAGAGGACGGTGTCGCCCGAGTCGAGCCAGTAGCTCCCGTAGGCGCCGAGTTGGCCGCCAGCCTCGGTGCGTTGCGCGGGTGCGGCGTCCTGCGCTTGCAACAACAGGATCCGCTGCCGATTGGCCGCCGCCATTTCTTCATCAGTCAGGTAGGCTGGCCCCTCGGAATCGCGACGCTCCGTCGGCGTGATGGTCTTGTTCCCCCACAGGCCTTGGAGGTCCGGCTGGCCGTCAGGCGTGCGCGGCGTCGTCCAGGTGGGGTCGGCGATCCGCTCGACCTGGGCCGTAGCCGTCGGCGGGCCGACCAGCGTGCAGGTGAGGGCAATGACGGCCACGGTGAGCGATGTGATGCGTGTCGGCATCGAACAACTCCTTCCGCGTCAAGTGACGCGCTGCCCGCGTAAGGTCCTTTGCATTACGGGGGGCTGCGAACAAGAATCTTACACCCCAACAGGCGCGAGACTCGCCCCGGCCTTGACCTCGACCCTCAGTGGGGGCATTCTCGGCACGACGGGTTCGATTGGGGCGGTCATCCTGATTGCTCCGTGCTCTTGAGAGGTTCTTGATGAGACGACTTCATGTGCTGGCGTTTGGGCTGGCCCTGACCCTGACTGGTTGTGGAGAGAGCGCGGCGCCTGTCGTCGAGCCCGGCGGACTGGCGCTCGTCGGGGGACAGCTGATAGACGGGACTGGTGCCGCGCCTGTTGCGGATTCGGTCGTCGTGATCCGTGATGGACGGATAGCGAGGGCCGGATCCCGGGGTGCCACTGCTGTTCCCGCCGGAGCCGAGGTGATTGACGTCACCGGCAAGACCATCATTCCCGGTCTGGTGAACCTGCACGTGCACTATCGCGAGGGACCGGAGGAAATCCAGCGTCAATTCCAGTCGCAGCTCTACTACGGTGTGACCACCGCTCGGAGCATCGGCAGTGACTCACCCGAGCGAGTCGCGTTCCTGCTGGAGGCCAATGCCGGTCGACCCGACTTCCCCCGGGCCTACACCGCGGGCCTGGGATTCTCACGTCCCGGCGGATTCAACGCCGCCGGTCGGAATGCCCCCGAGACCGAAGAGGAAGCGCGGGCGCTGGTGCGGGACCAGATCGCGCTGGGCGTGCATTTCATCAAGATGTGGGTCAACGCGGTCCCGGAGCCAGGCCTGAAGATCGTCCCCGAGATCCGGACCGCCATCATCGACGAAGCGATCCAGAACGGCGCCATCCCGGTTGCCCACATCGATGACGAAGTCGATGGTCGCCAGCTGGTCGAGGCTGGTTTGCGGGACTTGCTACACAGCACCGTGTTGACCTTCGGTCCCGGAGCCGGTGTGCCGGTCGACGATCCCGACCCGTCGCAGGAATTCATCCAGATGTGCCTCGACAACGGCGTGTCGTTCACCCCTACGCTGTCGATCGTCCAAGGCAACTGGCACTTCGCCGAGCATCCGGAGCTGCTGGATGACCCGGCGTTGCGTGCCGCGTTCGACACCTACAATCCAGATGCGCTGGCCGGATGGGACGACCCGGCACGCAGGGCGGGCGTGGTCGACGCGCCGGGATTCGAGGACCGCAAGGCCGCGTTCCGACAGGTGCAGGACTTCGTCAAGACGATGCACGACGCCGGGGTCAAGATCGCGCTGGGGAATGATGCCGGGACCCCGAACGTGCCGTTCGGCTGGGGCATGCACCACGAGATGGAGCTGTATGTCGAGGCCGGTCTGACCCCGATGGATGCGATCGTCGCGGCCACGGCGACCGGCGCCGGGCAGATGCCTCCGGTGGGTGAGGCTGACTTCGGGACACTCGAGGCCGGCAAGGTCGCCGATCTTCTCGTGCTCAATGCCGATCCCCTGGTCGACATCCGGAACACGTTGGACATTGACCAGGTCATGCGGCTCGGCGAGTGGGTCGAGCGTGGGGGGGTGCTGTCAACTCCCTAGTCGATGGCGCACACGCTGACGAGCTCGAACACGAACGGGTTGACGGCACGCCGGCTGGGGACGCGATCTACGGGTCCGTGGCGGAGCGGGGGACGTCAGAACAGGCGATCGCGGCAATCACGATGAGCCAACAGGAATGGGCCGGAGGTGGGGGTCGAACCCACACGAAGCGTAAGCTCCACGGGATCTTGAGTCCTCCGCGGGCGCTGAGAACCGGCCTGCCGATATAATCCAACGACCCTCGCAAGTAGAGGGCTATCAGTCCCGGTACCGGCCTCGGGCACCAACCGTCACCTCGCTCCTTGGGGAGGGCGGCATGCGACCCGTTGTTGCGGACCGGCCGGATCCTGAACGAGGGGGTGGCAGGTCATGAGAGCACTGACGCTACTGGGGCTGTCGTGTGCGTTGTCGATGTGCCTTGGACTCGCCGCACAGAACGCCGCGGCGTGCGACGCGGTAGGGGAAATCAACTTCATCTGCGACGTCATCAGTCCCGAAGACCTGGCCATCGTTCCCGGCGAGCAGTGGATCATCGCCTCGGGCGACCAGGAGGGTGGTCGGATCCAGCTCGTCAATGTGCGGGACAAGACCGCGACCGTCCTGTTTCCAACACCCACACGGATCGAGCGGCTCGACGCCGCGACCTACCCGACCTGTCCTGGTCCGATTGACCCGCAGGAGGGCGATGACTTCAGGGCGCACGGTCTCTATCTCACTGCCGGGTCGGGCGGAGTCCATACGCTGCATGTCGTCCACCATGGGTTCCGGGAGTCGATCGAGGTGTTCGAGGTGGATGCCCGCGGGACCTCGCCAACGCTGACCTGGGTCGGCTGCGCGGTGGCTCCGGATCCGCTCGGGCTGAACTCGGTAGTGGCGCTGCCCGAGGGAGGCTTTGTGGCCACGAGCCCGCGGACGGGAGACGTCTGGGAGTGGCAGGCCGACTCTGGCTGGCTGCTGGTACCCGGGAGCGAAGACACCGTGCCGAATGGCCTGGAGATATCGAGCGATGGGCGATGGCTCTACGTGGCCGGGTTCGCGGAGGCCAAGGTGACTCGACTGTCGCGCGGACAGACCCCCGTGCAGAAGGAGGTCGTCGCACTGGGTTTCCGGCCTGACAACCTGCGGATGTCACTCGACGGCTCGGTGATATTCGCGGCGGGCCCAGGCAACATACAGACACCGCGAGACGTGTCGGTGGAAACGTCCAACGTGGCGACGATCGACCTGCGGACGGTGGACGTGCAGCCGATCTTTCAGCACCCGTTCATCGACGGGTTCGCCGCGAGCACCACGGCCATTCAGATTGGAAGCGAGATGTGGCTTGGAACGTATCGCGGGGAGCGGATCGCGTATTTTTCGCGGCGAGAGTAGAGCCAGTCAAGAGATTGATGAACTAGACATGAAGATCGGCATAGGCGTTGTTTGTTCACTCCCTGTCGTACTGCTCGGCATCGCGGCCTGTGGTGAAAGCCCCGCGTCCGATGGGTGATGGCTAGCGAGCGCACTGCCGCAGCCCTCAGCGCCAAGGGCTACAACTATCGTTATGTCTTCAGTCGTGCGACCAACCACTGCGATCGGCGTGTCTTCGACCAGACCCTGGCCGACACCTTGGTCTGGACGTGGCGCGGCTACGTCGCCGACTAGGGCCGGAATCCGTTCCCGGTGTGGCGCAGGTATAATCGGGTTCTCCATCTAGCGATGCCTTCCCAATCAGGTGCTCTGCTCGGTCCGGTCGTCCTCACCCAGCCTCGGATATGGTCGAGGGCGACGGGGCGGGCGGTTGCTGTGGGCACCGTCATCGTTGCGCTCTGGGCTCCCACCAGCGTGGCTCAGACGGGTGAGTTGGAGCAGGGCCGGCGACTCTACGAGAGCCTCTGCGGAAGCTGTCACGGACCGCTGGGAAATGGCGGCCGGGGCGCGAATCTGGCGCAGCCGCAGCTGCGCCGTGCAACCGACGATCAGGCACTGTCGAACATCATTCGTCGTGGCATACGCGGCACCGAGATGCCGGGCTCACCTCTCACACCCAGCCAGCTAGCGAGTGTCGCGGCCTACGTGAAGACACTCGGTCGGGTCGCGCCCGAGGACATCCCGGGTGACCGTGGCCGGGGGGAAGCTGTCTATGCCGGGCTCGACTGTGTGCGGTGTCACACCATGGGGAGCCGCGGGGGCATCGTCGGTCCTCCTCTCGATGACATCGGCGCGCGCCGCAGCGCCGCCCACCTGCGAGAGGCGCTGCTCGCGCCCGAGGCATCCGTGCCCAGAGGGTTCCTCCAGCTGAGGGTCGTCACCCGGGACGGCCGTGTCTTCAACGGGATCAGGGTGAATGAAGACGGGTTCTCGATCCAGTTCAGGGACCTCTCGGGTCGTGTTCACTCGTTCTGGAAGGACGAGCTCGAACTGTTCGAACACCAGTGGCGGCGCTCGCCGATGCCGAGCTACGACGGACGACTGAACGCGGCGCAGACGGATGACCTCGTCGCGTATCTGGTCTCGCTTGTAGGTGCCCCATGAAGAATCTCTTGCTCCTGTTCAGCGTGCTCAGCGTGGCGGCACCCGTGGCTGCCCAGGTGCCCTACGAACGCATCCTGGACGCGGCGGCCGAGCCCGGAAGCTGGTTGACCTACTCTGGATCCTACGGAGCCCAGCGCTACTCGACGCTGGACCGGATCAACCGCGACACCGTCAGTGGGCTGCAGCCTGCGTGGATCTACCAGGCCCGATCGCTGCAGAAGTTCGAGGTGTCTCCGCTCGTCGTCGACGGCGTTATGTACATCACCGAGGCGCCGAGCGATGCGACCGCGCTCGACTTGCGCACGGGACGTCCGCTGTGGAGCTACCGTCGTGCGCTACCCCCGGGCATCGTGACCTGTTGCGGACAGGTGAATCGTGGCGTGGCGCTGCTGGACGGCCAGGTCTTTCTCGGCACGGTCGATGCGCATCTGGTCGCGCTCGACGCCAGGACCGGCCGCGTGCGCTGGGACGTCGAGGTCGCCGACTACGCGATGGGGTACTCGGTGACCGTGGCGCCGCTCGCGCTGAAGGACAAGATCATCGTTGGCATCTCCGGCGGCGAATACGGCATCCGGGGTTTTCTCGACGCCTATGATCCCGTCACCGGCGAGCGGCTCTGGCGCTTCTGGACCGTACCCGGACCGGGCGAACCGGGTCATGACACGTGGTCGGGAGACAGCTGGGAGCGGGGTGGGGCGCCGACCTGGGTGACCGGCGCCTACGATCCGGAGCTCGACCTGTTGTACTGGGGCACCGGCAACCCGGGCCCGGACTTCATCGGCGAGGTTCGCGAGGGCGACAACCTGTATTCCGAATCGCTGATCGCACTCGACCCCGACACGGGAGAGCTGCAGTGGTATTTTCAGTTCCTTCCGCACGACATCCATGACTACGACTCGACTCAGGTCCCGGTGCTCCTCGACGCCGAGTTCGAGGGCGAGCCGAGGAAGCTCGTTGTCTTCCCGAATCGGAACGGCTTCTACTACGTGCTCGACCGGGTCACGGGTGAATTCCTGGTGGGAACGCCGTTCGCCAGGCAGACCTGGGCCAGGGGGTTGGACGAAGACGGCCGACCCATTGAGGCCCCAGAGACGATTCCGAGTCAGGACGGCGCCGTGGTCTATCCAGACGACGATGGAGCCGCCAACTGGTATAGCCCGACGTACAGTCCGCAGACCAATCTCATCTATCAGAATGTGCGGGAGAAGGGCGGCGTCTACTACCTTGCTGATGCGACCTACGAGCCGGGCAAGATCTACATGGGCGCCAGCCGGCGGGTCGTCTCGGGGGAAGACCCCAAGGGCTTCCTGCGTGCCCTGCACCCCCTGACCGGCGATCTCGTCTGGGAGGTCGCGGTGCACTCGCCACCCTGGGCCGGGCTCATGTCGACCGCGGGCGGATTGGTGTTCTCGGGGACGATGGAGGGCGACTTCTTTGCGGCAGACGCGCGAACGGGGGACGTGCTCTGGAGGTTTCAGACGGGTGGCGCGATCTACGCGAACCCGATCACCTATCTCAGCGAGGGCCGGCAGTTCATCGCCATCGCCGCGGGAAACGCCCTCATGACGTTCGCGCTGCCCGAGTGAGGTCGGGACGGGCAGGCAGAGCCGATGAGCTTGAGACGAGACAACGAGGTATCACCAGGACCTGGGCAGGTGCCACTCAACTTGACAAGGCCTGGCCTACGTCGCGGCGCCCGACGGGGTTCAGATCGAATTCGTTCAAGTGAAAAAGTGACGCAACGGTTCGCTACTTGATCTTCTTGATATGGGAATTCCCGCCGTCATAGACGAAGCGCTGGTACATTCCGGGGGCCGTTCCACTTTTTGGCACGAGTCCCGCCCAATCGAGATTCGTGCCCGCGGTGATTTTCACCACACGCTTCTCTTGATCGAGGGGATGGGGGTTCCCAGTGTTGGAGAAACGTAAAACCATGTCGATGTTTCGCGGATAGACGACGGCCATATTGTTGATACCGCCGGCGCCGCCCTCGGCGATGATGACGGAGGAATCGTCGCCCCAGGGTTCATCCGTCAGTTCCAGCGCCATGAAGACCTCGCCATTCGGACGATGGACGGTCGTCTTTTCGCGCGTAACTTTCATGTCGAAGATTTCTTTTCGAAAGCCCCAGTCGTGGCCCATCATGAGCATGAGCCAATCTTCGACAGGCATGCTGTGGACATACCAAGTTTCTTCACCGTCGCGAGCGACCGCTTTGAGCATGACCATGCCTTCCCGGTAACGCGTCACCGGATTGGACTGGTTGTAGTCAACGTTGACGAGCGACACCACGGGTTCCTTGGGCATGTCGAAGTTCTTCGGCAGCAACGCGCGATAGAGTTTGACGTCGGCTGGCTCGAAGGCGACGAAAATGCCGAACCTACCCACATTTTCGGCGAACGTGCGTTTGGACATGTCCACATTCGCGGGAGTACGCGGACCCGCTCCCCAGTTGTACATTTCGGTCTGGGTATCGTCCGCAAAGAACGTACGGAGGCGCTGAATGGTCATGCCGCTTGTGTAGGCCTGCTCGGTCTTGGACTTCGGCGCGCTTGCAATGTCTGCCTGCCACGGGAAGCTCGACACGATGTCGTTTAGTTCGGCTGAACGCGTTGCCCCTGCGGGTAGCCAAGAATGCATTGACGCGAGCGTCAGTACGCTGATACCCACGACTAGGAGTCTTTTCATCATTTCGTATGACCTCTCGACCCAGCGTTCGGCTTCCGCCCAATCCGCTCCGACAGGGCGGAGTGGCACCCCCTCACGCGGACAAGGAAACCCGACCGAGCCTTTCGTGCCGACAGTGGACGCAAGGAGGGCGGATGTCAAGGCCCGATCTGTACACCGAGGCGCACGTCGAGCGTGCTGACGTCCGAGACGCGTCGGTCAGGCGGGGTCGTCGACGGGGTCTGACGGTGGGTCATCCGCCATGCGGTGCCACATTCTGACCCGCGCCTCGTCCTGCTCATTCTCGAACCTGACGCCTCGGAGAGAATGAAACCCGCCGCCATACGTAGATGAGACAGAGACCAACCGGTAAGGTCGACATCAGAAAGGCCGAGATGCAACAAGTCCAACCGTATCGAACCGAACGCGGATTGCTGAAGGCCCTGGACAACGGCGGACGGTTCTACAACGTCTTCACCAAGGCCGGAGATAACCAGGTCACGCGCGCCGAGCTGGCCGCGGCTGCCGGCGGCGGGTCGGCGGCCAAGGCGGCGCTGTTTTTCGACATGGCGCAGGTCGGACTCGGCGACGCCGCGCGGGCGCGGGCGAACCGCGCGCTGGGACCGAAAGCCAGCAAGGACTACAAGAAGCACCGGCCCATAACGGTGCGGCCCTCAGAGGTCGATGCCGGCGGAAAGAACGAGCAAGGCGTCATCGTGCAAGGGGTCCCCCGCTTTCTGCGCGACAAGAGCCAGTTCACGGGCATGATGATGCTGCCCATCTCGACGGGCACCGTCACGACGTTCATGATGATCCCGCTCTACGACCAGTTCGACGTCTACGAGGTCTTCGACGATCGCCGCATGCGGCGACCGTGCTGCGTCGTGGCCACCACGCGGGGTATCGAGTTCGCGGCGAACCAGCCGGTGCGGTTCGCGGGCATCCTCAAGAAGATGGAGGCTGAGAAAGACACAGAACGACGGCATCGGTTCTACCTCGAGGCCCACTACTACACCCGCGCGTGAGCGATCGCGCTGATCGCGAGTGACTCAATGAAAATGGTGCCGGGGGTGGGGGTCGAACCCACACGGAGCGTAAGCTCCACGGGATTTTGAGTCCTCCGCCCTCGGCGCAGAGAACCGGCCTGCCGATATAATCCAACCACGCTCCAAAGATATGGTGCTCAGTTCCCGGCACCCGCCTCGGGCACTACGACGTCACTGCCCTCAATTGAGCTCAAATATGTCGCCCGATGACGAAGCACCCCCGCAGCCAGTCGAGGAAGAAGACTTCGCCGCGCTGTTTGCGGCGTCGCTCGAGCCCGCCGTGTTCGAGACAGGACAGCTGGTCCAGGGCGTCGTCGTCTTGATCGGTAGAGACGTCGTGTTTGTCGATGTCGGCGGAAAAGGCGAGGCGACGATGGACCTCGTAGAGCTTCAGGGCGAAGACGGCCAGCTGACCGTCGAGGTCGGCGCCACCGTCGAGGCAGTGGTCGTCTCGACCTCCGGCGGGGTCACGCTGTCACACAAACTGGCACGGGGTGCCGCGACGCGGCGACAGTTAGAGGACGCCTATCGCGCCGAGTTGCCGGTGGAGGGCCGCGTCGAGAAGGCCAACAAAGGGGGCTACGAGGTCAGCGTCGGCGGGCAACGCGCCTTCTGCCCCATCTCGCAGATCGACACCGGATTCACCTCCGATCCGGAGGTGCACGTAGGCCAGCTCTACACCTTCCGGATCATTGAGTATAAAGAGGAAGGCAAGGACCTCGTCATCTCGCGACGCGCGTTGATCGAAGAAGAAGAACGCGAGCAGGAGGTCGAGGTTCGCAAGACGATCGTCCCCGGCGCCGACCTTCCTGGTCGAATCGCATCGGTACGGCCGTACGGCGCCTTCGTCGATCTCGGGGGCGGCATTCAGGGATTACTGCACGTGTCCGAGATGGGCTGGTCGCGAGTGTCGGACCCGACCACGGTGGTCCAACCTGGCGACTCCGTCACCGTTCGAGTCCTTGGTGTCGATGACGAGAAGGGCAAGATCTCACTCGGGATGAAGCAGCTGCAGACCGACCCGTGGGACGCGGTCGGCCAGTCCTACGCCAGCGGGCACCGTCTGACCGGGACCGTGACCCGCGTTCTCGAATTCGGCGCCTTCATCGAATTGCAGCCAGGCATCGAGGCGCTCGCGCATCTCTCGACCTTTCCGCCGTCCGGGAAGCGGGACGGCTGGAAAGACACCGTCACCGTCGGCGCGACGGTCGCGGTCGAGATTCTCACCGTGGACCGCGAAAAGAAGCGGATCGGTGTAGCCGTGATCGAGAAAGACTCGGCGCGGGTCCTGACGATCGAAGCGGGTGCACAGTTGACGGGCACAGTCGAACGCCACGAGCGGTACGGCGTGTTCGTCTTCCTGAGTCCGGGGCGTACCGGGTTGATGCCCAACGAAGAGACGGACACCGCCTACGGCACCGATCTGAAACAGGCGTTCCCGGTCGGCAGCGACATCGAGGTTGTTGTTCTCGACGTCGATCCCGAAAGCCATCGGATTCGTCTGAGCCGCAAAGCGATTCGCGAAGTCGAAGAGAACAACGACGCTCGTGCCTACTCCAAGCGGCAGAGCGAGGGGCCAGAAGCGAGCTTCGGCTCGATGGCCGACAAGCTTCGCGCGGCGTTTCGCCCAGCGGACGAATGACTGCCGAGGGCGTGCCTCTTCTACGGGGGGCCTTCCGCCTGGGCGTCTTCTGTCCTGCCCGCAGCATGCTCCTCCTCTGTGTACAGTGCCTTGTCGGCCAGCCGCTCAGGGCGTTGGAGCGGGGTGGTGGTGTTGAAGTGCCAGACGCTCTGCAAGTCGGGTCGGTCGTCCAGCCTCCGGGGCAGCCCCGCCCGAAAGCCCAAGCGCGGCCTGGAATGGGCGGTTGCGGTCACGCATCATCAAGGCGAGAATGCACGCAGTCGCATGACGGATGGAGGGCATGAGGATGAGATCGAGGGGGCCGTGGCGGCTGGCGGCGACACTTGGCGCGTTGGTGCTCGCGGTGGTCGGCCGGGGTGGCCCGGGCGCAGTCAGCGTGCAGGCGCAGGGCAGATACGCGCTGGTCGAGGGGTGGCCGCAGTACCCCGGCGACATGAAGTTCGAGATGGGCACCGGCATCGCGGTGGGGGCCGACGGGGTCATCTACACGGTCGCGCGGGATGTAGATCACTGGGCGAGTCACCCGCTGGCCATGTCGCGCTACAAGGGGCGCGGCTCGATTGCCAGGTGGGATCGTGACGGACGGTTCCTCGGTATGTTCGCGGAAGAACAGGAGTTCATCGGTCCGCATTCGATGTACATCGACGGCGATGGATTCGTGTGGGTCGTCGACCGGGAAGGACACCAGGTCATCAAGCTGACGCCGGAGGGGGACAAGATGCTCGCGGTGGGCGAGTACGGCGTGTGGGGAGACGATTCGGGGCACTTCAACGGTCCCACCGGAGTGGCCTTTCTCCCGGACGGTCGCTTTGTCGTCTCGGATGGATACTGGAACTCACGACTGGTGTGGTTCGCGGCCGACGGCAGCTATCTCAAGGAAGTCGGCGGGCTAGGTACCGAACCGGGCAAGATGGCGTCCCCCCACGCGATCGCGCTGGCCCCGGACGGCACCCTCATCGTGGCCAACTTCTGTGCTTTGAATGCGCATCCCTACGTCACCTCACCGGGCCAGATTGCCGAGGAACGCCTGACGGGATTGCCGGGCTGTGTGCAGCGCTATGACGTATGGTCGCAGGAGGGGGAATACCTGGGGCCCTTTGGGGACGGTATCGCCAACCCCGGACTGGCGTTGAGCGTTGCCGTGTATGGCGACCGGATTTATTTCGGGCACACGGGTTCGCGTCGCGGCCGGCAGCACATCACGGTCGTCGACGGCGAGACCAAACAGATGATCGAGCGTCTCGAGAACGTCTCTGTGTATGTGCATCAGATGGCGATGGACCCACAGGGAGACATCTATATCGCGTCGGTTTACCCAGAGCACGGTGGCGAGGCTCGCGGCATCGCAGGACCCTCGTTCCTGCGTTGGGCACGATCCGCTCGATAGACCGCAGTGCCCGCGACAAGGTGCCGGGCTTGCTCGACCGGGGGTTGCTTGCCGGGGCAGTCGCGGTGCCTTGGCAGGAGCCGGACGCGGCGTTGAGGGGGCACGTATCCGCTATCGTCATGACACTGGCGATTCGGCGGTCATCCAACCGAGTCCGTAACTTGCTGAAGAGAATGGTGCCGGAGGTGGGGGTCGAACCCACACGCTCCACCGGATCTTGAGTGCGGTTGCGCCTTGACGAATCGAAGGCGCAATCAGCGGTCCTGCGCACCCTATTTGAGGACGAAGCCGCGTCGTTACTAGGTCACGGGCTCGGCTTGCTCAGCCGACTCACTCTCGGCCGACCACCTGTCAGCGAGATAGCAGGGCGATACGCCCGCAACGTACGCAACAAGGTCGTACGGGTCGAAACGCCCGTGATACAAACCGAGGTATTGACCAGTTTCTAGTAGAAAACAGAACCCGATGACGAACGCTGCGGCGACTTCGGGAGTGAACTGCCTCCAGACGGGCCGAGGGGACAAGCGTCGATAATGCAGCCCCCGACAGATGATGTATGCCCGGATTGGCCCAGCAATGTCAAAGACGTAGCTACTCGAGAATCCTGGGCGTGGGTAGTTCTCCGCAGCCAATCCGACGACCATTGCAACCAGGAATGTGAGCCGCCACCGTCCAAACCGGGGGACCTGAATATCTATCGGAGGCACTCGTCTACCTTAACTGGTCAAACGCTGTTTGAGCCTCAAAGGTTCCGCTGTTTCTCGCCCTATTCCTGTGTCACGCTCACATTTCCCGCGGAAATACCTCGCCGAAGCCGAACTGACCGCCCGACGTGGCAGGCCCAATGGGCCAGCACTTCCGTGACTTCGCCCTTACTGACGGAAGGCGCAATCAAGCAGTACGCATCGGCGTTTTCCTTGCTCGGGGGGGGCTCGGCGGTCGCGCCGCGTCGTGTCCCTCTACAAGGACCACTAATCACCCGGGGCGAAACGGCTCACAGGGACGGACCCTTCGGGAAGATCTTGCGAGGCGGCGGCCTCGACCCCGGCGAAGAAGCGCGCGAGTCGTAGGGAGAGCGAGGGTAGCTTGTTGGCCAAGGAGACGTTCGTGGTCACCGCGACGACGATGCCGTGCTCGGGCAGCGTCAGCAACGAGGTGAAACCACCAACCGAGCTTCCACCGTGCCCGAATATCGTCGCCTTCGCCTCCGGACCGAGGGGGGCGGACCCGACAAACCAGCCGAGGCCGTAACCCGTCGATTCGCCGGACTCGAGCGTGAGCGGCGTTCGCAACAGGTCGAGCGTCTCGGAACGCAGCAGGCGTCCGTCGAGCGTCGCGAGGCCGAAGCGGACGACGTCGGACGGCGTCGACAGGACCGCGCCCGCCCCCTGGATGCACGAGTTGTCGGCGTCGTTGGCGTCCTCGACGGCGTTGCCACCGCCAAATGGCCAGTAGAAGTGCGTGCGCCGGGCCGCGGGCCGGAGGACGTCGTCGAACACCGTGTCCCGCATCTCCGACGGGTCGTAGACTTCGCGCTGCATGAAATCGAGAAACGGCTCGCCCGCGGCCGCCTCGACGACGGCGCCGACCAGCGTCCACCCGTAGCTCGAGTATCGGTACCGGGTTCCGGGAGCGAAGCGCAGGGGATCGTCAGCGAAGTGCTCCAGCCCGTCGAGCGGGCTCTCACAGTGGTCGCGCATATACAGGAGCTCTTCGTCGAAAGGGGGGTGGCGCACGCCGGCGACGTGACCCATCAGCTGGCGCGTCGTGACAGGCCACGCCTTTTCGGGGAAGCCGGGCACGTAGTCGCGCACCGGCGCGTCGAGATCGAGCAGGCCACGCTCGTGGAGCAGGCCGACGGCCGTAGCGGTCATCGGCATTGCCACGCCCCCGACGCGGAACAGGGTCTTCGGCGTCACCGGGCGCCGTTCGTCGAAATCGGCCCAGCCGAAGCCCTCGGCCCAGACGACCTCACTGGCTATGCCCACGGCGAGCGACAGGCCGGGAAGGTTCTCCTCGACCACGAAGGCGCGGACGAACAGGCGAGCCCGATCGACGGCGTCGGCGTGCTCGGCTGCCGGGGGCTCGTCGATCTCGGAGTGCATCGCCGAGGCGTCGTTGCCGTGTATTTCGGCGTAACAGGCACTCCACGAGTTGACTGCGTCGCATATCTGAGTGCAGGCGGGGAGCAACGGTGTGGCCAGCATAAAGATCGCGGCTGGCGAGAACTGCAGGAGACGGCCGAAACGACTCGTTGCGTCATTCATGTAGATAACTTGGCAATACAAAGTAACCACCGTCAAGCAGAATCTCGCAGCCGACAACGGGCGGGCAAGACGCTACCCTGTGGCAGGTGGCCAGGCGTGCCCGTTGCACGAGATCCAGAGCTTGATGGGACACGCATCGCTGACGACGACTCAGCGGTATCTCAATGCCACGGTCGAGTCGCTAGAGGAATCCGTGAAGGTCCTGGAGCAGCAGGTTGGCTGACTTCCGGTCATCCTGCTGTCATTCACCGGAACTCGCCTCGGTTCTGAATCGACCACCCGACAATGAACACACGGATATCTGCTATGGTCTCGTCATGACCCAACGCCTGTTCCTCCCAATGGTGTTCCTGGTGATCGGTGCGCTCGCAGCCGCGCCGCACGCGCAAACACCGACGGCTGAGACGCGACCGTTTACCCCGGTGTCGGCCGCGCGGCTGCTCAACGCCGAGGACGAGCCGCACAACTGGCTGATGTACTCGGGCGACTACAAGAGCCAGCGCTACAGCGGGCTCGACCAGATTGACCGGGGCAACGTCGCGGATCTGCAGATTCAGTGGGTCCACCAGCTCAGCGTGCTCGACCAGGCCGAGACGACGCCGCTCGTGGTGGATGGCGTGATGTACATCACCGAGTCGCCCAGCACGGTCATCGCGGTCGAGGCGGCGACCGGCCGGCCCTACTGGCGATACGAGCATCCGCTGCCCGACGACATGGTCTTCTGCTGTGGGCGGAACAACCGGGGCGTGGCCGTCCAGGGCGACCACATCATCATGAGCACGCTCGACGCTCATTTGGTGGCGCTCGATCCGAAGACCGGAAGCGTGGTGTGGGAGACGGAAACCCAGGAGACCAGCTCGGGCTACAGCAAGACGGCCGCGCCGCTAATCGTCGGTGACAAGGTGTTCAGCGGGGTGGCCGGTGGCGAGTACGGAATTCGCGGGTTCGTGGACGCCTACAACATCAACACCGGCGAGCGTGAGTGGCGGTTCTTCACGACACCCGGCCCCGACAACCCGGACAGCCAGACCTGGTCTGGCGACTCGTGGCGCCGGGGCGGATCGGCCACCTGGATGACCGGCTCCTACGACCCGGAGCTGAACCTGGTCTACTGGGGCACCGGGAACCCGGGGCCGGACTACGACGGCACCGTGCGCATGGGCGATAACCTCTACTCCGACTCGGTAGTCGCGCTCGACGCTGACACCGGCGAGATGAAGTGGTATTTCCAGTTCACTCCGCACGACATTCACGACTGGGACGCGACGCAGATTCCGATTCTCGCCGACACGACGTTCAACGGCGAGCAACGGAAGTTGATGCTCTTTCCGAACCGGAATGCCTTCTTCTACGTGCTGGACCGCGAGACCGGCGAGTTCCTGCTCGGCACGCCCTACGCGAAGCAGACCTGGGCCGACGGACTCGACTCGAACGGCCGGCCGATTCTCATCCCGGGCAAGGAGCCGTCCGAAGACGGCACCGTGGTGTCCCCCGCCATCACCGGCGGGTCCAACTGGTGGTCCCCGTCCTACAGCCCACGCACCGACCTGCTGTATGTGATGGCCTACGACGCCGAGACGCGGTACTACATCCGCAAGACCGCCTACGATGAGGGTGACAGCTATCGTGCCGGCGGCGGTGAGAGCCCCGAATCACCCGAGGGGTATCACCGCGCAGTGCGCGCCCTCTCGCCCCAGACCGGCGAGCTGCGCTGGGAGTTTCCGGTCAATCCGCGGTCGACGTCCGGGTTGATGTCGACGGCCGGTGATCTCGTCTTCGGCGGCACGGCCGACGGCTTCTTCTTCGCGCTTGATGCGGAGACCGGCGAAGAGCTCTGGCACAAGTCGGTCGGTGGGCGTGTCCACGCGGCGCCGATGGCCTATGCGGTCGACGGGAAGCAATACGTCACCATTGCGGCCGGCAACGCCATCTTCTCGTTCGCGCTCCCAGACTGACCACTCGGGACCGACGGGCGAGCCTATCTGACCAGACCGAATGCCGCACTTGGTGGCGAGTACAACTTCGCCGCGCCGGTTCTTATTCAGTGCTGCCAAAGTCCGTGGTGGATGCCGCCCTGCATGAAGATGGCGAACGTGCCGTGGCCGGGGATCTTCATCGGCGGGTGCGCGATCTCGTCGCCGGCGTCGACGTCCTTCGTCACGATCTCAAGGTAGTGGATCTGCATGGGCGCGATTGTACCCGCGGCGCCGAGCGTCGAGCCCCACGTTGCGCTGAGGTCCGCCCCCGGACTTCCGTGCCCACCTTGCGCGGCCGATGGGGTTCTCCGACGTGGTCCGGCTCTTGGCGGCTCACGCACCCGACAGGAACCGGCACAGGTGCTCGTCAGCGAGCAGGCGACGGCCCTGGTCACGCCCCCGGTCAAACGTGCGCATGATGACGGCGGGGTCGAAGCAGAGAAAGCCGGCCTCGACCTCATGGTCGGGATGAATGACCAGGAGCGTGTCGTCCGCCAGGGCGCGAGCGACGGCGGGATGGGCGTTCAGCGTGCGCCGTCGCATGCTCGTTTCCCAGAGGCGTCCGTTCGGATCGCAACAGCAGACCACCGTCCTTGGCGCGGCCGCCCAGCGTGCTAGATCATGGAAGCGCGGGTCGTCTTCGAAGGTGGCCATTGGCATCTTCAAGGCGAATCCCCCATCGACGAAGATGGCCGAGGCGTCGTCCGGATGCGCGCCGTCGGGAGAGAGCAGGGCCGGGGAGAGCGCAGGACCCATAGCCAGCGGCACCAGACATGACGCCTCGATCACACAGTGATAGTTCTGCCGTGTGAGCGGGCGCACGAACTCCGAGTGCAGCGCGACTGGCAGGTTGGTGGCGAACACCACCGGGTCCAGGTGGTAGCGCGGCAGGTACTTGAGTGGCCTGGAAAGCTTGCGCGTGGCGGCCATCGCAAACAGTCTGACCAGATCGGCGCGCCCCGTCTGGCGTCCGTCGAGACGTCGCACCCGCGACGTGAAGACGAGCAGAGTGCGCCGGCCGGCATCGTCGAATACGCCGTCGAGCTCCGCCTCACCCATGACGTAACGGATGGAGGCGTGCAGGTGGCTGCGAAAGCGGCTGCGCGGCCAGTCGTTGGCCACGAACGAGGCCAGCGGATACCGCCTCGGCATGTCATCGGCGCCCCACGCCGACCAGCCCTTCAGGACGGTCGCCTCGGTGCCGGTGGCGACATCGGCGGCGGCGTAGCCTCCGGCGGACGCGCCCATCACGACCGCTGGATAGCCCCCCTGCCGACGAGTCCATTGCATCAACTCGTACAGGACGCCGCCCTGCCACGCGCCGCGACCGGCGCCGCCGGAATCGAGAATCCACACGCAGGATGTCGACGAGCGCATCGGTTCTGGTAGATCTACCGCAAACGCCGGGAGACGATCTCGATGAGGGTGCCGGCCCGATTCCGGCCAATCCCCGACGTGATATTTGGTCCTGTACTTCGGATGAACCTTCGACTTCACCCTGAGATTGTCGGCCAGGGGACGTGGACCTCGCCACCGGATCGGTCGACCGTGGCCTGCCACGAGACTGGACAATCCTGCACCAGCGCCGATGACCGGCGGCATCGCGCCGGTCGTGCCGAAGCGCTACGGAGCGGGCTCGATCCTCAGCACGGCTCCATCTTGCATGTCGGTGGTCAGATACAGGAACCCGTCGGGGCCCTGCTTGACGTCACGAATTCGCTGACCCAGCTCGGGAAGCAGCGCTTGGCGTCGGCTCTCCAGTTTCTGCGCATTGAACATGACCCGGGAAAGTTGTGTGCCGGCGAGCCCCCCTGCGAACAGGTCGCCCTTCCACTCGGGAAACTTGTCCCCTGTGTAGAACGCCATGCCCGAAATGGCGATGGAGGGCTTGTAGTACGTGAACGGCTCTTCCATGCCCGGTGCGGCGGTTGGCGGCTGGATCGTGGGTGGCGGCAACCCTGACCTCGCGCCTTCCGGGTCGTTCGAGTACGCCCGTCCATAGGTGACCACGGGCCAGCCATAGTTCAAGCCGGACCGGATGATGTTGATCTCGTCGCCGCGCTGCGGGCCGTTCTCCGTCTCCCACAGCTGGCCCGTCTGGGGATGGAACGCCATGCCGATGGCGTTCCGGATACCGAGCGCGAAGATCTCCGGCCGATAGCCGGGCCGACCCACAAAGGGATTGTCCTCGGGCACAGTGCCGTCCTCATTGAGCCGAAGGATCTTGCCGCCGTGGTGGTCCGGGTCCTGCGCCCAGGTCGTTTCACCCAGGCTTTCCTGGAATCCAGGAGCCCCAATAGCCACACAGAGCTTCCCGTCGGGCCCGAAGATGATCCGTGCGGCGGAGGGGCCGTCGGTCCAGGAGGCGGACTCGAAGATCTCGCGGACATCGGTGAACTGATGGTCTTCCAGCCGTGCCCGGACGATGACGGCCGTCCGAAGTTGTTCCGCGCCGGGTTTGGGCTTCCAGAAGGCAACGTACACAAGTTGATTCTCTGAGAAGCGGGGGTGGACCGCGATGTCTACGCCGGCCGTGTCTCGACGCTGGCTCTCGATACCAGGAGGAAGACCGGTGATTGGCGTCGGGTCGAGAACGCCCGCGTGAATCAGGCGAACCGTAGTTCGGCTCTGCTCGGTGACCAGCATGTCGCCGTTGGGCAGAAACGCGAGCGCCCACGGATACACGAGCCCCTTGATGGGCACGACCCGTACCCGCCCCGCCGGGCTACTCAAGACTTGAGGCATATCGGGCAGCGAGGTTGGCTCACGCTGCTGGGCTCGACCCGCTGGGAGCGCGAGCCCGACGGTCAACGTCACGACGGCGGCGGCCGAGATCCTCAATGAGCTCAACATGTGTTACCTCGCATCGGCGCGGCGCGCACCGCTGGTTCCCCGGCCTGCCGACGATCGGCTGGATTATAGAGGGAATCGACGGGCGGCGGTGACGACCTCCCTTTCCAGAGCTGGTGATGGCACATGGCGCGGACGGCACAGCGACGCGCGAGATCGTCCTCGCCCAAAACTGGTTCGACGAACTCCAGCGCCTCGTCCCCACCCCGTAGCGGCGTCTCGAAAACTAGGGTCTTAGAGACGGGGACCCCTGCGTCTCGATATGGACCGCTGCCTCTGATCCACCTGCTCCTGGCATACGGCGCCCCCTGGTCCGTGGCCGTGGACATGACGCCCGTCATGGCAGGGTGGCTTAGCTTCCATCAACGATCGGAATCTCAGATCGTATATCCACAGGTGCCGTGCACAGGTGCGGCGCTCGCTGGCCCAGGAAGCCAATGGCTCTTGCCCCCGGCACCCGGTTGGGTCCCTATGAGGTCGCAACTCTTATTGGTGAGGGCGGCATGGGGGAGGTCTACCAGGCTCGAGACACCGAGCTCGGCCGGGACGTGGGTCTCAAAGTCTTGCCCGATGTCTTCACCAGCGATTCCGACCGCCTCGCGGCTTTCGGTCCGGGAGGCGGTCAAGCACCTTGTCGCGGAACCGAGGGAACAACGTTCGTCGGACAGTACCGTGGCCACTACTTCGTACACGTCGTCGGTGCTCCGGAACAGCCGGCCGCTCGCGAACGTACGTAGATCGAGCCGGTCGATGAAGGGGCGGGTCACGCACAGGGGGGTCGCTCACGAACGACCTCTGGGTTGATCACGGACAACAGGGAGGTTCACATGGACGACGGCACCCGCAGGGACTTCATGCAACAGGCGGCGGCGTTGGGCGGTGGTATCGTCGCCGGAGCCGTTCCAGCACTAGCCGCGACGTCAAGCCAGGTAACCTCGCAGACCGAGTCTCGTCCGATGTCGAAAACCTCGAAGCTTCGAGACCTGCTGCGGAGACCGGACATCACGGTCGTGCCCGAAGCCCACAGCGTGTTCGCCGCCAGATTGGCCGAGATCAACGGGTTCGAGGCGATCTATGTCGGCGGCAACATGATGGCTGCGATGTATCTCGGGGTCGAGGACTGGGGCTTGATTCAGACGAGCGAGCTGGTGGACATCGGGGGGCGGATTGCCGGCGGCGTGTCCGTTCCTGCAATCGTCGACGCCGATCAGGGCGGCGAGACGTCGCTCAATGCGTACCGCGCCATCCAGGCCTATGAACGAGCCGGCATCGCCGCGTTCCACATTGAAGACACGCTCAACCCGAAACACATGGGCGAGGGCCGCAGCGAGCTCATGCCCCTGGACGAAATGCTTCAGCGGATCTCGGCGGCTGTCGATGCGCGAACGGATCAGGATTTCGTGATCGTGTGCCGCACCGACTGTTTGATCCTCGGTCCGAATCGCGGCGAGACCGATGAGGCGATTCGCCGAGGCGTCGCGTTCGCCGAGGCGGGCGGAGACGCCTTCTTCGTGGTCGGCATGCGACCCGAGCAGGCCGAGCGGATTGCGCGCGAGGTTCCGCTGCCTCTCATCTCGCTCAACATTCCCGTGCCCGAGGCTCGCGACGCGGGCGTTAGGGTGGCTATACACGCCGTGCAGGTGTATCAGCCGGTCATGAAGCTGTACGAGACGATGATTCTGGGGCTCAAGGGGGAGGGTCGGTTTCCGAGGCAGGAACGCCTGTCCCGGGAGACTGTGGCACAGGTGATGCGAACGGCCGAGTATCAGAGGCTTGCCGAGCAGTGGAGTGAGATCCGAGGCTGAAGGGCGCAACGGTAGCTTGCGGTCGGCATGGGTGAAGTCTACAAAGCTCGCGACACCCGCCGGGACCGCGTTGACTGCGTTGGATTGAACCGTGCCGCTTGATGCCGGTACGCAGCTCGGCCCGTACGAAATCCTCGCCGAAGTCGGCCACGGCGGCATGGGCGTCGTCTGCACGGTCCAGGACCCGCGCCTCGACCGCGGTGACGATCAGGGTCCTACCGCCCGAACTGACCCGGGACGAGACGGCCAAGCGTCGACGACCCTGCCTGACTCGCCCCGTCTCCGGCGTCAGCACGCTCGACGTTCGCGTCGGCGTGCGGTGGTGTTGAAAGGTCAGTTGTGGCCACCAGCGCGGTGAGGCTACTAAGATCGGGTTCGTCGTGAGTGTGGATTGTGCTTCTGCTCGAATGGTCGAGACCCCGTGTGGCGCATGGCACACGCATCGGTCGACCAGTTATGGTCGAACGATCAGACTTGTGCGAGGATAAGCGGGACGGGGGACGACCATGAGCAACTGGCTGCCGCGGATCTTGATCGGGACGATACTCGCCACGCTACTGGGAGCGGCGACCCAGGCCGCACAAGAGACGGACCCCGTGGAGGTGCACCGCGCGGCGGCTCGCGCGGCGGCGGGCGAGGAGCACCTGGCCCTGCTCGAGACGGTGTGCCGCGTGCCACGACCCATTCAGACTGGCGCCGCGAACGCCTCGCGGCCCCCTCGAGCGGTGCCACCTCCCGAGGACTGGTACGCCGAACCGGCACAGGTATTCGACAACCTCTACTTCGTCGGCACCCAGGACCATGGCGCCTGGGCCGTTACGACGTCGGACGGGATCATCATCATCGATGCGCTCTACGACTACGCCGTCGAGGCCGCCGTTGTTGACGGCCTGAGAAAGCTGGGACTCGACCCCGAGGACATCACCCAGGTGGTCATCAGTCACGGCCACGGTGACCATCACGGGGGTGCCAAATATCTGCAGGAACAGTTCGGGGCCCAGATTGTGATGGGTGCTCCAGACTGGGACCTCGTCGAGCGCAGCACTCGTGACCCGATTCCGAGCCGGGATATGGTCGCGACCGACGAGATGGAGATCAGGCTTGGTGAAACGACCGTCACGCTCTACCTGACGCCGGGGCACACTGCGGGCACCGTTTCGACGATGATCGAGGTTCGCGACCGAGGCCGGTCACACCTGACCGCTTCCTGGGGCGGCACGTCGTTGTTCGCCACCACGTCCCAGGAATCGATTCAGGCCTACATCGACTCGGCGGTGCGCTATCAGCAGCTCATCGAGACGCGTGGCGCGGACGTCCTGATCGCCAACCACACCAGCTTCGACCGCACACCCGACAAGCTCGCGGCGCTCGCGGACCGCCAGCCCAGCGATCCGCATCCGTACGTCATTGGCACAGACGCGGTGCGGAGTTACGTGAAGGTGGCCGAGGAATGCGCCCGTGCCGAGCTTGCGCGACGGATGGCGGAATAGAATCTTGCGGGCCGTGATCGAGCCGTGTGGCTGGTTCAAGGAGGGGTTTAGATGAGCGTTCAACGTGTCACGAGCGGTCGTGTTCTCGGCGTCCTGATTGTGGTTGCGTCCCTGTCCCTGTCGCCGGCATCTGCCGTCGCGCAGCCGTCATCGTCCGCTGGGACATCCGTGCCACGTACGGCCGACGGGCAACCGGATCTTCAGGGCGTCTGGGATTTCGGTTCCGTGACCCCGCTGCAGCGACCCGCCTCGCTGGCCGGAAAAACGTTTCTGACTGAGGAGGAAGTGTCTGCGCTGGAAACCCAGGCGGCAGCAGGGCGAGTCGACCGCCCACCGCGCGCCGGCGACCCCGGCAGCTACAACCAGTTCTGGTTTGCCGGGGGCACGAAGGTCTCTGGGACCAGGCGAACGTCACTGATTTCCGATCCGCCAGATGGGCAACTGCCTGCCTATACCCCAGAGGGAGAGGCCCGGATGGCCGCCCGCGCGGATGCGCGACGTCGGAACGCGGGTCCGGAGGACCGCGACGTCGACGAACGGTGCATCCTAGGTTTCAATTCCGGACCCCCGATGCTGCCGGGTGCGTACAACAACCTCGTCCAGGTGTTTCAGGTTCCAGGATACGTCGTGATTCTCAACGAGATGGTGAACGACGTGCGCGTCATCCCGCTGGACGGGCGTCCGGCGCTCCCCTCGCATATACGGCAGTGGAAGGGCGATTCACGCGGCCGCTGGGAGGGCGAAACGCTGGTGGTCGAGACCCGGAACTTCAGGGACCTTGGCACCGGACACCCGGCGCCCAACATGGAACGCCTCGAAGCCCTGGGCCCGCAACTCCACCTGACCGAGCGCTTCAGCCGCCTCGACGGCGACACGCTTTTCTATGCGTTCACGATTGACGAGCCGACCGCGTTTGCACGGTCCTGGACCGTTGAGACGACGATGACGAAGACGGCGGACCCGCTCTACGAGTATGCCTGCCACGAAGGCAACTACGGACTCCTCAATATCCTTGCCGGCGCTCGGGCCGAAGCTCGTGCCACCGACGCTCGGTAATCAGACAAGACTCAACCCTTTTTCCATTCACCGCTCCGTCCTGGCGCGTCGCTTCGCGGGCCTCGCCGGCGCCATCTAGGCGGGTCTGATCGGCTGATTCGCAGCGGCGTATGCCTCTAGC
>PBRZ01000068.1 GCA_002726085.1 Acidobacteriota bacterium
CGTCGTGGGCAGCTTACCTGTGGGCCACAGCTCCGGCGCTGAGTCCCGACCGAGGTGAGCCCGGGTAGCAGTCCGCACGGGCCCCAGGCGCGCACGTGCGCGCCCCGCGGGGCGGCGTGGGGCGATGGGGCCCCACTAGCCCCGCGTGGGGTTCGGGGCAGAGCCCCGACTAAGTAATGCCGCGCAGCCCCGTCTAAAAGGTCGCAATCGGATTAATCGGCGAGCCGGTGCCGCGCGTGGGCAGGGGCGCCGCGGTCAGCAGGAACTCCCACCGGTTCAGTGAGGCGGCGGTCTCCGCCACCGCCTCGAGGTCGAGGTTGTCGAACAGCGGCATCCCCAGGTAGATCAACGCGAATCGGTGCAGTGGTCGGGGGCCGAGGTCGTCGGCGACCGTCACGGCTGGGTCGATGCCGGCTGGCGCGACGTCTTGCGGGGCTTCGCCGCCCAGTATCGCGATGTCGCGCTCCTTGAGCCACGGGATGACAGACGCGTGCAGCCCGGCGGCCTCGTTGGCGATGTCCCAGGCCCCGACGTCCGCGCGCCGGGCCCACCGGCCCGTGCGAATGACGACCGCGTCACCGGAGGACACTGTCACTCCGGTTTCTGCCTCCCAGGCCTCGAGGTCCTCGATGTAAATCGGTGTGCCCGGTTCCAGATAGGGCACTTTCTTGAATCGCGCCATGTCGATGAGCACCCCGCGTGTGACGATACCGTGCTTCGCATTGTGGACGGTGTTTCTGGCGTGGCCGCCATTGGCCACGACCACGGCGGGGTCAGGCTGGTAACCGTTGTAGGTGACACCGTCACCAATGAAGTTGTGATTCAGGAAGTCCAGATGCGTGTGGATGAAGCCGTGATACGCAATCCGGATCTCGTCGGCGGTGATCCCGAGCGGGGTGACTTGATACGGACGGGCGTTGTCGACCGCTGCCTCGGTCTCAGCGTCTCGCGCGAGCGAGACAGAGATGCCGTCCCGCACGAGGGCCGCGGCCTGCCGCCGTTTCTCCGGCGTGATCAGATTCAGCGTGCCGATCTCGTCGTCCGAGCCCCAGCGTCCCCAGTTGGTCAGCTCCTGCTTCCAGCCTTCAATCACGGCCTGCGTCACCGCCGGTCTGTCGCCGGATGGCGACCGGTCTTGCTGGAGACCCCACGTTCCGACGGTCGCGAGCAGGGCGCCGATCGCCGCGATGCCGAGCGAATGTCTCCGTGTCGTCGCCATCGGTCCTCCATATCCCATATGATGGCGTCACTGTAGCAGGGAGGGAGTCGATGCGAAACGGTCGGTGGCGGCGGTTGTGCGGCGTGACCGTGTGGCTGGTCCTCGTCGGGGCGGCAGGACCCGCTCGGGCACAGTCTGGCGAGGTCGGGGAGTGGCGTCATTACGGTGCCGATGGAGCCAACACGAAATACTCGCCGCTGGACCAGATCACGGTCACGAACTTCAGCGATCTGGAAGTGGCCTGGCGCTGGACGTCCATCTCGACCGAAGTGGCCAGCCAGCGCGACAGCATCGATCCCGGGTTGTTCAAGGCCACTCCGTTGATGGTGGGCGGGCTGCTCTATGTCAGCACTCCGCTGGGGCAGGTGGCCGCGCTCGACGCCGGTACCGGCGAGGCCGTGTGGATCTACGACCCGCACAGCTACGACCGGATCGAGCGGCCGGCGAACATCGGCTGGCAACACCGCGGGGTCTCGTACTGGGAGGATGACGAGAGTGACGACGCGCGTGTGGTCATCGCCACTCACGATCTGCGTCTCATCGCGATCAATGCCCGGACCGGAAGGCTGTATCCCGATTTCGGCGAGAACGGCACCGTCGACCTCAGCCAGAGCCTAGGCCGCGAGATCGACTCATCCCGGATCACCCACTCGACGCCGGTCGCCGTGGTGCGCGACACGCTCGTCGTCGGTAGCACGCTGGAAGACCGGACCACCACCCGTGAAGCGCCGCCCGGACACGTCCGCGGATTCGACGCGCGGACCGGCGCCATGAAATGGATCTTTCACACCATTCCCCAAGGCGACGAGTTCGGAGTCGACTCGTGGCAGAACGGGTCGTGGCGCTATAGCGGACACACCAACGTCTGGGGCAACATGCCGGTCGACGAAGAGCTGGGCTACGTCTATCTGCCGGTCACCACGCCCACCAACGACTGGTATGGCGGCATGCGTCCGGGCGACAACCTCTTCGCCGAGAGTATCGTGGCGGTCGATGCCGAGACCGGTCAGCGGATGTGGCACTTCCAGGCGGTGCACCACGGCCTCTGGGACTACGACTTCCCGACCGGCGGAAATCTGCTGGACATCACCGTCGACGGGCGCGAGATCAAGGCGATTGCCCAGACCAGCAAGCAGGCGTTCACCTACGTCTTCGACCGGGTGACCGGCGAGCCGGTCTGGCCGATCGAAGAGCGACCCGTGACGGCGGGCACCGTGCCGGGCGAGTGGTATTCGCCGACGCAGCCGTTTCCCACCAAGCCGCCGGCTTTCGATCTGCAGGGCATCACGGTCGACGACCTGGTCGACTTCACCCCCGAGCTGCGCGAAGAGGCGATCCGGATCGCCGAGCGGGGCCAGCTGAGTCCGATCTTCACTCCACCCAACGTGCGCGGAGAGGGACGGCCAATGATTCAGGCCCCGGGCACCGGCGGCGGCGTGAACTGGCCGGGTTCCGCGGTCGACCCGGAGACCGGACGCCTGTTCGTGCCCTCGCAGACCCGGCTCCGGGCGGTCGAGCTGATCGAGTACGCGCCGCCGGCCACGGTCGGCTACTTCACCGAGACCTGGGCGGTGCCGGTGCCCGGGCCGCAGGGCCTGCCGCTGGTCAAGCCGCCCTACAAGCGCGTCACCGCGATCGACCTGAACACCGGTGAGCATGCCTGGATGAGTCCGCACGGCGATGGCCCGAGGAATCACCCCGCGCTGAAGGCGCTGAACCTGCCTGCGCTTGGCGGTCACAGCGGTATCAACGCCGGCGGCCCGCTGGTGACCAAGACGTTGCTGCTCGTCAACTCGGGCGGGCGTTACGTCGAGGACCAGGCGGAGGGTGCCCGCAGCATCACCGCCTATCACAAGGACACGGGCGACTATCTGGGCTCGTTCATGCTGCCGTCGGTTCCCTACGGCAATCCGATGACCTATCTGCACGAGGGCAAGCAGTACATCGTGGTGGCGGTGGGCGGTGGGGGCGGTGTGGCGGCGCCGGAGCTGATTGCGCTGACGTTGCCATGACTTCCGTCCGGGGGCGGGGGTTTCGTTGTGGCGCACGGCTTCAGCCCTGCCATCGCAGATGAAGGCCTGGGCCACATTAGTGGAGACCGATACATGAAGAACGCCGTGCTGTTTGCGATGCTGCTGACCGTCTACGCCGGGCCGGCTCGGGCCCAGACGTCCGAGGACCTGATCAACGATGCCGCCACGCCGGACGACGTCTTACTGCACAGCCTTGGCTACGACAGGACCAGCTACAGTCCGCTCGCGCAGATCGACCGCTCGAACGTGGGGCGGCTGGTGCCCATCTGGAACACCAGCGTCATCAGTAACTCCGGCGAGCTGGCGGCGCCTGTCGTGCACGGCGGCGTCATGTATGTCATCAACGGGCACTGGACCTTCGCCATCGATGTGGCGACCGGTCGCCAGATCTGGCGCACGTCGGTCGTCTACGAAGAGGAGACCAGCCGGGCGCCGTTCAACCGGGGCGCCCCGACCATCTACGAAGGCAAGCTTTTCCGCGTGACCTACGACAACCGGCTGCTGGCGCTCGACATGGCCACCGGTGAGGAGCTGTGGACCCGGCAGTTCGCCGACCCGGAGGAAGGCTACTACGCGACCGGGGCGCCGATCGTGGCCAACGGGGTCCTAATCTCCGGTATGTCCGGCGGCGAGTCGACGACCCGCGGGTTCCTCGACGGGTGGGACCCGGACACCGGCGAGAAGCTGTGGCGGCGCTACACCCTTCCCGCCCCGGGCGAGCCGGGGTTCGAGACCTGGCCGGAGACCGGGAACGCCTGGGAGCAGGGCGGCGGGCCGACCTGGCGTACCGGTTCCTACGACCCCGAGCTGGACCTGGTCTACTGGGGGACCGGCAACGCCGAGCCATATGACCCGGAGCCGCGCGAGGCGCTCGACAGCCTGTACACCTCCAGCGTGCTGGCCATCCGCCCCAAGACGGGCGAGATCGCCTGCTTCTACCAGTACACGCCGAATGATGTGTACGACGTGGACGGCACCGACGAGCATCTGCTCGCCGACCTCGAGATCGATGGCGTGACCCGCAAGGTGATGATCCAGGCCAACAAGAACGGGTTCCTGTATGTGCTCGATCGCACCGACTGTACGCTGATTGCCGCGCACCCGTATGTGTTCGTCAACTGGGCGACCCACATCGATCTCGCGACCGGGCGGCCGGTGCTGACCGGCCTCTACCGCGACTTCCTGGCCGGCGAGGAAGTACCCATCTGGCCGTCGCGGGGCACCAACGCGGTGCCGATCGCGCGCGACCCGGCCACCGGGCTGGTCTACATCAACGGCTGGCACGTGCCGCGCATCCAGCAACTCGCGCCGGACCGTGAAGTGCGGATCGGCGGGAACTCTACCGGCGTGAACAACCGGTTCCCCGACGTCGAGCCCGGCGACCTGCTCGGCCACTTCATCGCGATGGACCCGCTGACCGGGGAGAAGGCGTGGGAGGTGCCGCTCACCGACTACCCGAGTGCCGCCGGGATGCTGGCGACCGGAGGCGGACTCGTGTTCACTGGGCTGCTGACTGGCGAGTTTCTCGCGCTGGACGCGGCGACCGGCGAGACCGTCTGGCAATTCCAGACCGGATCGAGCGTGAACGCCACCGCGGTCACCTACACCCACGAGGGACGGCAGTACGTGACCGTCGCCTCTGGGCTCGGCGGTTTCCTGGCCAACCGCTACGCGGCCGCCACGATGCCGACGGGCGGTTCGGTGTGGACGTTCGCCCTGATGCCTTGATGCCCGAATGATGGGCCTCACCTAATCGTTACTCTAGCCAAGGTCAGACCCCACGTGCCGGATATACCCTCGTACTGCCATTTCTGTCAGCGCTCGAGTCGTGGCCATCGCAGTTTTTGAGGCTTTGACAGATCGTTCCATGTGCATGGCGGATATGAGATCGTAAATCCTTTAACCGTATATGGTTACGTCGATGGTATTGCTTGACTTGCCCGGCCGTTCCCACTACTCTAACGTGGACCGGGGGAGGTCCAACTTTCTGCGAGGCGCGAATCGCGATGCCGAGTTTTATCCGCCGGACCCTCAGCTCCATCCCGAATCCCGCGGTAATCACTGCATTAACGTCGCTTGTCGTGTTGTTGTGCGGGCAGGGTGACGTATCCGCCCAGGCACCCTCCGCGACCCCGCCGGCAGCCAGCTCGCGCGCGCTGCTGGACCAGTATTGCGTGGTCTGCCACAGCGACCGGCTCGAGACCGCGGGGTTGTCGCTCGAGCAGCTCGACACCGCCGATGTCCACGAGGGCGCCGAAATCTGGGAAAAGGTCATCCGCAAGCTGCGCACCGGTTCCATGCCGCCGTCGACGAGGCCCCAGCCTCCAGCTGAAGAACGTGGAGCGCTGGTGAGCTGGCTGGAGACGTCGCTCGACCAGGCCGCCCAGGCCAGTCCGAATCCGGGGCGCACCGAGACGCTGCGCCGACTCAATCGCACCGAGTATCAGAACGCCATCCGCGACTTGCTTGCGATCGACATTGACGCCAAGGCGCTGCTGCCGGCCGACGAGGCGGGATACGGCTTCGACAACGTCAACGTGGGCAACCTCTCGCCAGCGTTGCTGGATCGGTACATCTCCGCCGCTCAGAAGATCAGCCGGCTGGCGATCGGCACCACGCTGACGTCGCTGCAGAGCGACGTCATTCGCGTGCCGGCCGACACGACCCAGGAAGACCACGTGGCCGGCCTGCCGATCGGCACGCGGGGCGGGCTGTCGACGACCTACACCTTCGCGCAGGACGGCGATTACGACATCCAGATCCGACTGGCCCGTAACCGGACCGGCAACATCGGCGGACTCCGGGGACGCGGTCTGCACACGGTGCAGCTGCTGCTCGACCGGATGCCGGTGGCTACCTACACGGTGCAGCGGCCGGAAGGTGGCGACGACACCTTCGCGGACGCGCATCTGAAGCTGCGACTGCCGGTGACCGCAGGCCCGCACGACGTGGCCGCCACGTTCGTGAAGGGCGGGGCGTCGCTGATGGAAACCGAGCGGCAGCCACTGCTCTCGCACTACAACGAACAGCGGCATCCCCGCCTGACGCCCGCCATCTATCAGCTGACCATNACCGGGCCCTACGACGCCCAGGGCGTCAGTGCCACGCCCAGCCGGAGCCGCATCTTCACCTGCACGCCGGATGACGCCGGGGCCGAAGAGGCCTGCGCCGAGGACATCCTCTCCGCGCTGATGCGGCGTGCGTATCGGCGCCCGATCGACGCCGGCGAGGTGGAAACCCCGCTGGCCTTCTACCGAGACGCGCGGGCCCAGGGAGACTTCGAGAGCGGCATCGGCAATGCGCTCACCTCCATCCTGGTGAACCCGCAGTTCTTGTTCCGGGTGGAGCGGGATCCGGACGGTGCGGCGAGGCCATACCGGATCGGTGGCCTCGAGTTGGCCACGCGCTTGTCCTTCTTCTTGTGGAGCAGCATCCCGGACGACGAGTTGCTCGAGACGGCAATCGCCGGGCGGCTGAGCGACCCCGCAGAGCTGGAGCGTCAGGCGCGCCGGATGCTGGCCGACCCGCGGTCGGGCAACCTGGCAAGGAACTTCGCCGGCCAGTGGCTGATGTTGCGAAATCTTGACGCGGTCAGTCCCAATCCGCGGTTGTATCCCGACTTCGACGACAACCTGCGGCAGGCGTTCCGCCAGGAGACGGAGCTCTTCTTCGACAGCGTGCTCCGGGAAGATCGCAGCGTCCTCGATCTGCTTCGGGCGGACTACACGTTCCTGAACGAGCGGCTGGCGAAACACTACGGCGTGTCCGGCATCTACGGCAGCCGGTTCCGGCGGGTCGAGCTCGACGAGGACAGCAAG
Organism: Acidobacteriota bacterium; assembly: GCA_002726085.1. Taxonomy (GTDB): domain Bacteria; phylum Acidobacteriota; class Vicinamibacteria; order Vicinamibacterales; family UBA8438; genus NP936. Next base: position 7,071 of record PBRZ01000068.1, read on the forward strand.
CGTGGCGGGTTGCTACGCCAGGGGAGCATCCTGTCGGTGACCTCCTATGCGACGCGGACCTCGCCGGTTATTCGCGGCAAGTGGGTGCTCGACAACATCTACGGCGCGCCGCCGCCGCCGCCGCCCGCCAACGTGCCGGCACTCGAAGACAACTCGGTGCGGGCCGGGCTGCCGATGCGCGAGCGGCTGGCGCAACACCGCAACAACCCGGTGTGCTCGAGCTGTCACAGCACGATCGACCCGGTCGGCTTCACCCTCGAGAACTACGACGCGGTCGGGCGCTGGCGTGACCACAGCGGCGACATCAGCACGATGGACGCCTCGGGCGGATTGCCCGGCGTGGGCGAGTTCGAGGGCGTTGACGGCCTCGAAGCCGGGTTGCTGAGCCGGCCGGAGCAGTTCGCCGGCCGGGTGACCGAGAAGCTGCTGACGTTCGCGCTGGGACGGGGCGTCGAGTACTACGATGCGCCGGCCGTGCGCAGGATTCTGCGGGAGACGGAGGCGGACGACTACCGCTTCTCGTCGCTGATTCTGGGGATAGTCAAGAGCGTGCCGTTTCAGATGAGGAACCCGACATGATCATCACGAAGAAGGCGCTGTCGCGGCGGACGTTCCTGAAGGGGGCTCAGGCCACCCTGGCGCTGCCGCTGCTCGACGCCATGATTCCGGCGATGACCGCCCTGGCTCAGACGCCGGCGCGCGCCGTGCGTCGGCTCGGGTATCTCTTCGTGCCGATGGGTTGCGATCACGATCGCTGGACGCCCGAGGGCCGGGGAGCGCTGGGGCAGCTCACGCAGTGCCTCAGCCCGCTCGAGCCGGTGAAGGAGCAGCTCACGGTTATCACCAACATGGAGCTGCAGAACTCCTATCCCGGTACGCACGACACGTCGAATTCCGGCTTCCTCAGCGCCGCGTTCGCCAAGCACACCGAGAGCTCCGACTACTTCCTGGGCACCACCGCCGACCAGATCGCCGCGCAGCAGATCGGGCAGGACACGCCGTTGCGGTCGCTCGAGCTGGCGATGGACCTGAACCCGCTGGCCGGCGTCTGTAACAACGGCTATGCCTGCGTGTATCAGAACAACTTGTCGTGGTCGTCTCCCACGACGCCGCTGCCCTCGGAGGCGCATCCACGCATGGTCTTCGAGCGGTTGTTCGGCGAGGGGGGCACGCCGTCCGAGCGGCGGAAGGCGCTGCGCGGTCGGGCCAGTCTGCTCGATTCCTTCAGCGCCGATATCGCGCGGTTGAAGGGCACCGTCGGCAGCGGCGACAAGGCCCGCGTGGACGGCTATCTGGACAGCATCCGGGAGATCGAGCGGCAGATCGAGCGGGCCGAGGCGGGTGCGTCGAAGAACCCGATGCCCGATTTGGAACGGCCGGTCGGCGTGCCGGAGATGTTCGCCGATCACGCCCGGCTGCTCTACGACCTGCAGGTGCTGGCGTTCCAGGGCGACATCACGCGTGTGGTCAGCTTCCAGTTCACCCGCGAGCTGAACAACCGCACCTATCCCGAGATCGGAGTGCCGGACCCGCATCACCCGACGAGTCATCATGGCAACGACCCGGAGAAGGTGCTGAAGATCGCCAAGATCAACACCTTCCATGTGTCGCTGTTCTCCGAGTTTCTACAGAAGCTGAAGGCGACCGAGGAGGGCGACGGCACGCTGTTCGACAACACCGTGTATCTGTATGGCAGCGGCATGGGGAACCCCAGCCTGCACGACCACGTGAACCTGCCGATCCTGGTGACCGGCGGCAAGGCAACCGGGATCCGCGGCGGGCAGCACATCCGCTACGACGAGGGGACGCCGCTGGCGAACCTGCACTTGACGCTGCTCGACCGCGTGGGGGTCAAGCTCGACCAGTTCGGCGACAGCAACGCGTCGGTGGAGAAGCTGTTCGACCCGGTCGCGTTGTAAGGCGGCGCGCCGAACAGGAGTCAGAAGGCAGAAGTCAGGAGATCGCCGGTGGGTTTCGCCGTCATCAATGCGACGGGGTGAATGCGGAGAGATGGGATGAGAGTGAGACGACTTGCTGGGATCGGACTGCTGGCGTTCGGAATCGCCGCCGCTGGGTGGGCGGCGCCAGCGGGTGACGCGGTGCTGGCCGACGCGGCCGAGCGACGCGACGGCGCGCTGGTGCGCAGCCTGCTGGGAGATGGTGCCGACGTCAACGCGCGTCAGGTCGACGGAATGACCGCGCTGCACTGGGCGGTGTATCACGACGACGCCGACACCACCAAGGTCCTGATCGATGCGGGCGCCAACGTCAAGAGCGAGAACCGCTACGGCATCCGGCCGTTGTGGGTCGCGGTGACCAACGGCAACGGCGACATCGTCTCCATGTTGCTCGAGGCGGGTGCCGACCCGAACGCCACCGCACGCGGCGAGCAGACGGTGCTGATGCACGCGGCGCGCACCGGCAGCCTCGAGGCAGTCCGGGCACTACTGGCCCGGGGGGCGGACCCCAACGCCAGGGAGGCGCGTGACCAGACGGCGCTGATGTGGGCGGCGGCCGAGGGGCATGCCTCGATCGTGCACGCGCTGCTCGAGACCGGCGCCGAGATCAACCCGCGGCTCCGTTCAGGGTTCACGCCGCTGTTCTTCGCCGTGCGCGAGGGGCACGCCGATGTGGTGCACACGCTGTTCGAGGCGGGCGCCGATGTCGACGATCTACTGGTGCGGGTGAAAGACGGTCCCGATCCCACCGTGAACAACGCCACCTACCGCCCGGTGGACGACGGCATCAGTCCGCTCATTCTGGCCATCCGCAACGGCCACTTCGAGCTGGCGATCGATCTGGTGCATGCCGGCGCAGACCCGAACGACCTGCGGAGCGGGTTTGGGCCGTTGCACACCATGAGCTGGGTGCGGAAGCCGGACGAGAGCGACCGGGGCGACCCGGCGCCGATCGGCTCCGGCGATCTGAGCAGTCTGGGTTTCGTGCGGGAGATCGTCGAGCTGGGCGCCGACGTGAACCTGCGTCTCGAGGAGGGGGCTCCGCGCCAGCCGAATTCCGCGTCGCGCACCAATTCGCCCGGGGCCACCGCATTCCTGCTGGCGGCCGATCGTGCCGACACCACGCTGATGCAATTGCTGCTGGATCTGGGCGCCCACCCGATGGTCCCGAACGACGACGGCACCACGCCGCTGATGGCGGCGGCCGGGCTCGGCACCGCGGCGCCGGAGGAGGAGGCGGGCACTGAGCCGGAGGCGTTGATCGCCACGCGGTTCATGCTCGACCTCGGCGCCGACGTCAACGCGGTGAACGCCGACGGCGACACCGCGATGCACGGGGCGGCGTATGGCAGCTTCCCGACGGTGGTCCAGCTGCTGGCCGACCACGGCGCCGACATCCGGTACTGGAACACCCGGAACAAGCAGGACCGCACGCCGCTGTTCATCGCCGAGGGACATCGCCCCGGGCTGCCCCGGCCGTCACGGCCCACCATCGAGGCGATTACCGTGTTGATGGATGGCGCCGGGGTCTCGACCGAAGGCAGGCGACCGGAGATCGTCGACCAGTACTCGCGCCAGCCCGAGCCGCCCAAGGCGCCCGAGACCAAGCCGCAGCCGCAGGGGCGCTGACCGCGCCAGCCCGGGCGCCCCGCCCGACCGCTCCTCACTCCCCAGGGGCCGGCCNGGCTGCGCTAAGCTGGCCTCGTCATGCGCCGCTACTTCCTGCCGGTCGGCGTGTCGCTCCTGTTCATCGCTTGGTCGCCCTACATGGGGCTGGTCCGCGACGCGCTCAAGGACGCCCTGGGCGACGCCTTCACGCCGGTCCTGGGCCTCCTGCTGGCCGTCACGGTGCTGGCGGTCGTCACCTGGGGCGTGAGGCGCGTGCGGGCGCGGCGCCTACAGGGCGTTGGCCTGATGCTGGCGGCGGTCGCGCTGTTCGTCGGGTATGCGTGGATGATGCGCACCGGTGTGCCGGACGTCGATGCCGTCGAGCGCGTCCACTTCGTGGAGTACGGGCTGGTGGCGACGCTGTTCTATCGCGCGATGGCCGGCACATCGCTGGTCGCCGTGGTGCCGATGACGCTGCTCGTCGGGACACTCGTCGGCATCGGCGAAGAGTGGGTGCAATGGCTCGTGCCGACGCGGGTCGGCGATGTGCGGGACGTCATTCTGAACTTCTACGCGCTCGGGTGCGGGCTGCTCTTCGCGATCGGTCTCGCACCGCCGGCATCGTTCTCGACGGGCGCGCCAGTGTGTCCGTGGCGGCGGCTACTGGGGCTGCTCTGCATCGTGACGGTCAGCTTCGCAGTCTTTTTGCAATGCGCACACCTCGGCTACGAGCTTGACGATCCGGAGGTCGGTCGCTTTCGCTCGTTCTTCACGTTTGAACGGCTCTCGGCGCTATCCGAGGATCGCGCCCGGCGCTGGCGTCTCGACCCGCCGACCCGCCTGGCACCGTTTTCGCTGCAAGACCACTATCTCGTGGAAGCCGCCGCCCATGTGCAGCGGCGCAACGAGGCGTATGCGGCGGGCCAGTTCCGTGACGCATGGCGCGAGAACGCGCTGCTCGAGACCTACTACGCCCCATTGCTCGACCAGCAGTCGATCGGCAGCGGCGATCCGCATCGCTGGCCCCCATCGCAGCGCGATGAGGTGGAGTCCAGGGGCGCCGACGCAGCGGATGGTACCTACCTGAGCCCGGTCTACAGCGACCGCGTCTGGGTGACGCCGACCAGGCGGGTCCTGTGGATGACCGTGGTCGGTCTAGTTGGTATGCTGGTGGCGACGGTTTTGCTGCGATTTCGGACGCCATGAAGACGCAAAGGCGCGAAACGGCGAGAATGGCCTTGGCAGCCCGCGCAACGGGTCGAATCGGTCGGCTGGCCGGTGTCCTGCTGCTCGCCACTGCTGCCGCGTGTTCGTCGGGAGGCGGTCCGGCGGCGCCGACCGGACCGAGCTCGTCACAGGATGGCGGCGCGGGTCCTTCGGGCCAGACGTCGGCGCTCCAGAATCAGGTCTTCNCGGAAGTGTGGTCTAGTAACGGCTTCGATGGCCGTACCTACGAGTACAAATCCAACTGTGTGGGCGACTTCTGGGCGCTGGAAACGTGCTTTCTGTGGGAAGTGACGGCCGTCGTGGTGGAGGCCCCTGACGGCAGGCGGTTCACGCTCGACAAGGACTTCAACATCAACGCCTACTCCGGTGAGGTGACCCGGCGCTGGGTGCTGTACGGACCGCCGGGTGCGGGGTTGCCATCGCCGGGCAGTTACACCTTCCTCTACTACCAGGGGGAGTCGATCGCGCTGACACAGGCCGTGTCCTATGCCCCGGAGACCGTCGGATTTCCCAGCGGGGTGACCTGGAGTCTGGAGGGCAGCGACCTTGTCNCCCAGTGGACGCCCCCGGGCGATGCCGCGCCAGGCATGTGGTACAAAGTGCTCATGTTTCCCGATGGCGCCAACGTGATCAGTGAGACATTTGAATGGAACGCCAGCAGCGCCAGGCTTCCAGACATACCGCTCGCTGATCGGACGACGGGCACAATCAACGTCGCGATCTACTTCAGCGGCGGCTATGCCTACTCGGAATACCTGCCGTTCGTCTGGTAACCTGCCGGGCCGGCGGCACTCATCTTCTGGGAGTCTTGCCATGAAACCGCACCGTTCCGCTTCACCATATGTCCTCGTCTTTGTGACCGCCGTCCTGCTCTTCGGTTCGGGCGCGCCCGTCGCGCTGGCTCAGTCCGACGGCGACTTCGTGCCCGTCACAGACGCCATGCTCCAGAACCCGTCGCCGGACGACTGGCTCATGTGGCGCCGCACGCTCAACGGCTGGGGCTACAGCCCGCTCGATCAGGTCGACCGTGACAATGTGGGCGACCTGCAGCTGGTCTGGACGCGAGCGCTACGGCGGGGCGCTCAAGAGGGCACCCCACTGGCCTACGGCGGCACGCTCTACATGCCGAACCCAAATGAAGTGGTGCAGGCGATCGATGCGGTGACCGGCGACCTGAAGTGGGAGTATCGGCGCGACATTCCCGAGGACGTTCCCGAAGTGATGGGCGGGCTGACCGAGAACAACCGGAACATCGCGATCTACGGCAACTTGATCATTGACACTGCCAACGACGACTACTTGTATGCCCTCGACGCGGCGACCGGCGAGCTGGCCTGGGAGCGGCAGATCTTCGACTACAAGGTGCACCCGGCGCGGCATTCCTCGGGGCCGATCATCGCCAACGGCAAGATCATCTCCGGGCGGAGCTGCCGGCCGCTGGCCGGGCCCGTCTCTTGCGTCATCCTCGCGCACGACGCCACAACCGGCGACGAGCTGTGGCGCACCGCGCTGGTGCCGGCACCGGGCGAACCGGGTGACGAGACCTGGGGCGGCGTGCCCTACGAGGAGCGGATGCACGTCGGCTCCTGGATGGTGCCGAGCTACGACCCGGATCTGAACCTCGTCTATGTGGGTACGTCCGTCACGTCACCGGCGCCGAAGTTCATGCTCGGCGGGCACGAGCTGCGGCACCTGTACCACAACTCGACGCTAGCCATCGACGGCGACACGGGTGAGATCCGGTGGTACTACCAGCACCTGAACGACCACTGGGACCTCGACCACCCCTACGAGCGGTTGCTGGTCGACACGGCGGTGGCGCCGGATGCCAGCCAGGTGTCCTGGATCAATCCGCGGCTGACTCCAGGCGAGCAGCGCCGGGTAATCACCGGCATTCCGGGGAAGACCGGTGTCGTGTATACGCTCGACCGGGAGACCGGCGAGTTCCTCTGGGCCACGCCGACGATCACGCAGAACGTGATCAGCAACATCGACGGCGCCACCGGTGCCGTCACCGAGAACTCGGAGGTGGTCTTCACCGGTCTGGGGCAGGAGGTGCTGTCGTGCCCCTCCTGGGGTGGCGGCAAGAATTGGCCGGCCGGCGCCTACAGCCCGCTGACCAACACCATGTTCTACCCGCTGCAGCAGACCTGCGCGCGGGTGCTGTCGACGATGGACGGGGGGCTCGCCATCTACCGCCTCGCCGCCCGAATGCAGCTGGCGCCTGGCACCGACCAGCTCGGGACCGTGCGGGGGATTTCCGCCGAGACGGGGGAGACGACCTGGCTGCGCGAGCAGCGGGCGGCCACCTACGCGCTGGTTGCCACCGGTGGCGGACTGGTGTTCGGGGGCGGCGGCAGCGGCCGGTTCCGCGCCCTCGACCAGGAGACCGGCGAGGTGCTGTGGGAGATCAACCTCGGCTCGCCGGTGACAGGCTTTCCGATCACGTATGCGGTCGACGGCAAGCAGTATGTGGTGGCGAGCACCGGCGCTCGGAGGGAGGGGTTGACGCCAGAGCTGAGCCCAAGCGCCGGCAATAACCTGTTCGTGTTCGCGCTTCCGGACTAAGAACGAAAGAAATTGTGCCGGTGCCGTACCCACGGCTCGAGCGGATGCACCACCGTGGACGACCTGCGGCCGAACGGCTCACCCGACGGAGGCCCCCGATGAGAATCCTTTGTTGCGCGGTGCTGGCGAGCCTGGCGTGGACCGGCGTCGGCGTTGCGTCGGCACAGGACTATCCCCACGCGTTTCCGCGGGAGGGAGCCGAGCAGATTTTCGAGAACGAGCGGGTCATCGTTTGGGACGCGACCTGGCCTGACGGCGTGGCACAGCCCTATCATCGGCATCGCTACGACATGACCGGTGTGTTTTTTCGCTGGGGTCCGCTCAGGGTCACGCGGCTCGACGGTACGTTCACGGTCAGCGAGGTCCCGTTCGAGATTCCGTGGGTCTTCTTCCAGGCCAAAGGGGTGACCCATAAGGAAGAGGGCATTGGCACGCCGGAGCGTCATTCCATCATGATCGACATGAAGGACTACGCGGCGCCCTCCCGCGAGCTGCCTGCCGACATCGCACCTGCGTTTCCCCGCGAGGGCGCTGAAGAGGAACTCGACAGTCCGCGGGTCATGGTCTGGGACGTCAGCTGGTCACCAGGTCAGGACGTGCCGCTCCATGTGCACACTCGGGACACGGTAGCGGTCTTCGTTAACGGTGGAACCATTCGCCAGCGGGAGCCGGATGGCTCCGAAGACACCACGACCTACGCGTCGGAGGACGTCGTGTTCATTCCGGCCGGCACCGCGCACACGTCGTTGGTGACCAGTGGGTCGCCGCGCGCGATGTTTTACGAATTGAAAGACTGAGGGCAGCGGGTGAGTCGGCGCGCCACACCGTGCATCGACTTGCCCGCGCCGATTCACGGATCCACGTGCACTTCGGCGAGCCCGATGCCGCGCTCGCCGGCTATCGCGTACAGCAGGTAGACGCGGCCGTTCTCCTCGAAGATGGCGGGGTCGCGTAGCTGGTTGACCGGGACGTCGATTGAGCCGCCGCGCGACGGTTCCACCGGCAGATCGACCCCCTCCCAGGGGCGTGCGGGGCGCAGGACCTCGACGCGCGGCGATTCCCGCCACCCCATCCAGTCGCCGGTGAGGTCGATGGTCGAGACCAGCACCCGCTCGGGCGCGTCGCGGCGCTGGGTGAAGAAGACGAACAGGCGGTTGCCGCGACGCAGGATGGCCGAGTGCCGCATGTCCGGGGTGAACAGCTGCGGTCCTTGCTCGAAGCCGGTGAGCCCGTCGCGCGAACGATAGAATACGCCCGGCATCGCCAGCGCGTAGACAAGACCATCGTGCCGGAACGCGCGGAAGTACGGCCGGCCAAGCACCTCGGGTCTGCCTTCGAATCGCAGGCCATCCTGAGACACCGCGACTCGCGTGAGCTGCCGACCCGCATCCCGCCCATGGACATACATCATGATGCGGCGTCTGGCGTCGTCGACGTGCACGTCCGGCGAGGCAATATGTGCGTAGGCGCCTTCGGGCGCGCACGGCGGACAGGTAGTGGGGAAGTGCGACTGAGACAATTGCAGCGTGCCCGGTTCGTGTGTGGTCCAGGGGCCGGTCAGGTCGTCCGCGTAGGCCAGTCGAATGTAGGTGCCGCGATGGTCAGCGAAGTAGAGGTAGTAGCGTCCCAGCGGGTTTTCTATCCAGTCGGGCACGCGGATCAGCGACGGGCCGGCGATGTTGCTGCCCATCGAGCCGTCCATCTCCGGCGTGATGATCGGTCGGTCGAGCAGACGCTCGACATGGATGGTCTGCGCCGCCGCGTCCGATCCCAGCGCGAACATGAGCGCGAGCGACACGACGGACATGAGGACGGTTCGCATCTCTTCTCCGCGTGGTGCCGACGGCCGAATCACTCCGGCAGCGCGAACGCCCAGAACCCCAGACCTGACGCGATCGCGACGTACTGCCGGCCGCCCACCATGTAGGTCATCGGCGACGCCTTCCAGTCCTGGTTGGCCTGAAAGTGCCAGAGCGGTTCGCCAGTGTGGGCATCGAGCGCGGCGAAGGCGCCGCTGTCTTCTCCAAAGAACACCAGATCGCCGCCGGTCGAGAGCACGCCTGAATAGGTTTGCGCCTGTCCGGTTTGGGCGTAGCTCCAGACGACGTCGCCGGTCTGGATGTCGATGGCGCGGATGAATTTCTGGTTCGGCGAGCCGTCCGCCAGCCGCACGGTGCCCCCCAGCCAGCTCCGGCCGCGCTGCCAGTCCTGGTCGTTGCTGGTGTAGGTCATGCACGACTCATGAGCGAGCAGGTAGAAGAGCTTTGTCCCCGGGTGGTAGCTGGTCGCCCACCAGTTGGTGGCGCCGCGGATGGCCGGACAGACGTCTGTTCCCTTCGTCGTCGGGTTGGTGCCGGGAAGCACGATGGGGCGTCCGGAGTCGTCCATGCCCGCCGCCCAGGTCTGGTTCACGAACGGCTCGCCGAGCAGGAACTGGCCGTTGGTGCGGTCCAGGACATAAAAGAAGCCGTTGCGGTTCCCCTGCACGAGCAGCTTGCGCGGGCGGCCTCGGAACTCCTCGTCAAGCAGCAGCAGCGGTTCCTGTGCGTCCCAGTCGTGGGTGTCGTGCGGTGTGAACTGGAAGTGCCATGCGAGCTCGCCGGTCCGCGGTTTCAGCGCGACCACCGAGTTCGTGTAGAGGTTGTCGCCCGGACGACGGTCGCCGTTCAGGTCGGGACAGGGGTTGCCAGTCGGCCAGTAGAGCAGCTCGAGCTCGGCGTCGAAGCTGCCGGTGAGCCAGGTCGCGCCGCAGCCACGCCGGAGCACGTCAGCGTCGCCCCAGGTCTCGGACCCCGGCTCGCCGGGCGCCGGGATGGTCCAGAAGCGCCAGGCTCGCTCACCCGTGGTGGCGTCATAGGCGTCCAGGAAGCCGCGAAGTCCGGTGTCGCCGGCGCTGATGCCGGCAATGACCAGGTCGTTGACCACCAGCGGGGCGGCGACAGCGCCATAGTGGTCATGGTGGTCGGCCATCTCGGCGTCCCACACCAGCTCGCCGCTGAAGCGATTGAGGGCGATGACGTGCGCGTGGTCGGTGACGGTGAACAGCAGCTGGTCGCGCACTGCGACACCGCGATTGAGTCCGATGGCCGGGTCGCCGACGAGTCCCTCGGTGCGGGGTTGCGAGTACCGCCAGATCTCCCGTCCCGTCGTCGCGTCGAGGGCATAGACCTGGTTCACGCTCGTGACATACATCACGCCGGCAATGACCACCGGCGTGCCCTCGAGCATCGGGACGTCAGGAATCGGAAAGAACCACTGCGCAGTCAGTCGCTCGACTGTGCTCCGGTCGATCTGGTCGAGGGGACTATGCCGGTTCGAGCTGTCGCTCCCGTTGTACGACGACCAGTCGGCGTAGGGATCGATTGCCGGCTCTCGGTAGGCGTCCTCCTCCCGGCGCAACAGGTGGAGGCTTCCGTCGGCTGCGCGGAGCTGGGCGTCGAACCCGCTCTCGTTGAGAATGGCGCCGCTGATCGCGCGTCCGTCGGAAAGCTGTAGAGACCCCGCGCGCGGTCGTGGCGCTCGCGGGTCGCGCGCGGCGGGACCTGCCTCGGCCGCAAGGCTCTTGAGATAGGTGAGAAGGAGGGCAAGCTCGTCGGCGGGAATCTCGATCGCCGGCATCCCTTTCTCCGGAACCCCTTCGGTGATGATGGTCGCGAGCCGGTCGGTCGCCGACCCTGACAGGGTCGGCAGAATCGAGTCGGCCCGATCCGAGCCGGCGCCATCGCCGCCATGGCACAGCGCGCACCGAGTCTGATACGACTCCTCGCCATCGGCGGCAGCCAGAGTCACCGTCGAGGACAACACAGCAACGACAACAAAGGATGGCACTCGCATCGGCATCCGTCATGATACGAAGGGTGGAGCCTAAATGACAGATGAGACCGCCAGCGACGTCCGCGTGGCTGTGAGGGGGCTCACACGCACATGACGGCAATCGATCGTTCCGATGTAAGGGTAGAATGACTCCACAGAGACGGAAACCACTGACATGAAGCGCATCGTTCTGAGCGTCCTCGGCCCCCTGGCTGTCTCGTTGAGTGTGTACGCACAGTCTCCAGCGGCGACCGTTGAGCAAGCCCCCTCTGCGATCGAACCGGGTAGTCCCGAGACAAGCGCCGCGCAGGCCGACGTGCTCACCAATCCGTGGGGTCTCCCGGAGGACCCGTTGCTCGGCTTCATCGAGATTCCGGCCGGAGCCTTCACCATGGGGACCCTCATTGCAGAACCGGAGGGCGACGATGGCGAGCGGCCGCAGCACTCGGTGACGCTGCCCGATTACTTCATCGGCAAGTACGAGGTCACAGTGGCGCAATTTGCCGCATTTGTGGGAGACGCCGGCTATCAGGCCGACCCGAGAAGCCTGGCGGGGCCAGCGGATCATCCGGTTCGGTACGTGACCTGGTTCGACGCTGTCGCCTATTGCGCCTGGCTCACGGAAAGGCTGCGTGGTTGGACCGGGACCCCGTCAGTTCTGGCCAGTCGTCTGCAAGGCGACGATGAAGAGCCGCGTTGGCAGGTGAGCTTGCCGAGCGAGGCGGAGTGGGAGAAGGCGGCGCGGGGAACCGACGGACGGAGGTATCCTTGGGGGGACACGCGGGCAGATTCGACGCGGGCGAACTACGGTGGCTCAGGGCCCACGGCTGTAGGCGGCTACCCCGCCGGGGCGAGCCCGTACGAGGTCCTCGACATGGCCGGGAATGTCCTCGAGTGGACGCGCAGCCTCTGGGGGGCCGATCTCGCGCGACCTCAATTCGGGTATCCCTATGAGCCGGACGACGGTCGAGAGAATGTGGACGCGCCAGCGACCATCCGTCGGGTGTTGCGTGGCGGGTATTTCTACCTCGGCGCGGTGGGCCTCAGCGCCGCCCACCGCTTCAGATACGATCCCGACAACCGTTTCGGTACGCGCGGGTTTCGAGTGGTGGTCTCCCCACTCTCCCCGTGACGGCTGAACGCTGCGATACCATGGGCTACTGGCCCGCTGGCGATGCAGCGGTTTTACGGCGCGTATGCCTCGCGCTGTGTTGGAAGGTGGTCAGGCACAGCACGACGCGGAAGAAGTATGGTCGGTCGGAGGCTATGGGTATATAACGGTGTTGACCGGCGCCGCCAGGACGGCAGCTCGGGTCAGGGAAACATGCGTGATAGAGGAGAGGGCAGATGAGTCACCGAGTTCTCGTGTCAATCATGGCCGTGGCGGTCGTGGTCGGGTTCGCATCACTGGCAGCGACGCCCGCTGCTGCGCAGTCAGAGACGCCACGCACCGCGTGGGGAGCACCGGATCTTCAGGGTGTCTGGGATTTCCGCACCATCACGCCGATGCAGCGGCCCGAGCGGTACGGGGACCGGGAGTTCCTGACCGCGGAAGAGGCGGCGGCGCTCGACCAGGCCGCCGTCGACCGGGAGGCGCGTCTCTGGGACAAACCGGCAGAGCGCACCGAAGCCGGCAACAACGTGGACCGGAGGGGAGCGGGGGAAGCACCTGGGTCCTACAACCAGTTTTGGATTGACTCGGGCACGAGGACCATCGACACCAACCGCACCTCCCTCATCATTTATCCACCCAACGGCAGGTATCCATCGCAGACGCCGGCCGCCCGGGAGCGAGGCCAGGCAAGCCGAGCGTACGCGGCCGACCATCCGGCAGACAACCCGGAGGACTTCAGTGCCGGTGTGCGGTGCATCCTGGGTTTCAACGCCGGCCCGCCCTTTACGCCGAGCGCGTACAACAACAACATGCAGCTCTTCCAGACCCCCGACCATGTCGTGGTAATGACCGAGATGGTCCACACGTCGCGTGTCATCCCGCTCGACGGGACCCCGCACCTGGACCCCGACGTGCTTCAGTGGTCGGGCGATTCGCGCGGGCATTGGGATGGCGACACGTTGGTGGTCGAGACCCGAAACTTCGACCCCAAGCGCAGGTGGAGAGGCACGACGGCGAGCGCGCGGTTGGTCGAGCGCTTCACCCGGGTCGATGCCGACACGCTGGAGTACGAGTTCACCGTGACCGACCCGGAAACCTGGACGGGCTCCTGGACCGCATCGGTGCCGCTGCGTCTGAATCCGGAGCTAATGTTCGAGTTCGCCTGTCACGAAGGCAACTACTCGATGCCGGTCATGCTGGGGGGCGCCCGAGCCGAGGAGGCGGCTGCCCGATAGCCGGGTCAAGGGTATGCGCGCGGCTCACAAGGAGCTGGTCGGGGAGAAGGGGCTGATCGCCATCCTTTCGGCTCTGCCTCTGTTGTTGGTGGGTCTCGTGCCGTCAGCGTCGGCGCAACTGTCACCCCCAAATGCGTCCGGCGTCGCCATGGGACACCTCCACTACCACGTGCGGGATGTCGAGGCCAACACGCGATTCTGGGTGGCGCTTGGCGGCGAGGCCACGCCTCTCGGCGAGACGAGGGTGGTGAAGTTTCCTGACGTCCTCGTGTTCCTCTCCGAGGGTGAGTCTTCGGGCGGCACCGAGGGATCGGTCGTGAATCACATGGCGTTCAGGGTGCGATCGCTGGACACCATTGCCGCGGCCGGGTTCAAGTTCGAGTCTTCGGGTTCGGGCGTGACAAACGTCTTCTCGCCAGAAGGCGAACGGATCGAGCTGTTCGATGACACGGCAACGAACCTGACCTTCACGGTCGAGGGCGGCGCAGCGGACCCGGTGGCGCAGCGTCACAACGAGCCCGTGACGGCGCCGATCATCGCGCATCACCTTCATTTCTATCTGATCGACGACGCGGTGGACGAGGCGCAGGCCTGGTACGACACGATGTTCGGCGGTGTCCCCGGTATGCGCTGGCGCTACGACGCGGTCGACCTGCCCGGAATCAACCTGAATTTTTCCTACAATCCAGCCGCGGGCGGAGCCCCCACCAGGGGGCGCATGCTGGACCACATCGGCTTCGAGGTGACCAACCTCGAAGCGTTCTGTCGGGAGCTGGAGGCGAAAGGGGTGACGTTTGATGTGCCTTACGGCCGGAGCTCCGGGGGCATCGGGTTTGCGTTTTTGACCGACCCGTGGGGCACTTACATCGAGCTAACCGAAGGCTTGCGCGGATTGTAGCCCGTCGCGCTACCGCCCTCCGTCGCGCTCCGCTATCGCCTGGTAGGCCATGATCCGGAATCGTTCCTGGATGTCGGACGTTCCCGGGAAGACCTGGACCATCAGGAGGCCGATCAGCTCCTCGGAGGGATCGACCCAGAAGGTCGTGTTGAAGAACCCGCTCCAGTAGTAGGCCCCCTCCGAGCCGAGCTCGCCGTCTATGCCGGGGTCGCCACGAATTGCCACTCCCAGGCCGAAGCCCGCGCTGCCCGGCTGGACGATGGAGCCCACCGGCATGTCGCCGATGTGGTCGGTCGTCATCAGGGCGACGGTCATCGGGCTGAGGATGCGGGCGCGGTCGAGTGTGCCGCCGTTCAGCAGCATCTGCAGGAAGCGCGAGTAATCGTGCGCGGTCGACGACAAGCCGGCGCCTCCCGAGAAATTGCGACGCTGGCTGCCGGTCGAGTAGGTCGACGAGTAGACGAGGTGCGTGCCTTCGACGGTGCCGTCGACCTTGGCGATCCCACTGGCGCTCGGCGTGTAGACCGATGCGAGCCGGCTGGCCTTTGCGTTCGGGATATAGAAGAAGGTGTCGTCCATGCCGAGCGGCTCGAACAGCCGCGTGCGGAGAAACTCGTCAAATGTCGTGCCTGAGACGACCTCGACGAGACGACCCAGGACGTCGTCGGAGAGCCCGTAGCTGAAGGCCGCGCCCGGCTCATGCAGCAGTGGCAGGTCGCCCAGCCTATTCACCAGCTCCTCGATGGTGCCGTCGTGCTCGGCCAGGCCGTCTGCGACGCCTGCTTCGCCATAGAGCTCCGCCAGGGCGCGCAGCCTGGGGGTGCCCCCGAGGTCGCCCAGGAAGCGGTAGCCGATGCCGGAGGTGTGGGTCAGGAGATGACGGATCGTGACCGGTCGCTCGGCCGGCACGCGCATGAAGGTATCGCCGTCGTCGGAGGCGGTCAGCACGTCGAGCGAAGCCAGCGCGGGCAGATATTGTCCGATTGGGTCGTTCAGCTTGAAGTGCCCCTCTTCGTAGAGCATCAGGACGGCGACGCTGGTGATCGGCTTCGTCATCGACGCGATGCGGAAGATGTTGTCAGGTCGCATAGGCGTGCCGGCTTCACGATCGGCCATGCCGTAAGCACGGATGTGCGCCTGTCGCCCTCGGCGCGCGACCAGGGTGACGGCGCCGGCTATTGCCTGGTCGTCGACATAGCCCTGGACGATCGCCGCGAGCCGGTCGAGTCGCTCCTCGGAGAGACCGACGGACGTCGGTGCGACCGTCGCCAGTCCCTGTGCCCATCCGATGGATGGGAGGAGGAGACCAACCAGGAGCAGTGCGATCGGCGTCCGTGTCATTCTGTCGCCCAGCATCGTTTTCATGAACAAGAGTATGCACGATACCGGTGTGACGCGACGCCCGGGGAGGGGCGGTCATCCGATGTCCATATGTGGCCACTCGCCACAAAAAAGGGTGTGCCGGCTGGTGGGGCAGTGTATAAGAGGCGTGACCAACGAGCCGAATTGCAAGCCAGGGATGAGGGGCAGATGACCCAGAAAACCCAGTTGATGACGACCACAGCGGTGACTGCGATGGTCGTGGGCGCTGCGTCGGCAGGTGTGCTGGCCCAGCAGACCTACGAGCTCGGCCCGGACTCCGAGCGCCGGTCCGGCGTGCCGCGCGGCGAGATTACGCAGCTTCGCTGGGACGAGAGCGGGGTGTATCGGAACACCGAGCGCGACTGGTGGATCTACGTGCCGGCGCAATACGACGGCCAGACCCCGGCGGCGCTGATGGTGTTTCAGGATGGCGGGAACTACCTCAACGAGACCGGGCCGATTCGCGTGCCGGTCGTGTTCGATAACTTGATCGGGGCCGGCGACATGCCGGTCACTATCGGCGTATTCGTCAATCCGGGACACGTCCGAGGCGATGATCCGGACGGTCGGGCGCGGAACCGTAGCGCCGAGTACGACTCGATGACGGATCAGTACTCGCGGTTCCTGCTCGAGGAGATCATTCCAGAGGTTCGGAAGACCTACCGGATAACCGACGACCGAGACGGGTGGGCCATTGGTGGCATGAGCTCGGGCGGCATCTGTGCGTTCACCGTGGCCTGGCAGCGGCCGGACATGTTCAGCAAAGTCGTGAGCCACGTGGGTAGCTTCACCAACATTCGCGGCGGTCATGTCTATCCGGATCTCGTCAGGCAGAGTGCGCCGAAGCCGATCCGCGTCTTCCTGCAGGATGGGTCGAACGATCTGAACATCCGTCCCGGAAACTGGTGGCTCGCCAACCAGCAGATGGCAGACTCGCTCGAATTTGCCGGGTACGACTACCAGAAGGCCTGGGGAGACGGTGGGCACAACTTCGAGCACGGCGGCGCAATTTTCCCCGACACGATGCGGTGGTTGTGGCGCGACTATGAACCGGAACGGTGACCGCGCGCCCGGTCGTGTGCGTGCGCCGCGACAGTGCACGCGCCGGGTCTGTGCGCGCTTCTCACGGGGGAATGAGATGCATCGAGATGGTCTTAGAAGGGGCGCGCTGGCGCATGCCCGGGTGTGTGTCGTGCTCGGGATCGGCCTGAGCGCGCTTGCGCCGATGGCGGCCGGACAGCCGGCGGCGGGACAAGCCGCCTACGAGGAATCGTGCGCCGAGTGCCACGGCACCAGGCTTCAGGGCGGCGCCCACGGGCCAGCCCTCAGCGGCGTCAGCTTCAGCAGCGTGTGGGGTGAGCGCAGCGCCGACGACCTGTTCGAGTTCGTTCGAGCCGAAATGCCCCCCGGGCAGGTGGGGGCGCTCGGGGACGACGTCTACCGGAGCATCGTGACGCTCATTCTCGAGGCGGACGGGAGCAACGAGACGGCGGCGACCGAGTCGGCGCCGGCGGCGGCAATGGAAGACGAGCCTCGAGGTCGCACGGTGCGGTTTGGCGGCCGGGAGGCGACCGGGCTGACGCCGGTGACCGACGCGCTGCTGCGCAACCCGCCGGCCGGCGACTGGCTCACTTGGCGGCGCACGCTCGACAACCACGGCTACAGCCCGCTCGAACAGATTACGCGCGAGAACGTCGGCGAGCTGCGTCTCGCGTGGGTCTTGTCGATGCGCAACGGCGTCAACCAGACGACCCCGGTCGTCCACGACGGCGTGATGTTCCTGGCCAACCCCGGGAACGTCGTGCAGGCGATTGACGCCGCCACCGGCGACCCCATCTGGGAGTATCGCTACGACGTTCCGCGCGACGCGTTGACCGGGGTCGGGGCCACCTAAGGTGGACCCCGTTGTCAAGACAGTTTTCCGGGCCGGATAAGTTAAGGCCGTCGTCGTCGTCCGTGTGAATCCCGATGATGGCTGTGGGAATGTGGGAAGGTCGCGTTCTGTGCGAGCTTTCCACATTTCCATAGCCCCGTTCGTCCTTTCTTCGCCCCCCCCTCACGGCCCTACGCGGCCTGGGCCTCGGCGTAGACCGCCGCGGGCGTGCGATAGGCCAATGACTGGTGCGGCCGTACGTGATTGTAGAAGGTGAAGTACCGATCCAGCTGAGCCCGCGCGTCGGGCACCGAGGTGTAGTCCTTCAGATAGACCTCTTCCCATTTGACCGACCGCCACAGTCGCTCCACGAACACGTTATCCAGCGCGCGGCCCCGGCCATCCATGCTGATCTGCACGCCGGCGGCCTGCAGGCGGCCGGTGAAGGCCGCACTCGTGAACTGGGCGCCCTGGTCGGTGTTGAAGATCGTCGGGCACCCGCTCGCGAGCGCCCGGTCCAGCGTGTCCAGGCAGAACTGCCCGTCGACGGTGACCGACAGCTCCCAGGCCAGCACGTAGCGGCTGAACCAGTCCAGGATCGCCACCAGATACACAAATCCCGAGCGGAGCCGAATGTAGGTGATGTCGGTCGACCAGACCTGATCGACGCGCTCGATGGGGATATCGCGCAGCAGATACGGATACACCCGATGCGCGGGCGCCGCCTGACTCAGTCGCGGCTTCGGGCCAACGGCCTCGAGCCCCATCAGACGCATCAACCGCTGGATGCGCTTGCGGTTCACCGGCAAGTCCCGCCGCTGCAGCTCCACCTGCACCCGACGCGACCCGTAGAACGGGGAGGACGTATAGATCTCGTCGATCGCGCGCATGACGACGAGCTCCTCCGCGCGCACCGGCTGCGGCCGGTAGTAGTACGACGATCGAGGCACGTCCAGCAGGGCACATTGGCGCGCGACGCTCAAACTCGGGTGCGTCGGGTCGACCGCGGCGCGTCGCTCAGCGGTCGACCAGCTCGTGTTTTTTCTTCAGCCAATCCAGCTCCACCTTCAGACGGCCGATCTCCTCATACAGGGCCGCCTGGACGGCGGCCTGATCCTGGTCCGCCGTGCGCCGTCGTGTCGCGAACGCCTCCGGCAAGGCCGCCATGGCCCGCTTCTTCCATTGGGTAATCTGCACCGGATGGACACCGTACGCCGAACCCAGCTCGCTCAACGTCCGGTCGCCTCGCAGCGCCGCCACCGCCACCTTCGCCTTGAACGCCGCACTGTGCTGTCGTCGCTTCGTCATCGCCGGGCCTCCTGCCCATGGTCGACGACATTAGCTTAGCCGGCTGTCCAGTTTTTGGGGTCCACTATAACCCGCGGGCTCGCACTCCACGACGACAAGGTGTTTCTGTCGACCTACGATGCGGCAATCGTGGCGATTGACGCACGCACCGGCGAGCAGGTGTGGCGGACGGTGAAGGCGGACTACACACAGGGGTATACGCAGACGAGCACGCCGATCATCGCCAACGGAGTGGTGGTGAGTGGCATCAACGGCTGTGAGCGGTTCACCGACGACGGTTGTTTCATCACGGGGCACGACCCGGCGACGGGCGAAGAGCTCTGGCGCACCTCGACCATCGCCCTGCCCGGCGACCCCAACAGCGGGTCCTGGGGCGACATGCCGCCGCACCTGCGTGGCGGGGGCGACAGCTGGATTCCTGGCAGCTACGATCCGGATCTCGATCTGTTCTACATCGGCACCGCACAGGCCAAGCCGTGGGTGGCGGCCAGTCGAGGCATGTCGACCAGCAACGACGCGCTGTATACGAATTCGACACTCGCATTGCGGCCGGCCACCGGAGAGGTCGAGTGGTATTTCCAGCATGTCCCGGCCGAGACGCTCGATCTGGACAGCGTCTACGAGCGCGTGCTGATCGACGTCGATGGCCAGCCGTTGCTGTTTACCACGGCGAAGGATGGGCTGCTCTGGAAGCTCAACCGACGGACTGGACAGTTTCTCGACGTCAGGGAGACCGTCTTCCAGAACATCTTCGACACGATCGACATGCAGACGGGACGGGTGAGCTACCGGCAAGACATCCGGGACGCCCGAGTCGGCGACACCGTGGAGGCCTGTCCGGGGCTCTACGGTGGGCACAACTGGCAGGCTTCGGCCTTCAGCCCGGAGACCGGCGCGCTCGTGATTCCCCTGCAGCAGATGTGCATGACGATGACTGGCCGTCCGGTGGATCTGGTCGAGGGGAGCGGCGGAGTTGCCGGTATCTCTCAGATTCGACACATGCCGGGCACGAACGACAACGTCGGCAAGCTCGCCGCCTATGACGTCCGCATCCTGGAGGAGCTGTGGAGCCGCGAGCAGCGCGCGGCATTTCTGACCTCGGCGCTGACCACGGCCGGGGGGCTCGTCTTTGTCGGGGACGTCGACCGACGGTTTCGCGCATTCGACGTCGCCACGGGTGATGTGCTGTGGGAGACGCGTCTGGGACATGCCGCGCACGGGTATGTGACGACGTTCGAGGCGGGCGGAACGCAGTATGTGGCGGTGCCGACCGGACTGGGACTGTTCCGGTCGATCTCGGCGACGCTGAGCCCGGAGATCTTCACACCCGAGAGCGGCAACGCGCTCTACGTCTTCGCGCTGCCTGACCGGCCCTGAACGCCGGTGCCGGGTCTACTCCATCCCCTTCCCGCCCGACACGCTGATGGCGAGACCGGTCAGGAAGTCGGACTGCTCCGAGGCGAGGAACGCGGCCGTGTCGGCAACGTCGCCGGCCACCGCGGTGCGACCCAGCGGTACCGTGCGCCGATTGGCGTCGAGCATGGCGAGGCGGTGCTCTTCGGCGCTGACGCCCTTCGGGTGGAGCGCCTCGGCGATGAATGCGATGCGTTCGGTGTCGATGAGGCCCGGGCAGATGGCGTTCACGTTCACCCTGAACTGGGCCATCTCCAGGGCGAGCGCCTGCGTAAAGCCCACCAGGGCGAACTTCGAGGCGCAGTAGGGAGCGTAGTGCGCATACCCCCGTTTGCCGGCCTGGCTCGAGATGACGATGATCTTGCCGGGACCGCCCCGTTCGGCCATGTGCCGACCCACCTCTCGGCAACACAGAAACGTGCCTTTCACGTTAACCCGCTGGACCTCGTCGAACGCGTCCTCGTCGAGATCGACGACCGGACGTCGGTCGGGGCCCGGGCGTGAGCCGGCGTTGCAGACGAGGATGTCGATCTGTCCGAAGCGGTCGATCGTCTGCCTGGTCATGTCGGCCACCTGGGTGGCGTCCGAGACGTCCGAGCAGAGACCGAGTGCGCCCCGGCCCAGGGCTTCGACTTCGGCGACCACGCTTTCGAGACCGCGCCAGTTGACCGCCTCGTCGGCGGGCAGGGGCGGCTTCTCGATGTCGGTGACCACCACGTTCGCCCCTTCGGTCGCGAGCCGGGTCGCGATGGCGCGGCCGATACCGCGCCGCCCGGCGGCACCGGTGATGATGGCGGTCTTGCCTGAGAGGTCATACATGGCACTGGTCTCCCGTGAGTCCGCGGACGTCCTTGGGCGCCCATGATAGCGTGTGCGTTGAAGCTCCCACCGTCTGCCGCTAAGCTAGGGCCTTCAACGGCACAGATCACCGGGGCAAGACAGTGAGCCCTGCGTTCAAAGGAGCAGAGATGTACGCACACGGCCTGATGTTCCGTACGCTGACGGTCTTCGCCATCATCCTCGCGCTGGGGATGTCTGTGGCTCGGACGGCTGGTGCCCAGTCGTCATCGGAGTTCGTGCCGATCACCGACACGATTCTGCAGAATCCGCCTGCCGACGACTGGCTCATGTGGCGGCGCACGCTCGATAGCTGGGGCTACAGCCCGCTCGACCAGATCGACCGCGACAATGTCGATGACATCCGCATGGTCTGGACCCGTGCGCTCGGCGCCGGGGGCCTGCAGCAGGGTACGCCGCTCGTCTACAACGGCGTGATGTACATGCCGAACCCCAGAGATGTCATTCAGGCGATCGACGCGGTGACCGGCGATCTCATCTGGGAGTACCGGCGCGACCGGCCCGACGATCTGGCCGACTACATGATCGCCAGCCTCATCGACACCAACCGCAATCTCGCCATTTACGGCAACCTCATCATCGACACGAGCGCCGACGAATACGTCTTTGCCCTCGATGCGACGACGGGCGAGCTGGTCTGGGAGACCCAGATCCTCGATTACACGGTGCATCCGGCGAATCAGACATCGGGGCCGATCATCGCCAACGGCAAGGTCATCTCCGGTCGCAGCTGTGCACCAAAAGGCGGACCACACGCCTGTGTCATCGTGGCACACGATGCGACGGACGGTCGAGAGCTGTGGCGGCGGCGGCTGATTCCCGGACCGGGCGAACCGGGGGATGAGACCTGGGGTGGGGTCCCGTTCGAGGAGCGCAGGCACGTCGGCGCCTGGATGGTGCCGAGCTTCGACCCCGAGCTGAACCTGCTCTACATCGGGACCTCGGTCACTTCGCCGGCGCCGAAGTTCCTGCTTGGTGGGACCGAGAACAAGCACCTCTATCACAATTCGACGCTGGCACTCGATGCCGACACCGGCGAGATCGTGTGGTACTACCAGCATCTGAACGACCACTGGGACCTCGACCATCCGTTCGAACGACTTCTGCTCGACACGGTCGTGGCGCCCGACCCCACGAAGGTGGCCTGGATCAACCCGCGGCTGCGCGCCGGCGAGGTGCGGAAGGTCATGACTGGCATACCGGGGAAGACCGGCGTGGTCTATACCCTGGACCGGGAGACCGGTGAATTTCTGTGGGCGACACCGACCGTCACGCAGAACGTCATCAGCAGCATTGACGGCGCCACCGGGGCGGTGACAGAAAATGGCGAGCTCGTCTTCGAGCGAGAAGGTGAGGAGGTGTTGGTCTGTCCGACCTTTGTGACCGGCGGCAAGGATTGGGAGGCCGGCGCCTACAGCCCTCAGACCAACCTGATGTATTACCCGCTGCGCAACGCCTGCGCCCGCATGCTGGCCACCACCGAAGCGGGTCGGGGGCTGGCCCTGTACGCACTGGCCAAGCGCGACCAGATCGCTCCAGGCACAGACCAGGTCGGCTCCGTGCAGGCGATTTCCGCTGAGACGGGGGAGATCGTCTGGACCTACGAGCAGCGCGCGGGAACAACGTCGCTGGTCGCGACCGGTGGGGGACTGATCTTTGGCGGAGACGGGAACGGGCGATTCCGCGCCTTCGACCACGAGACCGGCGACGTGCTGTGGGAGGTCAATCTTGGGTCGTCTGTGACCGGATTTCCGATCACCTACGCCGTTGACGGCACGCAGTATGTGGTGGCCAGTACCGGGAATTCGTTGAGCTCGCGCGACAACATGCGTCTGACCCCGGAGCTGCGGCCGAGCAACGGGAACAATTTGTTCGTCTTCGCCTTACCGTAGTGGGGCTACGGTACGACGGCGAGCGCCGTCGGGCCGAGCTCGGCGAGCCACGGTCTGCGCTGCACACTGCCATCGACGAGATCGATGATCAGCAGCTCTTTCGAGACCTCAGCGCCCACGAAGGCGTAGCGGCCATCGGGCGACACCGTCACCGCTTCCGGGAAGGTGAGCACGTCGGGCACCTCGATGTCATGAAGGGTGCGAGCCGGTGTCTCGGAGACGTCCAAGTGCAGGAAGCGCAGCGCGTCGTTGCGCGAGAGCGGCAGCACCACCTCCTCCCGATTGGGCACGGCGGCGACCATGAACGGCGTCGCGTCGAGCGCGTCCCCCTCATCGACCACCATCGGGTCTTCGATGTCCGAGGCATCGATGACCACGTAGTTGCTGGGATTCCTGGAATTGGCCACGACGACCCGCTCGGTGCCACTGATAAAGGCGACCCCGGAGCTGTCGTCGGCCAGGGGAAGCGGCGTCTGGCTGAGGGTGCCCGTCAGATCGGCGGGGTCGAACAGGTAGAGTCCGGCGGTGGCGCCGATCACGGCCCCGCGGGTCCCGGCATCGTTCAGCGCCAGTCCTTCGACGAATGGCGACACGTCGACCCGCTCGACTTCCTCGAGCGACGCAAGGTCGTAGACGGCGATGGCGCCGTTGGCGTCGGCCCCACCGAAGAAGCTGACAAAGACCCGGTTACGCACGTGGTCGATCGCCGCCATGATCGGCAGATCCTCGCTCGGGAGCTCGGCCAGGACCTGTCTCGTCTCGACATCGAGGATGACGACCCCCGATCCGGTGTCGGGCAAACTGTCGGTGTCGACACCGAGCCGTCCGCCGACGAATGCCAGGACACCTTGCGAGAGCAGCACGACCGCACGGGAGCCGTCCCGAGTGAGCGCGACGGTCAGCGGACCCTGCTCACCCGGTGGCACCAGGTCCAGCTGCTCGATCAGTGCGGCGTCCCGCGTGCCGTCCGGGGCGACGAGTATATCCAGGTCGAGGAACGAGACGCTCCCATTGAACAGGTCTGCCGAGATGGCCATGGTCGGTGACGGTGCTTGCGCTGTGGCTGGCGCCGCGACCGGTGTTGACGTCAGAGCTGATTCCTCGCTGGCGCAGCCGGCGGCCAGCATCGTGATCAGGAGGGTAGGCAGCGCCACGTGTCGTGCCAGGCGGGTCGACGCGTTGGGTGTCATCACTTGGTTCCTTCCAGCAGCCCTCGTTCGCTGTTCAGTTGTCCGGCCCTGTGCGTTGCCAGGCTAGATGCTGTGCCCGACCCAGCGGCCGGCGAGCACCACTCCAGCCCACACGAGCAGCGACGTCGCGCCAGCGACCCTGGCGGCGACAGGCGTCGCCGCGGCGTTGTCCCAGTCCGCGATACCCCGAAACGTGCGAGTCTGAAACAGCGCCATGTTGACACCAGCAAGCAGGAGCAGCACCAGCTTGGTCTGGAACGCCGGGTTCTCGATGTAGGTGGCCGCGCGAGTCATGAACAGGCTGAAACCTGTGATCACTGCAATGCAGACGGCGCCCCAGGTCCAGGGGAGCAACTCTCGGGTCACCCGACTGGCTGCATAGCTGAGGGCCGCGACGCCCAGCAACCGGAGATCCGCCATCAGAATCGAGCCCACCACCAGGCCGATCGCCAGTACGTGGATCGATTCCAGGAAGGGAAACCACCAGGTGAAGCCGATGTGCTCGGCAAGGGGGAGGCCTTCCAGCCACGTCCAGAGCTCAGTAAATGGCATGGACAGGGTGCTCACTCATAGAGAAAGTAGAGATAGTCCACATAGGCGATCCAGCGTCCCGCCAGCACCACGCCGACCCAGAGCAGGAGCGACACCGCCGCGATCGCTCTCGCGGAGATGCGACGCGTCAGCGACCGCTCCCAATATCCAAGCTCCCGCCTGTTGAGCCCGTAGATGACGAGCGCCAGCAGCACTGCCGGAACCAGCATCGAGAACTTCCATCCAAAGACCGGGTTGAAGAAGTAGCGATTTGGCCGAGCCACCACGAACAACAGACCGGTCACGGCGTTGACGAGCAGCGCGCACCAGGTCCAGGGCAGAAGTCGACGAATCATCTCGCCGACGTTCTGGCTCGGCACTGCCAGACCCAGGAGCTTGAGGTCTACCATGACGATGGAGCCCATGACGACCGCAATGCCCATGATGTGCAGGGACTGCGCGATCGGTGGCAGGCCCGGCACGTTCCCGAGCAGGTAGACCGCCGTCTCGCGGGCCTGGCTCTCGGTCAGATAGCTCGCCACGCTCTCCTTCATGAGTGGTCTCTAGTTGGACGTTCCAGCCTGATAGGAGCGGTCGAACAGATCGAGCTTCGCCTTGCGCACGGCGTTGACGGCGGCCGTGGCGTCAGCCCCGAACTCGATTGCCCCTTCGGTGTCGCGGTCGTAGGATGGCCACGGGGGTAGTCCCTCTCCGTTGGGGTTGCCTGTCGTCGCGAAGTTGACCCAGTATTGCGACATCTGGTCGGACAGCTCGCGGTCGCGGTCGTTCCAGTCGATGCCGACGAGTCCGACGTTGGCGAACGCATAGGCGAGGTCGCCCGAGTGATATGCCCCGGCGCCCCGTCGTCCCCCGGCAAAGTCGAGCTCAGGTCGATCCGGCACGTACAGCCGGAACACGGGCGGCGCGTGGCTGAAGAAATACAGATAGACGTCGTTGCTGTCGCCGATGGCTCGCGCCCACGCCCGCATCTGCCAGGTGAAGCTGCGGTCGGTGGAGATCGCCTGGCCGGCAATCTTGGTCGACGTGTCCAGTTCCGCCGCGTAAGCCGCCACCAGCGCGTCGGTCCGGTCGCCGTACTGATTGCGCAGACCGGCGACGAACTCGTCGCGCGGGGGCTCGGCCATGCCGGCATACAGCGTGCGGCCCTCGTCGGACATCGATCCGAGGATGACCGGCACGTCGTTCTGCTCGCCAGCGGCAAAAATCTCATCCGCGAGCGTGGGCATCACCCAGCCGTCGACGACGACCCCGCTGCCGCCCCGCGCCGCGCGTTGCGCATCCATCACTGCCTCTGGTCCGGCGGCCCGCATTGCCGCGGCCGCTTCCGGTCCGTCGCCCTCCGCGCCGAGCTCAGTCGCGACGGCGATCCCGGCGTCGTGACCCGATCGGTCTGTCGCCATGCCGCCCGTCTTCGTCAGATGTAGTCTGGGCGCGCCGAAGCACCCGCCGGAGTGACCGATCGCCTTGTGAAACAGGCCGCGCGCCAGTGGCGAGGCCTGAAGCACGCAGACCGACCATGAGCCGGCCGACTGACCGAAAATCGTCACGTTGCCGGGGTCGCCGCCGAACGCGGCGATGTTGTCGCGTACCCATGCGAGTGTGGCGATGTGGTCGAGGATGCCGTAGTTGCCGGACGACTCATGCTCGGATTCGGCGGTCAGCGCCGGATGGGCGAGAAACCCGAAGGGTCCAAGCCGGTAGTTGGCGGTCACCATGACCACGCCCTTGCGCGCCATCGCGGTCCCGTCGAAGACCGTCGCGCTGCCGACCCCGGCGGTGTGCCCGCCACCATGGAACCAGACCATCACCGGGCGGCGCTCGTCTGGTGCCTCGGCCGCGCTCCACACGTTCAGCGTCAGACAGTCCTCGCTTCTGGGCAGCTCGCCGCGCGCATACGGCGAGTCGTCGGCATTTCGCCCTTGCCAGCAGGCTGGCCCGAACTCGGTGGCCATGCGCGTGCCGTCCCAAGGATCGACCGGAGCTGGTGGGCGCCACCGGAGATCACCCAGCGGGGGTTGGGCGAACGCCACGCCGCGAAAGACTGACACCTGCTCGGTCTCGTCGGTCCACGCCCCTTCGATCTCCCCCGCCGTCGTCTGGACGACGGGAACGCTCGGCTCCTCCGGACCCGATTCGGTCGCGCCGGCGCAGGCGGTCAGAGCCGCCACCGCAAGAACGAGGAACGTCCGTGTCGTGATTATGCGCATCGTGTATCTCCTCTTGCAGGGCGACATTCTACCAGGCGGATGAAGACTCAAGTCTGCCAGGGTCTGGGATTTGGGATCCGGGCTTCAGGAACCGCGCAGAGATCGACGGCGCGTGCTGCACGAAGCGCCATCCACCCTCAGTCCCCAGACCCCGATCCAGATTGGCTGACGCTGTTCGATCGCCTGCGATGGCATCATCGAGCGCGCCAGGTCGCCACTTGACGCGATCGCCGTGTTCTGACTCAGGCCGCTAGCGTGGTCTTTGCGGCGGTGCGTCGGTGGCGGGCTGTTCGACCGCCCGGGCGCTAACGAGCAGGTTCTCCATGCCGTAGTTCCGTTCGTGGCAGGCGTACTCGTAAAGCGGTCCCTCGACCTTGGTGAACGGCAACACGGCGGTCCACGGACGGGCCCACGCCGTCTCGTCCTCCACCGTGAACCGCCAGTCGATCGTGTTCTCGTCCATGCGCGTGAAGCGCTCGACCAGACGACGGTTGGCCCCGGAGCCCTGGAAAGGCAGCGTGTCGCTGAAGTTCGTCGTCTCGACGACGAGGGTGTCGCCCTCAAAGTGTCCCCGAGAATCGCCGCTCAACAGGCGGACGTTGTCGTCGACATGCACCCGGTCGTCAAGTGGGATGACCCGCACGTTGTGGATCATCTCGGTGAGGATCACGACGTAGCCGGGGGGCTGCAGGATCAGGTGATGGTTGTTGTAGCCGGTCGGCAACCGGGGTTGCGGTCGGTACTGTAGGCAGCGTTCGGCGCCGCCGCGGTCTTCCGGTCCCCACGCGTCGCGTGCTCGCGCGGCGCGGGCGGTGTCGATTCTCGCCTGCGCGGCGACTGTCTTGGCCGGCACCCGTCCGTCCGGCGGGTCCACGATGAGCGAGGTGCGTCCGGTCGAGGAGCCCCGGTCCCACCAGAACTGGTTGTAGGCGAGGGCGACGTCCTGGTCGGGCGTCAAGTCTGCGCGCCGTTCGGACGATGCGCGCGTCTCCGCAGTCTGGTTCGCCTGCGCCACTTCCTCGGCGGTCAGCTCCTCCCGCCCGGCATAGCGGCTGGGACGTTCAAGCGGCGTGATGGTGGCGAACGACCAGATGCCCTGCAGGTCTGGCTGCCCGTCTGGGGTGTGGGGCACCGTCCATGGCGCAGACGCGTCCTGACCCGCTGCGGAAAGCGGTGCCAGCCCGAGGGCTCCGACCAGGGTTGCCACCGCCGACAGATTCCGTTTCCGCATCTGCCACCTCCCGGAAATGTCCCGGCGCGCTAACCCGGCGCTCACTGACGCTGAGCGCCCCAGGAAGAGTGTCGCTCTAGTCCACGGCCCCGAGTCGCCTGAGCAGTGCGGCGATGGTGGGGCGCG
This sequence comes from Acidobacteriota bacterium, assembly GCA_002726085.1. Taxonomy (GTDB): domain Bacteria; phylum Acidobacteriota; class Vicinamibacteria; order Vicinamibacterales; family UBA8438; genus NP936. The sequence continues at coordinate 35,504 of PBRZ01000068.1, forward strand.
TGCCGCTTTCGTAGCTGCCCGGAATTGGCTGGGCGCTGTCGGCGAGCGTCAGCGGCGTCTGGCGACGATTGTTCTGTGCGTTGAGGTTGGCACCGCGCGCGGCCAGCAGCTCGATCACCGGTTCGAAGCCCTGCCGGACCGCGTAGTGTAGTGCCGTGTCGCCCCGGCGGTCCGCCGCGTTGACGTCGACGCCAAGGTCGAGCGTGATGCGTGCGAGCTCGAGCGTCAGCCGTTCCGCGTTGGCACGGTCGGGGGCGGGGATGCCGACCCGGTTGCGGCGGTTCTCGGTGCCGCTCGTGATGCCCATTGCTGCCTGAAGTGCCGACATGCCGCTGTCGGGCGTTGCGAGCGGGTCGGCGCCGCGCTCGGCCAGAGCGCGCATAATGTCGAGCTCGCCGTACTTGGCCGCCAGCCAAAAGGCGTTCGCGCCAACCATCTGATAGCGCAGGCTGAAGTCGGCGCTGAAGCGCCGGCCAGGCGTGCCATGCTCGAGCAGCGCGTTCGGGTTGGCTTCGTGCGCGAGCAGCGCGTCGACCAGCGCGGTCTGGCTCCGGAGCACTGCGCCGTGGAGCGCCGTGTACCCCGCGCCGGCCGCATCTGGATCGGCGCCCTGTTCGAGGAGATAGATGCCGAGCGGGCCGTGCCCGCTGTGCGCTGCGATGACGAGCGCGCTGGTCCCAGACGCCGCGGTGTCGTTGACGTCGGCGCCAGCCTCCACGAGCACGCGTGCCGTGTCGACGTCACCCTGACGCGCCGCAAACAGCAGCGGTGTGGACCCGCCATGCGGCATACGGAAGTTGCCGATCGGATTGGTGTTGCCGGCCGTGTTCTCGAGCTGGTCCCAGACGGCGGTGCGCGCATGGATGTCGGCGCCATGCTCGACCAGAAGACGGACGACGGCAGGATGCTGTTGCGCAACCGCCCACATCAAGGCTGTCTGCTTGCGTTCGTGCTCGGTGGCGTTGACGTCGGCGCCATGCCGGAGGAGCAGATCGACGGCCTCGAGGTTGCCTACTCGCGCGGCGGTCATTAGTGGTGTCTCGCCCATCTGCAGCGCGGCGTCCACGTCGGCGCCGGCATCGAGCAGACGTGCCACCAGGAACGCGCCGTCATTCATCGCGGCAAGCCAGAGCGGAGTGGCACCAAGCTCATTGGCGGCGCCGACCGTGGCGCCGGCGGCTATCAGGAGATTCGCGATGTCGAGATCGTTGCGATGCGCCGCCCAGTGGAGCGCCGTAGCGCCGTCGCCTTGTCGAGCGTCGACATCGACGCCGCTGGCGTTCTCGAGGAGGCGCCGCACCGTGTCGATGTTTCCGGTCTTGGCCGCTTCGATGATGCCGAGGTCTGGCGACGACTGCGCCCGAGCAGATGCCGAGCCAAGCAGCATGACGGCGCCAACAGCGGTGACCAGAAATGACGACCCGAGGAACCTCTCTGCCATGTCGCCCTATGCTACCGCAGTAGCGTGCGGATTGACACCGCATCGAACGTTCGGACAAACTAACGCTAACTCTTACAGTTGAAGGGGGTTGGTAGACGGTGTCGCACACGGAATCGATGCGAATCGGGTGTGGAGCGGCCGCGCTGCTGGTCGCCGCGCTCTCGTCGGCGCCGCACGCCGCCACGCGCGGATTGCAGGAGCCCGAGGGCGCCGGGGCAGATCTGCTGGACGCGACTCTCACTCGCTACTGCGTTACCTGCCACAGCGACCGACTTCGCACTGCAGACCTGAGCCTGGCCGGTCTCGACCTCTCCCACGTCGGTGAGCAGGCCGAGGTCTGGGAGAAAGTGATCGCGAAGCTGCGCACGCGCCAGATGCCGCCGGTGGGCCGGCCGCGGCCGGAGCGGGAGACTTACGACGCGCTGGCCGGTTGGCTCGAATCGGAGATCGACCGCGTCGCTCTCGCCAATCCGAATCCGGGGCGGACTGAAGCGGTCCATCGCCTCAACCGTTCGGAGTACGCCAACGCCATCCGTGGGCTCCTGGCGCTCGATGTCGACGTCGATGCGCTGTTGCCGGCCGACGACTTCGACGAGTACGGCTTCGACAACATGGCCGACGTCCTCACGGTGTCGCCGGCGCTCATGGAGCGGTATCTGTCTGCGGCGCGGAAGATCGGGCGGCTTGCGGTCGGGGAAACGCCCTTCGGGCCGGGCACCGAGACCTACAAAGTGCCGATCCTGCTGTTGCAGGATGATCGAATGGGGGACGACCTCCCGTTCGGATCGCGCGGCGGACTCGGCATTCGTCATCACTTCCCGGTCGACGGCGAATACGACCTCGAGATTCGCCTGCATCGCAACTATGTGAACTATGTTCGCGGTATGGGCTTCCGCCACGAGTTGCAGGTTCGACTCGACGGCGCGCTCGTGCGCACCTTCACTTTCGGTGCCGAGGAGCCTGCCGTCGTGCAGGCGCCGGCAAGCTATGGTGGGAACCAGTTCGGCGATCCGGAATGGGAAGAGTACATGCTCTTCGCGGATGCCAACCTGCGGGTACGCTTCGAGGCCGAGGCGGGGCCGCACGTCGTCGGTGTCTCGTTCGTCCGGAAGCTCACCGAGCCGGAAGGCGTGCTGCAGCCGAGGCAGAGTGTATTCGCGGTCGCGGTGAACGAGATGCGCGACGGGAACGCCGCCGTCGAGCATGTCGCGATCGGGGGCCCCTACGTCAGCACTGGGCCGGGTGACACGCCGAGTCGCCGGGCGATCTTTGTCTGCAACCCTGGGCCTGAGACCGACACGGCCAGTGCAAGTGGTGAGGAGGCCTGCGCCCGCGAGATTCTTGGCTCGCTCGCGCGTCGAGCCTATCGCCGCCCGGTCGATACGGGCGACCTCGACACGCTGATGGGGTTCTATCGGGCAGGACGCGATGACGGCAGTTTTGACGCCGGCATCCAGCTCGCGCTCGAGCGGGTGCTCATTTCGCCCGACTTCCTGTTCCGGATGGAGCGTGACCCGACCGACATCGCACCGGCGACGGCATATCCCTTGGGCGGTCTCGAGCTTGCATCCAGGCTCTCGTTCTTCCTCTGGTCGAGCGGACCCGATGACGAGCTGCTCGAGCTGGCGGAACAGGGCCGGCTCGACGATCCGGTTGTGTTCGAGCAGCAGACGCGCCGGATGCTGGCCGACCCGCGTGCAAGCCAGCTCGTGCGCAACTTCGCCGGGCAGTGGCTGTATCTCCGCAACCTTCGCGGGGTGGTGCCAGACGCCATCGCCTTCCCCGAGTTCGACGAGAATCTGCGCGACGCGTTTCGGCAGGAAACCGAGCTCTTCGTCGAAAGCCTGATCCGCGACGACCGGAGCGTGCTCGATCTGCTCGGGGCCGACTACACATTCGTCAACGAGCGGCTTGCCGGGCACTACGGCATCCCGAATGTCTACGGCAGCCACTTTCGGAGGGTGAGCCTCGAGGGCGAGCTCGCCGAGCGGCGTGGCGGGCTCTTCGGCCACGCCAGCATACTGACGGTGACGTCCTATCCGAATCGGACGTCGCCGGTGCTCCGCGGCAAGTGGATGTTGACCAACATTCTCGGGACGCCCCCGCCCCCGCCACCGCCGAATGTGCCCGACCTGCCTGAACGGGGAGAGGACGGTCAGGCGGCGACCGTGCGGGATCGGTTGCAGCGACACCGCGAGAGCCCGGTCTGCTCGGTCTGTCACGCGCGCATGGATCCGCTCGGTCTGGCGTTGGAGAACTATGACGCCATCGGGAAGTGGCGCACCACCGGTGAGGCCGATCTGCCGATCGATTCGTCGGGCACGCTGCCGGATGGCACAGCGTTTCGAGGCCCGACCGGCCTGCGGGCGCTGCTCCTCGAGGACGGGGACCAGTTCGTCGGCACCGTGACCGAGAAGCTGCTGGCGTACGCGCTTGGGCGGGGACCGCAGTATTTCGACCGTCCGACCGTGCGGACCATCACCCGGGATGCGGCCTCGGACAATTACCGATGGTCGTCTGTCATTGTGGGTATCGTGCGGAGCACACCGTTCCGCATGCGGAGGTCAGAGTCATGATCATCACCAAGAAGGCGATTCCCCGTCGTACGGTGCTCCGTGGGCTCGGCGTGTCGCTCGCCTTGCCGCTGCTCGATGGAATGGTGCCGGCGCTTGCGGCGGTCCGCAACACGGCGGCGAACCCGGTGCGTCGCCTCGGTGTCGTGTATGTCCCGAATGGGATGATGATGGACCACTGGACCCCGACGACCGAGGGGGCCGGGTTCGACCTGCCGTCGATACTGCAGCCCCTCGCGCCGTTCCGCGACGACATCCATGTGCTGTCCGGGATGCACGGTGTGGCGAGTGAAGGACCGCATGCGCGCGCCTCGACACGTTTTCTGACCGGCGTGCCTTCAGAGCCTGACGACGGGTCGAATTTGCAGGCGAGCATCTCGATGGACCAGATTGCCGGCCGGGTGCTCGGGCGCGAGACGCAGCTGGCGACTCTCGAGCTCGCGCTCGACGGCCGCGATTTTGCCGGGTCATGTGACGACGGCTTCAGCTGTGCCTACACGAACACGATCGCCTGGGCCAACGAGACCACGCCGCTCCCGATGGAGAACAATCCGCGCGCGGTGTTCGAGCGGCTGTTTGGCGACAGCGGCAGTACTGACCCCGCTATCCGCAAGGCGCGTCTCGCCAGGGACGCGAGCTTGCTCGATTCGGTGACCGACCGTGCGGCCAATCTGTCGCGTGAGCTCGGCGCCCACGACCGGGTGAAGCTGAGCCAGTATCTCGACGGGGTGCGCGATATCGAGCGTCGGATTCAGATGGCCGAGGCGCAAAGCGACCGCGAGCTTCCGGTGGTCGCGCAACCCGCCGGCATACCGGGCACCGTCGGCGAGCACGCCAAGCTGATGTTCGATCTGCTGGCGCTTGCCTACGAAACGGATCTCACCCGGGTGACGACGTTCATGATGGGGCGCGAGATTACCGGCCGCACCTATGCCGAAATCGGCGTGCCCGATGCGCACCATCCGATCTCGCATCACCAGAGGGACCCGGCGAAGCTCGTCAAGCTGGAGAAGATCAACCAATACCATGTGCAGCTCTTCTCCGCGTTCCTCGAACGGCTGCGTGAGACGCCAGACGGTGACGGGTCGCTGCTCGATCATTCGATGATCGTCTATGGCGCTGGAATGGGCGACAGCAACTCCCATGCGTCCAAGAACCTGCCGATTCTGCTGGCCGGTGGGGGTGTTGGTTCGGGTGGGCGTCACACCATGTATCCGGAAGATACGCCGCTGGCGAACCTCCACCTGAGTCTGCTGGACAAGATGGGCGTGCCGATCGACACGCTCGGTCACAGCACCGGTCGGCTGCCGCTCGAGCCCCTGTCGGTCGGGTAGGCCCGGTAGGCCTAGCTGCGAGCACATGGACGAATGACAATCGGGCCGGTCCCTGACGGGGCCGGCCCTTTTTCGCTTCATTGTCGGGCATAGGCCCGTCGTCATCCTGGGGGGAGGGAGTTTGTGAGAGTTCTCTGTTCGTTGCTTCTCGGTGGAGTCCTCTGCGTCGTGCCGTTGCGTGCGGCGGCAGAGGTCACTATCACCGACTGGATGGGCCGGTCGGTGCGCGTCACGCCGGGCACGGTCGAATCCGGCGGCGTCACGATCGCCTATCACACCGTCGGTGAAGGACCGCTGGTCATCTTCGTTCACAGCATCACGGGACCCTGGTTCGATTTCCGGCACCAGATGGTCGCGCTGTCAGCGCGCTATCGGGTGGTGGCGATGTCCACACGCGGCACGGACGAGAGCGACAAGCCCGAAGGGGTCGACCAGTATGCCTCGGTCAAGATCGCCGAGGACATCAACGCCCTCATCGACCATTTCGGCGAGGAGCGGGCGACGATCATCGGACAGGACAGCGGCGGCCTGCACGCCTGGCACTTCGCCATGACCTACCCCGAGAAGACGGAGCATCTGATCTCGCTCGGGTCCATTCATCCCGCCGGATTGATTCGGGAGCTGGCCGGCAACCAGGACCAGCAGCGGGCGAGCGCGTTCCAGCGCAACATGCAGGAGAATCCCGAGGCGGGCAGCCAGTTCGCCGAGCGTCTGCGCAACAGTCCACCGCGCCCGGACGACACGGAGGAGCTCGCTCAGCTTCGCGAGGCGGCCTACGATCGGCTGTACGGGGAGTCGATTGTCAACTTCTACAAGGCAAACTGGCCTGCCTCGCCGGTGACGCTCGAGACAGAGGGATTTGGCTTCACGGTCGGCACGTTTCCGCCTGTAACGGCGCCGACGCTGTTCATCTACGGGAAGGAGAGCCGGCCATTCCAGAATCCCACGCTCAACGATATGTGGGAATGGGTCGAGGGGGAGCTGACGATCCAGATTCTCCCGGGTGTTGGACACGGCCCACATACCGAGGTCCCCGAGCTCGTCACTCCTCGCATCCTGGAGTGGCTCGCCACCGCTCGGTAGCCGGCGTTCAGCTCGACGGCGTCGACACCCGCCCGTCGACGCGGTTGTAGCGAACCTGGCCGCTTCCGTCACGGTGTCGTGTCTCCAGCGCTTGGACGGAATCCAGGCTGCCACGGTTCTCGGTCGGGACCCCGCTGCCGTTCTACAGCGCGAACAGCCGCGGCCCCCTCGACATGGCGCGCCCTGGGAGCCACCGGGATGCGGCGATGGCCACCAGGAAGGACAGCGGGACCGCGATGAGGGTGGCGACCGGTATCCAGGGCGCCGACAGGTCGATCGGCGGCAGCGTCACATCCTTCAGCGTCCAGACAAGCAGGCCCAGCGCGGTGGCCACGTAGGTGAGCATTGCCACCTGTCTCCATCCCGCGAGGGGTCGGCTCTCGACCTCGGGGACGAGCATCCGGTCGAGGACCGGTTCAAATGCAGGCGACAGCTCAGGCACAGCTTCTTCGGCAAAGGTCACAGCCAGCACCTGGTGCGCGTGCCATTGTTCCCGGCATGCAGTGCAGCCGTCGAGATGGACGCGCCACCCGCGGCGATCGACCTCGGTGCCGCCCTCGAGCAGCCATCCTTCGAAGCGGTCACAGGCGAGGTGTGTCTCAGACATCGGAGATTCCCTTCTCGGCGAGCAGCTTGTGGAGCTTGGCGCGGGCGCGGTGCATGTAGGACTTGACGGTGCCTTCGGGGGCCGAGAGCGTCGCGCTGATCTCGGCCACCGTCATCCCCATCCAGTAGTGCTGATGCAGTACCGAGCGGTAGAGGTGAGGGAGCCGGGCGAGGCAGTCGTTGACCACCGAGGCCGTGCGCCCCGCTGACGCGCTGGTGAACGGGTTGTCCAAAGGCCTGTCGGTAGGAGTCATATCCAGCACCTCGTGACCGCAGTACGTCGCCCTGAATCGGGCGCTGGCGCGATAGTCGACCGCCTGGTTGTGGGCGATGCGGTAGAGCCATGTGCTGAACTTCGCCTCTCCGCGGAACTGGCCGAGCCTGCGATACACCTTGAGGAAGACGTCCTGCGTCAGTTCCTCCGAGACAGCGTGTTGACCGGCGCCCAGAATCGAGAGAATCAGCCGGAAGGTCGGTCCCCGATGGCGCTCGACGAGCGCCTTGAAGTGGGCTTCCTCACCCGTGCGTTGGAACGCCTGCACCAGGAGGGCGTCGTCCATCCGCGGTCTCCAGAGCATTCGAGGTCAGCGGGCGTCCGAGGTCGGGCGTGTCAGGGCGTAGAAGAGGAACATGCCGACGCCCACAAAGACGCCGATCAGGCCGAACGGCCACATTTCATTGTGCCAGTCCCATCCCGACATCAGCATGGCGACCGAGGTGCCGAGGCCGCTCATGATGAGCAGCGCACCGACACCCAGCGGCCAGCGCGGGTTCCACGGTCCGCTCTGGATATTCGAGGCGAGCGCCTTGCCGATGAGGGTGTTGCCTTCGCCTTCGCCGAGCTCGGGAAACTCCGGCAGCGGAATGTCCTTCTCCATGGCCTTCATCCTTTCCTCATGAATGAGTTTGAGTTTCTCGATGCGGCGCTTGTTTCTGAGGTGCCAGGCAATGAGCAACACGGCTGCGAAGCCGAACACCCAGACGACGCTGATGAATAGAATGAACTGAAAGTCATCCATGGTCGGGCTCCTTGATGGTTTGTGAATCAGCCGACTCGATAGATAGGACCGGGTAGGCGTCAAGACGGTTGCAGGGCCTTGGGTGGCACCGCTGGGGGTGTCCAGGACGTGGTCCGGCGAGTTGTCGGCCGTCAGCGGGTCTCGACGTCCAACCGGTCCCACAGGGCGTGAACCTGCTCGGCCACGAACGCATGTCCGTCCGCGTTCCAGTGGCTGTCTTCTGGCGCATAGAGCAGCCGGCCCGCCGCTGCCGCGTCCCGCATCGAATTGGACAGGTCCACGCAGTCGATGCCAGCCTCGGCGCAGAAGGCCTCAAACCGCGTGGAGAGGTCCCAGGGTGCCCAGCTCCGACACGGGCTGTCAGCAGCAAACGAGCAGAGCTCGCCATAGACGCGGAACTTCATCGGCACGAAGAAGAGGGCCACCGTGACCCCCTGTTGACGGGCGAGCGCGACGCCGTCCCGAAACGCCCCTTTCGTCGTGTCGAAGCGCTCCTTTTCGTAGGCCGTGAAGGGCAGCGCCGCGTAGTTGAAATAGAACAGTCGACGGGGCGTCCCCGTCTGGTCGCGATACCAGCCATGAGCCGGCAGCGCCATCTGGACGAGCGGTCGAGCCACCCGCCTCAGCAGTCCGTATGCGTTCGTGAGGAGCGACGCGCGTCGATATCGTGACCAGTCGAACCCAGACGGCGGGTCGGAGCCAAGGGCTCCAATGTCGTGGTCCTCCAGGTAGACGAGCATGTTCTCGAACTCTTGATCGTCGTATAGGTCGTTGCCTTCGAAGAAGAACCAGGCGACGAGCTTCGGGTGCATCGGCAATGCATAACGACGCAGCACTCTGAGTTGCTGCAAGGTGCCGAAACCAGACACGCCAAGATTCGTCACCGGCCGCCCCAGCCGCTGCTCGAGCAGCGCGGCCGACGTCTCATTATCCGAGACATACCATCCCTCGACATACGAATCGCCGAGCAGGACCACGTCCGCCTGGTCCCGGTCATTCGGGTTGCGGAATCCTCGGGAGTCGGTCGTGAAGCTGATCTGCCTGGGTGTGCCGATCGGAAGGTTCCACGCACTGACCACGTCGCCACGGACGTGCCCGGTCCAGGACTGACCCGGTGGACGGCGGAACGACAGTTCGGCATCCGACACGATGGCATCGGTGATTCCAGTCGGCTCGAGTAGCGACGCGTAGCTGAGCAGGCCGAGGGTGGCCGGCAGCTCCAGCAGCGCCAGGAGCACGGCCAGGGTGCCCGTCGTGGCGAGCGCGCGCACGAGCACGCCCCGTGGCGAGGCCATCGACCAGGTCATCACGATGGCCCAGAAGGCCAGATAAGTGAGTGCCAGACCAGCCCCAAAACAGAATTCCGTCCAGGATCTCACGAAGGGAGTGGTGGCGCGCGAGACCAGGCCGGCGCCCACCCACCAGATCGCCGCTGTCGAGAGCCAGAGGGCGGTGCGTCGGACCGCATCCGGGTCGGGGGGCATACACCTCCGATCGCGCCGGTTGACCTTCACGATCTTCTGTGACGCGGAACGCTAGAATAACTCATGCTGAAAATGATCCTGGCAACCGCCATCGCGCTCAGCGCCGGTTTCGTCATCCTGCCGATTGCGGCGGCGGGTCCGTCGTTCGTAGACATCACCTGGATGTCGATGGCCAACCTGCATTACCAGATCGGTTCCACCGGCATCATCACCGACGGCTACATCACGCGCATTCCGCAGGCAGCGTTCTTTGGCGGGTCGAGCGGTCTGGCCAGCACCTCCGAGACCTACCGACCGGACGTCGACGCTGTCCGGCGCGTGCTCTCGGCGATCGGCGGACCGCCCAGCGTCAATCTGTTGCTGACCGGACACAGCCACTGGGATCATTCCTTCGATACCGCCACCTGGGCCTCGCTGACGGGCGCCCCGATTGTCGGGTCGAGAACGAGCTGCTTTCAGGTCATGGCCGAGACCGTGCCGGCTGAAGAGTGCACCGTCGTGGAGGGAGGCGAACGGATGACGGTGGCCGACGACGTCATCATGCACGTCGTGCGCTGGAACCACAGCGGAGATCCGGACAGGAACCCGGAACAGCACAATCCGGTCGAGCTGGACGCGGTGCCCGAGCCTGACCCGGAGACGGGAGGCCTGCGCGCCGGCGTGGCCGAAGATTTTCCGAACGGCGGCGGCACACGCGGCTTTCTCTTTGTCGCGAACGGACCAGACGGTAGGTTCAGCTGGTTTCAGCAGAGCTCGGCCAGCGCTGTCGATCTCGACGTGCCGATTGTGGTCGATGGCGTCGACCATGGCGCGCCGATCGACAATCTTCGCGCGGCCCTCGACGAGGCGGAGCTAGAGCGGGTAGACCTGTGGATCGGCACCGGTGGTCTGGCTGTCGCGGAGCTGGTGGTACCGGTGATCAGGCCCACGGCGTATCTGCCGATTCACTGGGACGGCCTCTGGGAGCCGTTCGAAGACGGCTTGTCGCGGCCGTTCTCACAGGCCACGCTCCAGGCGTTTCTCGCCGAATCCGGGGTCGAGCTGGTCGCACCCCGTCAGTTCATGGACCTCTGGCGGCTCGACGCATCTGGGATTCGACCACGCTCCAACGACCTGGCGAAGCAGGCACTCGGCTTCGCCGGTAGCGTCCGGTAACGTCGGTCGCGCGATCGTGTGCTACGGCCCGGTGTCAGGCGCCTTCATCAGCCGGATCGAGCTGGCTCCCGCCTTGGGCACGAACTTTTGCGTGCGGCCCAAGATGTTGTCGGCCGCGTAGACGTTCCCCTCCGAGTCGACCGAGAACTGGTGCAGCTCGCTGTACTGTCCGGGACCGTCTCCATCCATGCCCCAGCCGTCGATGCGGTTGCCGTTCACGTCGAGCTTCACCATCTTCACCGGCTGATTGTCGGCGACCCAGACGTCGTATCCGGAGACGTAGATGTCGTTGGGGAAGTCGAAGTCGGGCCAGGTGCCGATCGGAGAGATGTTCGGGTGATACCACGCCGAGCGGGTGGTCTCGTTGAAGACCTGGACCCGGTCGTTGTTCCGGTCGGCTACGTAGATGTTCCCCCGCGAGTCGGTCGCCACAGCGTGGACGCCGTCGAACTGGCCGCGGCCGTTGCCTTTCTCGCCCCAGTGGGTCAAGTAGTTTCCTTCGGCGTCGAGCTTCACGATGCGCGAGTTGTCGAGACCGTCGGCCACGAACATCGACCCGTCTGGTTTGAACGCGATGTCCTGCGGACGACCGAAGTGTGTCTCGTCGTCCCCGCCGACACCCTCTTCGCCAAGTGTCATCACCAGCTCGGATCCATCGTTCGAGAACGCGTAGATCACGTGCTTGGTCTCGTTGACGACCCAGACCTTCCGGTCCGGGTCGTGGGGGTTGATCCGGATCTTGTGCGGGCCGTTGGTGCCCTCGAACAGGCTGTCCCACTGCGTCCAGGCTTCGGTCATGTTGCCGTCGCCATCGACGACGAAAATGCTGTTCTGGTAGACGCGTTGTCCCTCTTCAGGGCGGAGCGCGTTGAGTCCGATCGACCCGACAAAGCCGGCAAAGCCTGGCGGCACCGGGTCCGGCAGGCGGAACTCACCACGCTGGATGACGAAGATGCGGTCTGGCGACTCGGCGGTCACGCCCGGGTGCGAGCCCCAAGCGAAGCCGGCGCCAGCGAACGGCTTCATCCAGTTGTCGACGACATCGTAGGGGCTCGATTCGCCCTCTTGAAGCAGGGCGGCAGGGGCTGCCAGACTGGCCGCCACGACGGCGGCAAGGACCAGGATAGACGTGCGCATGTTCACCCTTCCTTCTGCACGGGCCACAGGTCGTGGCCACTCATGTTCGTTCTTTGCGAGTCGACCAGTTTCGTCAGACCGCGGTGACGCCCGCGGCTATCGCGAGCCCTCGACCGCCTGCGTGTTGAGCTTGCGGGCGCCGGCCATGATACCGGTCAGTCCGTAATTGCCCTCGTGGCAGGCGTACTCGAACAACGGGCCGTCTGTGCGACGCATCGGAATCGCCGCCGTCCAGGGGCGTGTGTAGTTGTTCGGGTCTGCGATCGTGAATTCATACATCACCGTGTCCGGGTCGACCCGTCTGAACCGCTCGACCAGCTGCGTGTCACTTGAAGAGCCGCTGAAGTTGGTGGCCTGCCGGAAGTTCCTCGTCTCGACAACCAGTGTCTCGCCGTCCCAGTGTCCGCGTGAATCGCCGCTCCACTGCCGGAGGTCACCGTGCGGCTGGTCGGTGATCGGGATGACCCGCGTGTTGTGGATGTGCTCGTTGAGAATCGTGACGTAGCCGGGCACCTGCAGGATCAGCACGTTGTTGTTGTACGAACCCGGGCGCATTGGAGGGCCGGCGTTCGAACCCATCATGCACCGGTCGCCCAGGCTGCGGTCGGTGTAGTGGTCAGCAAACCCGTTGCGCAGGTTCAAGCGGCGGACGCCATTGGCCTGCCTGAAGCTCGTTGTGTAGGGGATACGTCCATCCGGTGGGTCGACGACCAGCGAGGTGCGCTTGTCGCTGGTCAGCTCGATGCCCCGCTCGTACCAAAACTCGTTGTACGAAAGCACACCACCTTCCTCGCGCGACTGATACCCCGCGCTCGGTGCGCCTGTCTCGGGGTCGAACAGGTCCCGATTCAGCCGGGTGCGCTCGGACGCCTCGAACGCCGCCGCATCCTCGGCCGAGAGCTGTGCCTGACCGGTCAGCGCAGCGGGACGCTCGAGTGGGGTCAGGGTACGGAAGGTGAAGATGCCGGAGATGTCCGGCTGGTCGTCCGGTGTGCGCATCGGGGCCAGATCAGCCGCCGATTGTGCGGAGACCGGGAGTGGTATCAGCAGAAGGACAGCAGCAACCGGCATCAGCGCGGCACGGAGTCGATGGCTCATCCTGTCACCCTCTTAGCTTCGTCAGTTGGTTGTATCGCGAGTTCAGGCTTGATCCTACCGCCGGGTGCCGCGGGGTTCAACCCGTGCCCGGAGACCGCCCGGAGAGACGGTTGCGTCGAGCCCCGGGGTGAGTGATCATGCGGGTGGCCTGGCCCGGTCGATTCGGGGACAGGCGCAGCGGCGCCCCGAGCGGCGTCGGGAGGCCGACACGAGGGAGGATCGCATGCAGCATCGACATCTCGCGGCGGCGTGTGCCCTGTTGCTGGTGACAGCGCTCGTCTCGGTCGTTCCATGGCCGGCGGGCCGGTTGGTCGAGGCGCAAACCGCCCCGGCGAGCGCCACGGCGGTGCCTCGTACAGCCGATGGCCGGCCCGACCTGCAGGGCGTGTGGCTCAGCAATACAGCCACCCCGCTCGAACGGCCGGCGGCCCTGGCCGGGCGGGAACGGCTGACAGATGAAGAAGTCGCCACGCTGCAGGAGCGGGCGAATCGAATTTTCGGAAACGGGAGAAGCGCCTTCGCTGCCGGCGACGCCCCTTTCCGGGCGGCGTTCGAGAACATCGACACCTTCGATGCGCCAACGTCGACCAGCAGCTCCCTCGGGATGGTAGAGCGCGCGTTCGATAACCGCACGTCGATGGTGGTGGACCCGCCGGATGGGCGCATACCAGACGAGACGGAGGCGGCGCGGCAGAGACAGTCGGCGGTTGCCGATGGCTGGCGGTACAAGACCGGTCCGGAGGACTTCAGCACGATCCACCGATGTATCACAACAGGGGTGCCGCGGCTGGGCGGCAATTTTGGCGCCGGTCCCTACACCTATTATCAGATCGTCCAGACGCCGACTTATGTCGCGCTCGTCAACGAGGCGTTCCATGACGCACGCCTCATTCCGTTGGACGGCCGTCCGCACCTGCCGGAGGGCATTCGGCAGTGGAACGGTGACTCTCGCGGGCGCTGGGCGGGGGACACGCTGGTCGTCGAGACCCGCAACTTCTCGTCCAGCAGTTACTTCCGTGGTGCCGCCGAGGGCCTGCATCTCGTCGAGCGGTTCACGCGCACCGCTCCCGATACCATCACCTACAGCATGACGTTCACCGACCCGGCGACCTGGGCGGCGCCCTGGACCGCGGAAATGTTGCTCGAGGGCATGGACGAGGCGATCTATGAGTTCGCCTGCCACGAGGGGAATCATTCGATGATCGGCATGTTGGGGACGGCACGCCTGGAAGGCAGGGCCGAGGCCGCCGCGAATTCTGGCGTGCGATAGGATGAGATTTCGGTCGCCCGCAATTGGTGAGAAGGAGGAGGCGTGAACGCATCTGGAACGTCGGGGCGTCGGTTGGGTGTGCTGTGGGGGGTTGTGACCGTCGGGATGGCAGTGTCTGCCGGAGGTGGGCCGGTCGTTCGGGCGCAGGAGCCGAGCGATACCACCATCGCCGCCGGAAGGCGGATCTATACCCAGAAGGCAGATTGCCAGGCCTGTCATGGCTGGGCCGGGGACGGACAGAAGATGGACTATCAGTCGCCAGATGGCGCCAACCTGCGTGTCTCTACCCTCGACCGCGACCAGCTGATATTCGTCATCAAGTGCGGCCTGCCGGGTCGGGACATGCCCGCGTTCGACCGGCTGTCGTATACCGATGACCGCTGTCTCGGCCGGACCCGGGCCGACCTGGGTCGCATGGGATTGAAGCTGCCCGACCCGGCCACCACATTGCAGTCACGGGAGATCGAGCGGGTGGCCGATTTCCTGCTCACGAAGGTCGTCGGACAGGGCGAAATGGACCGCGCCAAGTGCGTCGATTTCTGGGGCGAGGAGGTCGACGTCTGTAGCGAGTTCTGAGATCGAGGCAGCAGTCCGCCAAAGGCAGGCGGCCGGTCACCGGTTCGCCGGTGCGTGGCACTCACCGCCAAGGCGCGCGGTGGTCGTTGAGCCTGCGATAGAGCCTGTGCGTGCATTCCGGACAGAACCAGGCTCGGCTTCTGTCCCGTTCCTCGAACCTGGCCGCTGTCCCGCGCTCACCGCAGATGGCGCACGCGAACTCCGACCCGAAAAACCTACTCGCGGGAGCCGGCCGGTACACCCGAACAGCATGGTGTGGGTGTGGAGCCATGTGAGACCTCCGTTATAGGTTCGATCCGTGTGGCTTTGGTCCCTCCCAGATTAGCCCTCGCCAAGACGCGACGCCAACTGGGAGAAACCCTGGTTCTCGAGAACTTTCGGCATGTTGGCGCGTACCGCGCGGGTTGCGTGCCTTGACCCGAACACTCAGGAGAGCGAGGTTATGCCGTGCGCGATGGCGTACTTGATGAGGTCCGAGGTCGTGCGAAGGCCTAGCTGTTGTGCCATGCGTGCCTTGTGGAACTCGACGGTTTTCACCGAGATCGCCAATTTGGCGGCGACCTGTTTGGCCGTGCGTCCCTCCGCCACGAGCTGCAGCACCTCGCGTTGGCGCGGTGTGAGCTCGCCAAGTTGCGCCGGCGGGTCGGCCAGCGACCCAGCGAGGATCGGTTCCATCGCATCGGTCTTCAACAACGGGGTGAGGTAGTACCGCCCCTTGAGCACCACGAAGATGGCGTGTTCGAGCTCGGAGGCTGCCGAGCGTTTGAGCAAGTAGCCGGACGCGCCCGCCTTGAATGCCTCTTTCACATAGGTCCGGTCGGCGTGCATGGTCAGAAAGATGAGTTTGCTGTCCGGTACGAGGACTCTGAGCTTGCGCGCCGCTTCGAAACCATTCAGCACCGGCATCGAGATGTCGAGCAGGATGACATCGGGGCGAAGCCGCTCTGCGGTCTCGACGAGCTCCAGGCCGTTCCCGACTGTCTTGAGCAGGTTGCACTGGTGTTCGAGCAGACGCTGCAGTCCCTCGATGAACAGCGTATGGTCGTCAGCCAGAATCACGCGAGGGCGCGTCACCGCTCCTCCTTCGGTAAAGGCACCCACACTCGGACCTGCGTGCCTTCGCCAACATGCGACGTCAAGCTGAAGCGGCCATTTACCAGCCGCACGCGTTCCTGCATGCTGACGATGCCAAGGCCCTGTCGCGGTCCTGTGGTGGCTTCAGCAACGAAACCCAGACCCGAGTCGCTGATCATCAGGCTGATGCCGTCCTCGACGCGAGTGAGTGTCAAGGTGACCCGCTCGGAGCGCGCGTGCCGCGCGACATTGCGGAGCGCCTCCTGGGAGACGCGATACAGGCACGACCCGACGTCGGGAGCAATCGAGTCTGGCACCGATTGCACGATGTCGACCGGTATTCCTTCCCGTTGCGTGAAGTCATCCGTCAGCGACTCCAACGCCGCTGACAGGCCGAGGTCGTCCAGGATGGACGGATGGAGCTGATAGGCGAGCGTGTGCACATCGTTCGACAGCGCCACGACGTGGTCGTGTAGCACGCGGAGTCGTGCAAGTGTGGTCGGTCTCGACTCGGGCAGGTCGCGTTCCAGCGTTTCGATCTCGAGTGCCAGCAGCGCGAGACGCTGGTTGAGGTCGTCATGCAGCTCGCGGGAGAGGCGCTGTCGCTCGTCCTCCTGCGCGGTCATCAGGCGGGCAGCGAGCGCCTGCAGCTCCTGTCGGCTGTGTTCAAGCTCGCGTTGCTTCTGGTGGAGCGCCAGCTGAGCACGTTTGCGCTCGGTCACGTCTCTCCAGGTCGCGCGATAATAGAGGTTGTCACGCTCGTCGGAGATGGCCGCGGCGCTCAGGCTGACGTCTATCAGGGCGCCGTGTCTCGTCAGTTGTAGCTCGACGTCTCGCACGCGGCCAGTCTGGCGGACATGCACGAGCGCCTCGGCAAGCACCGGCCAGCAGCCCGGGTCGTGAATCTCGCGCACCGGTCGACCAAGGAGCTCTTCGCGACTGCACCCGCTCACGGTCACCAGGGTCTGGTTGCACTGCACGATGCGCTCGGTGGCGACGTCGACGGATGCGAACATGTCGGGTGCGTCGTCATAGAGATTTTCATAGCGGGCCTGCGACGCACGCAGTGCCACTTCGGCCCGCTTGCGCCGTGAGATGTCCCGCCAGACGAACCAACCGCGGACGACCCGGCCGGTGTCGTCTCGAATCGAGGAGGCGTTCAGGCTGACGTCAATCGTGCTGCCGTCTTGTCGTTGGAGCAGCAGCTCGGCGTCATGCACTTCGCCGGTCTCCACCAACGAGTGGCATGCTCTCTCGACGTCATCGAGACAGTCGGCGTGATGCAGACTGGACACCGAGCGACCCAGCACGTCCGCCTTCGTCGCGCCCAACGCGGTCGCCAGATTCTGGTTGCAGTCGAGAATGACGCCGGTGGCCGCGTCCACCGACCCGAACATGTCGGGCGCGTGGTCAAACAGGTCGCGATGCCGGGCCTCGGCGATCGGCAGGCTCCCCATGTCTCGCGTATCCCCACAAGTGCCGTGCTTCAGACGCGAACGGCGCTCGTGGATGGCATCGAGCAACTGGTCTCCGGACGGATCGCACTTGTCCACGTTACCAACCCACCTGACAAATCAGTCAGGTCGCGTCGTGTCGACAGCATGAGGATGCCGTGTCTGACGGCACGGAGGGTGCGCGGGGGAGCGGGAAGACGCCGGGCCGACACCGGTTCTGCCGGCGGGGCGGGCGGGTGTTGCCCGCCCCGCCCCTTCCTTGGCGCGGTGGCTAGGTTACCGTCTGTGGCGGGGTCAGGAGGCCCCAGGTCACCGAGGCTCCGGTTGCTCGCATTCGAGCGTGTCCGCAGCCTGCTGTGGAGTCGTGTCAGACGGGCGAAGCCCCCTCAGGAAAGCCTCCAGCGACGCGGGGTAGAACGTGTGAGTTGCACACTGTTCCAGTCCCCGTAGTGCCGAGGGCCGACATTGTCCGGCGGACCAAGCACCGGCACCTCCTTCCGGCTGGCAACCGTTGGTCGGTGCCGCCACACCGCTCATCGCACATGGCAGGTGACGCACTGTCGCCAGTTGGACGCAAGCGTAGAATGACAACGTCGTTGGCCGGAACTGGGAAGAACCCTAGGGACATCACTTCAGCACAACCACGAGCAGGTAGCCCGACGTTCTGAAGGAGAGCCATGAAGATCGCCACCTGGAACGTGAACGGGCTTCGAGCCCGACTCGACTTCGTTCTCCACTGGTTGCGGGCCCGTGAGCCAGACATTGTCGGGCTCCAGGAGCTCAAGCTCGCCGATGAGGTGTTTCCCGCCGACGAGATTCGGGCGGCCGGCTACCACGCCGAGATCTACGGACAAAAGAGCTGGAACGGGGTCGCGATCCTTTCGCGAGAGCCACTGACCGTCGTCCGTCGAGGTCTGCCGGGCCAGCAGGACTTCGGCTCCCGCCTCATCACGGCATCGGTGGACGACCTGTCCTTCACCACCGTCTATTGCCCGAACGGCAAGTCCATAGACCATAAAGACTACCCGCGCAAGCTGGCCTGGTTCGACTGTTTGCGGCAGCTTCTCGACGCGCATCACGACCCGGAGCGGCCGACAGTCTTGTGCGGCGACTTCAACATCGTGCCGGCTCCGATCGACAGCTGGAACGAGCTCGCGCTGGCCGGCCACATCTTTCATACCGCCGCCGAGCGCACGCGCCTGCAGTGTCTCGTGGAGTGGGGTTTCACCGATCTGTTCCGGCAACATCTGCCCGACACGCAGTTCTTCTCCTGGTGGGATTACCGGGCCGGTGCCTTTCATCGGAACCACGGCCTCCGCATCGACTTGCTGCTGGGCACCCCGAGCGTGGCCGCCCAAGTGTGTCACGTGGAGATCGACCGCGAGTATCGCAAGAAGAAGGACGGGCTGACCGCCTCCGACCATGCGCCGGTCATTGCCGAGCTGAGCTGAGCACGCGCTGCGATGGCAGCCGATGGCCGGCAGCCCGTGGAGACGGGAGTCTACTCCGCCCGCAGCGCCGTCACCGGCTCGACACGGGCCGCGCGGCGGGCGGGCAACCAGCTCGCGAGCAGGCAGATGCCGGCCAGCAGGGTCGAGACCCCGGCGAGCACTGTCGGGTCGAGCGGGCTGGTCTCGAAGAGCAGTGACTGCAGCCGGCGGGTCAGCGCGACCGCCGCGCCCAGCCCCAGAGCAGTGCCTGTCAGCGCCATCCAGCCGGCTTCGACCAGCACCAGCCGTCGGATGTCGGCAAGCCGGGCGCCAATTGCCATCCGGATGGCGATCTCGCGGCTGCGTCGCGCCACCACGTACGAGACGACGCCGTAGAGTCCGATCGCGCCCACCAGCACCGCAAACCCCGAGGCAATCAGCAGCAGTACCATGACGAACGCCCGCTGGGCTCGGGCGCGGGCCACCAGTGTTTCCATGGAGTCGACGTCGGAGATCGGCAGGCTCGGGTCGAGCGCACGCACGGCGGCACGTGCGGAGCCGGCCAAGTTGGCGCCTTCGGCCCGCACGATGTAGCTCATGCCCAGGCTGACGTCTATCTCGCCCTCGCTCGCGGGCGTCGCGAGGGGGTAGTAGGCTAGCTCGGGCGGCGGGTCGTGCAGCGACTGCTGATGAACGTCCTGGACCACACCCACGACGCGGAACCAATCCTCACCTTCTCCGGGTGGCCCCCCCGGCCTGATGCCCTTGCCGAGTGCGCTCTCGTTGGGCCAGTGGGCACGTGCCAGGCCCTGGGACACGATGACCACCAGGGAGGCCCGGTCCGCGTCGAGCCGCTCGAATTCGCGGCCTTCCACCAGGTCGATGCCCATCGCGTCGAAATACCCGGAGGACACGCTCTTCGTCATGAATATGGGCGGAAAGTCGCCGTCTGCGAGAGGCTGTCCTTCGAGCGACGCGCCCGTCCCACTGAGTGAACCTCCGAGCGGCAGGTCGGAGACGGCGGCCACCGCCGTGGCACCGGGAAGCGCGGTCAGCCGCTCGAGCAGCCGTCGGTGGAACAGGAGCCGACTTTCGTCGCTCTCGTACCGCCGCTCCGGTAGCGACAGTCGAAAGCTGAGCACACCGGTCGGGTCGAATCCTGCGTCGACCGACGCGAGGCGCTGGAACGATCGGGCCGCCAGCCCGGAGCCCACCAACAGGGTGAGCGCCAGCGCAATTTGCGCTACCACCAGCACGCGTCGCGTGAGGTGCCGCTCGCGGGTGGCGCTGGCACCGCGCGCGCCCTCGTTGAGGCTGGCCGAGGCGGGAATGGCGCTGGCTTTGAGCGCTGGCAGCACTCCAAATAGGAGGCCAGCCACGAGCGAGAGCGCCAGACCGAAGAGCAGCACGTCCGAGTCGAGCCCAATCTCCCGCACACGCGGCAACTCCAACGGACCGAACCGCACCAGAAGCCGCACCGCCGCAAACGCCAGGGGGGCTGCTACCAGTCCGCCGACAAGCGCGAGCATCACGCTCTCGCCGATCGTGGTGCCAATCACGTGGGCCCGGCTCTCACCCAGCGCGATCCGGATTGCGAGCTCACGGTGCCTGGCCTCGGCCCTGGCCAGGAACAGGTTGGCGACATTGGCGCAGGCGATCAGCAGCAGGAACCCGACCGCGCCCAGCAGAATCCAGAGTGTTGCCTCGATGTCGCCGACGATCATCTCGCGGGCCGGCCTGATCCGTGGAGTGAACCCGGCGTTGGCCAGGACCACCGCGGCGTCCTGGTCCGGTAGAAGCTCCACGAGATTCGACGCCATGGCGGCCAACTCCGCCTGGACCTGACCGAGCGAGCGACCGTCACCGATGCGGGCCAGACCCCTCATGCCGAAGGCGCCGAGCTGCACCTGGGCCGGGTCGAGCTGGACGGGTCGGTAGAGCTGCTCCGGAAACAGGAGCAGTGGGGGTAGCACGCCGACAATTTCAGTGCTGGCGCCCTCGATCTCGACGAGACGACCGACGATGTTCGGGTCGCTGCCGAAACGACTGCGCCAGAGGTCGTCGGTCAGGATCACCACAGGTGGGGCGTCGGGACGCTCGTCGTCGATGGTGAAGCTGCGACCGAGCCGGGGGGGTGTGCGGATGACGTCGAAAAACGATGCGGTCACGATGGCCGCCTCGATCCGCTGGGGGTCCTCGGTACCGGTGAAGCTCAGCTGCCTGCCTTGAAACATCGCCACGCCGTCGAGCGTGCGACTCTCGCTGGCATACAGGAAGTAGAGCGCATTGGACATCGGCAGCTCGGGGAACTGCGTGAGTCCAGGCGCCGCGTGGTTGAGGGTGACGAGCCGATCCGAGTCCGGCACCGGCAGCGGCCGCAGCAGCACCGCATTGACCACGGTGAAGATCGCCATGTTCGCGCCGAGTCCGATGGCCAGCGTGATCACCGACACTACCGCGAAGCTCGGATCCGAGAGCACCCGCCGCACGAGCATGTGGACCGTTGTCACAGGTGGCTATTATGACGGTCCGGCACCCGCATCTGGGAGGACCGGGAACAGTTCTTCGGCGTGCTCTGTGACCCGGGGCCGACTGCCTGGTATCAGATCAAGACGACGGGACGGATACAGCGGTAAGCCGGAAGGCCGACAGAGGCCACGGCGGTGCAGCCGAGTTTGTCAACCGCTCGGTGGGACCGGCCAGTAGCTCGGAGTGGAGGACTTTCGTCATCCGGATCGACTGCCGGATTTCCGCTGGCGGGTTCCGATATAGTTGGATCGAATCGACACCATCGGAGGAGAGCACGATGCGAGCGATACCGACGCTGTTCGGCCTGCTGATCGCCGGGCTGCTCGGCGGCTCCGTGCCGGCCGCCGCTCAGGACCAGGACCGGCACGACCACATCACGCCGATGGCAAAGCAGCTCAACGAGAGCTTTGCCGACCCCGACGTCCAGCAGTGGATCTCGCGATTCGAGCGTGACGGCCGCGCCATCTACGACAGCCGGTTCGACATTCTCGACCTGATGGGACTCGAACCGGGCGTCGACGTCGCCGACATCGGCGCTGGCAGCGGCTTTCTGTCACGCCTGATGGCGCAGCGGGTCGGACCGGGCGGCACGGTCTACGCGGTCGACATCGCGCCGAGCCTCGTCGAGCACATCGACGAGACGGCGAAGGCGATGGAGCTCGACAACGTGACGGCGGTGCTTGGCGACCCGCGCTCGCCGAAGCTCGCCGAGGGCTCGGTCGACGTCGTCTTCATCGCCGATTCGTATCATCATTTCGAGTTCCCGATGGAGATGCTTGCCGAGGTCAAGAAGGCGTTGCGCCCGGGCGGGCTGCTCCTGCTGATCGACTTCGAGCGGATCGAGGGACGGAGCCAGGAGTTCGTGCTGAACATGGTGCGCGCCGGCAAGGACGTATTCACGCGCGAGATCCTCGACGCCGGTTTCGAGTTTCTCGAAGAGGTCGACCTGCTCGAGGATCAGTATGTCCTGAAGTTCCGCGCGCCGTAGTGCTCGCCGATCACGCTGCCCGACCCTGTCGCCAGCGCCGGGCCAGCCGTACGAGCAGCACCAGCGGGGCCAGGATCAACCCGGCCGCGTGCTGGTTCACGGCGGGGTTGCCGGCCAGCGCGCCAACGCCGCCCGGCGGGCGGTCGTCCACAAGGTACGTCCAGGTCGACGACGGCCCCGCAAGGCCTTCACCTTCCCAGTCCACCCCCTGCTCGGTGATGGCCATCCGCTCGAAGGCGGCCACCACGTCTGCATCGACCCGCGCGGGCAGCTCGCCAAACGCTTCACCGGCCCGCCGGTAGAACTCGGTCACCGGGTTCCGACCCGGCTCCCAGGGGTGCACGTCGATCGCCAGCGTCAACGAGTGCACGGCATCACGGAGCCACCGCATGAACGCGACGTGGTCGCTCCAGTGGCGGTCGAGCATGAGCAGCGTCAAGCGCCGCTCGATCGCGCGCAGCTCGCCGGCCCCGAGCATGGCACGCACCGATTCAAAGCGGGCGGCACAGCGGTTCTCGAACAGGTCGAGATCGGCCTCGTCGTCCACAACACGGCGCCGCATCGCCTGGATCTGACGCCGCTGGGTCTCGGCCAGCGCGGCGTACTTCCAGAGCCTCCGGCGGATGTCGAGGTTCTCCCCCTCGACGATCCTCTGCGCACGGTCGATCTCGCGGCGCAGAACGGGGCTGTCGACCGGCTCGGGCTGCTGCTCCGGCAGATGTCGCGCCCCGATCAGGTTGCGGACGCCGAACCGCTCGATGAGCGCGTCATCGAGACTGACGAAGAACTGCGACGATCCGGGGTCCCCTTGCCGGCCGGCGCGGCCGCGTAGCTGTCGGTCGATGCGGACGCTCTCGTGCCGGTTGGTCCCGAGCACCGCCAGCCCGCCGAGCGCGACGACCCGGTCGCGATCGCGCTCGTCGCGCCCTCCGAGGCGGATATCGGTGCCCCGACCGGCCATGTTGGTCGAGATCGTCACCGCATCCGGCGCCCCCGCCTCGGCCACAATCTCCGCCTCGCGCTCGTCCTCTTTGGCGTTGAGCACGGAACACGACACTCCCGCGGCGCGCACCCGCCCGGCGAGCCGCTCGGATTCCACGACACTCGCGGTGCCCACCAGCACCGGGCGCCCGCGCGCGTGCTCGCGACGGATCGCGTCCAGGACCGCCCGCTCTTTCGCCGCGCCGTCAGTGAAGATGACGTCCGGCTGGTCGACCCGCCGGCCGGACCGGTGGGTCGGGACCACGACGACGCCGAGACCGTAGAGCGCGTCCAACTCCTCGGCGCCCGACTGCGCGGTGGCGGTCATCCCGCACAACCGGGGATAGGACCGCAGATAATGCTGGACGGTGATCGAGCTCAGGATCCGGCCCTCCCGCGTGACCCTCAGCCCCTCCTTCGCCTCGATCGCCGCCTGGAGCCCGTCGGGCCATTGGCGCCGATCGGCCACCCGGCCGGTGAAGTCGTCCACCAGCTCGACCACCCCGTGCCGGACGATGTAATCGACGTCACGCTCGAGCAGGAACTCGGCGTGCAGGGCGTTCTGCAGGTCGGCCAGCACGGCGAGGTTGCGGGTGTCGTGCAGCCGGCCGACGTCCAGACGGGCCTGCACCCGGTCGACGCCGGTCTCTGTCAGGAAGACGTTGCGCCCATGCTCGTCCCGTTCGAAGTCGCTTCCGTTCTCCAGCTGGCGAACGAGCGCCGCCATCTCGGCGGCGTTCGGACCGGGCTCGTCGACCGTCCCTGCGATCACGAGCGGAATCCGCGCCTCGTCGATCAGCAGCGAGTCCGCCTCGTCGACCAGCGCAAAGTGGAAGGGCCGGTGCACGATGGCGCTCGGCTCCAGCGTCAGGCCGTCACGCAGCAGGTCGAACCCGGCCTCCTTTGCCGTCAGGTAGGTGACGTCGCACGCATATGCCTCGCGTCGCTCCGCGGCGGGCAGGCCCTCCTGCACTGCACCGACCGTCAGCCCGAGCCGGTCGTAGATCGGCCCCATCCATCGCGCATCGCGGCGCGCCAGATAGTCGTTGGCGGTCAGCACGTGCGCCCCGCCGTCGCAAAGGGCGTTGAGCGCCACCGGCGCGACCGCCGCCAGCGTCTTGCCCTCTCCGGTCTGCATCTCCACGACGTGACCCTCGTGCAGCGCAAGTCCGGCGATCAGCTGCTCGTCGAAGAGCCGCAGCCCGAGCTCGCGGTGCACCAGCTCGCGGACCAGTGTGAACAGCTCGTCGGTCACCTCGTCGAGCGGCGCGCCGTTGCGGCGCCGCGCCCGAAGCTCGCCCGCCCACCGGCCGAGCCGCGCGTCACTCGCGGTACCGACCTCCAGCCGGTGCCGATCGACACGAGCCAGACGGGCTCGATAGGCGGTGAGATCGTGACGGATTCTCGAACCGCGGGCCCACGCGACGGCACGGCTCAGCGTGCTGCTGGTCGCAGTCATGTCACCTCCTCGGTCTACGCCGGTCGCCCGGTCATCACGCGGCGAAACCGGGCCATGTCGACGACCTTCAGCTCGGACGCGTAGAGCGTGGTCAGCTCGGCAAGATAGCGGTGATAGGCCCGGTAACGGACGATGTCGGCTCGCGCCGCCAGCTGTGGCAGACCGGCCGCGGCCAGCGACCTGGCGGTCTGGAGCATCGCCGTCAGGTCCGCGTCGGTCGTCCCCGGCAGCCCGTCCGCCTGAGCCAGGCGTGCCTGACGTGCCAGCGCCGCCGGCGCCGCGGCGCTCGAGAGCCGCGCCTCGGCGAGCCGCTCGAGCTGCCGCACCCGCTCCTGCTGCCGCTCCACGAGCCGCAGCACGTTGAACGCGTCGGCATACACCGCGTCAGTCATGACGGGGCGGCCCAGGACCTCCAGCGCGTCGACCGCGTCGAACCACTCGTCGAGTGACGGACCCAGACCGGGGTCCGACGGCAGCTCCAGCAACCGATCCAGCACAACGTTGGCCATCGAGACGAGCGCGCGCTGGAACTCGAACCTTCGGCCGTCGACGGTCGGGTCGTCTCGGACGATCTGCAGGTTCAGCAGCATTGCCGCGAATCCGGCTGGCGTCAGGCTGAACCGACGGCTCCGTCCGGCGCCGCGACCGGCCAGCTGCCCGCCCGCCTCCAGCGCGGCCGAGGCTCGGCTCACACGCTGGAAGTAGACGGCCCCCACCGGCATGTCCGCTCCCCACCGCCCGAGCCGGCGCTCCAGGTCTGCGCGGCTCAGTCCGGCGTCAGACAACCATGGCTGCGTCAGCAGCAGGATACCCAGCTCGAGGTTGCCCAGCCAGCAGCACCAGGGCGCCGTCGGCGTCACGATCTCGGGGTGTCCCAGCAGAGACGCAGGACTCATGTCATTCATAGCGCCATATTACCTTTGTATTTACATATGTCAAAACTAAAGTATAAATAGTGCGCTATCGATTCCGACCGAGAGCTCCGTGCGAGGCTGTGGGACCTGCGAAAACGGCCGTGTTGTTGACCGGCTGCGACGCACGTGACGCGTCGGTCTGTGCCACGAAGACTCCCGCCGGTTCCCAGAGGCCAAGGCCCGGTGCACTGCCGAGAGCCAGCGTTTCGCCGAACGTCAGGACGTAGACCTGCGCTTCCTGCGGCGCGTCCGCGAACGCCGAGCCATGGAGCCTCACACGTCGTGTCTGCGTGGAGCGGTCCCTCGTCAACGTCCCTTCAGCCTGGGGGGCGCCGTTGCGCCTGAGTCGAATGCCGAGCTGACCACGGAGCAGGGACACCGCCGTGGCGCTCGTCGGCGGCGCGATCCGGATCGGCTCGCCCGCGGTCCCCGGACCGACGAGCGACATCGCGACGATTT
>PBRZ01000069.1 GCA_002726085.1 Acidobacteriota bacterium
TGGATGTGGTGGTCTTTGTCGTGGATGGACGAGAGGGACCGGTTCCGGCCGACGACGAGGTGGCGCGAGAGCTTCGCATCAGCGGTGTCCCGGTCGTGCTGGCGATCAACAAGATGGACGATCATCGGGCCCACGAGCGGGTGCCGGAGTTTCACCGGTTCGCGTTCGAGCCGATCGTCGAGATCGCCGCCGAACATGGACAGGGCATTGGCGACCTGCTCGATGAGGTGGTAGCGCGGTTGCCGGCTGTTCCTGTGGCGGAGCCGCTGGAGGTGGAGCAACGCGAACCGGCCACGCCCGAACCGGACATTGCTGTCGTGGGACGCCCCAACGTTGGCAAGTCGTCGTTGGTCAACCGGCTGCTTCGTGAGGACCGCGTGCTGGTGAGCCCGACGCCAGGCACTACCCGCGACGCGATCGACGAGGTCATCCGNTGGCATAGGCGCGACTTCCGCATCGTCGACACAGCAGGTATTCGTCGTCCCGGCCGGGTGGCTCGTAGCGGCCAGGTCGAGGCGGTAAGCGTCGTCCGCGCCCGGCATGCGATGGAGCAGGCCGACGTGGCCGTCCTGGTCGTGGATGCGGCGGCCGGCGTGGGAAAGCGGGACGCGTCGATTGCGGGAGAAGCGGAGGAGGCAGGGTGTGGCGTGGTCATCGCCGCGAACAAGTGGGATCTCGTGAAGGANCGCGGCCCCGACTTCGCGAAGGAATTCGATGAGCGACTTCGCGATGCGTTGAAATTTGCCGAGTTTGCACCGATTGTCCATCTTTCGGCCTTGACCGGCGAACGGACCGAGCGTCTGCTGACCCTGATCGACGAAGTCGATGCAGCCCGTCGGCGTCAGGTAGCGACCGGGGAGTTGAATCGTGTCCTCAAGCGCGCGACCGAAACTCAGGCGCCGTCTGGCGTGGGCCACGGCTCGGTCCATATCCGATATGCCGTCCAGACCGGTGTCGCACCGCCGNTCTTCACGCTGTTTACGAGCCGGGGAGTCCGGTTGCATTTCTCCTACGAACGGTTCATCCGGAATCGGCTGCGCGAGGCGTTTGGGTTCAAGGGGACACCAATTCGGCTGAAGGTCAGAGGCCGGTGACCGGAGGAGTTCTACCTGCTGCCTGGCAGGCAGTGTGTGACCCCCGGTGTATACTGGGGCGGTTCATAGCTCGGCGATGACAACACCGGTCAAGATCCCGAAGCAGTCCGTCTACAAGGCTGCTGAAGTCTGCGCGCTCGCCAAGCTGCAGCCCTACGTCCTGCGATCCTGGGAGGCGGAATTCNCCGATCTGGGTGTGGCGCCGAAAGGCAGCGCTGCGCGCATCTACCGCCGGACCGATCTCGAGAAGGTCCTTCGGATCAAGGAGTTGCTCTTTGTCGAGGGGCTGACACTTGGCGCGGCGCGGCGCAAGATTCTGAAGGAGACGCCCGCGACCGACGAGACCGAGCAGCTATTGCTCGAAGAGTTGGGCAGCGGCACTGCGCGGGAACGGGTCGAGGGAGTGAAAGCCGGTCTGCAGTCCATTCTCGAGCTGTTGTCGGTCTCGGGCAATGGCGATGCGGTGTCGGCAACCTCTCCCCGGGTCGAGGGGAAGGACGCTCCGGCGACGCCAGGGCGTGCCCGCGCACCAAAGTCAAAGAAGACCAGCCCCGCGAGGTCGGCCCCGAAGGCCGGGACAAAGACAAAGGTCGGAGCAAAGAGGGCCCGGAAGCAGCCGGCGAAGAAGAAGACGTAGCGGGCAGGGCGCAAATCGTTCGTATCGGGATGTGGCGCAGTCTGGTAGCGCACCTGACTGGGGGTCAGGGGGTCGCTGGTTCAAATCCAGTCATCCCGACCATATTTCATAGGGGTATATGACAGGTTCCTCCCCCCAGAGGAGCCTGTTTTTNNGTTTAAGGTNNCGCATAGGTNNCNNCGNGACACGNNCTTGGCCCCCCTGNGCCAATGTCGCGGACNCGCNCAATNCNNTCNCCNNGGGCGCGGNCCTGNCGCGCTCGCCCTGGNATCTCCNNNTNTCCGATTGGNCNGTGCGACGTGGGCGGCCTGANCGCCTGTCGGCTGCTGGAATCGTCTCTGAATCTACACGACGTGCGGGACTGTCTCGGTCACACCNACATCACAACGACCTCACGGTCCGTACGGAGTACGCCGNTGCGTCTGGCACAGGCGCTGGNGCGGATGGAGGCGGCAACCGAGACCGTCGTCGACGCGGATGACTCGCCGCACCTGGCGGCGGTGCGTTGACAGCCGTGATGACGCACTACGGTGGCCTCGCCGTCTGGCCGATAGAACGAGAGGTGGCCAGCCGAGTCGGCCACCCGCGTTGTTTAATCTGAGGGGAAATGAATTATGAAAAGTAGTATCACCATCACGGCGCTTCTCGTATTGCTTCTTGGGACTTCTTCTGCTTTCGCGCAGACAAATGTCAGCTCCGTGCGGAGTCTGGCCTGCACTATCAACGAAGGCTATACCATGGCCGACGTGGTCGAAACGGCGAGGGCCTTTGAATGGGCTGAGGAGGTTTCTCCACGCGGCGTCGTTTTTCGATCCAAGGTCGCCGTCTCGCGTCCTGCGAACAGGTCAATTGAGTTTGATTTCATTGCTGATTTTATCTATCCGAGTTACGCCGACATGGTTGACAAGCGCGGGGCGTNCTTGCGCAGGCAGGCGGAGAGCGACGGGCGGAGGACTCTCGATGGCGTGGCGACCTGCAGTGACAATGTGCTGATGCGCAGTGGGCGAAACGCCGCTCAGTTGCCTGGAGGACCAGGCTCCCAAGAGCCACTGACCGCCATAGCTACCACGTCCTGTGAGTTGAATGGCGCGACTATTGCCGATGCAGTGGCTGCGGCAACTAGCTTTGGAGAAAACTTAGGGTCTGGCTCGGTTGTCTTGAGTCCAGCGTTCGGTGGGCGGCAACGTCCGATTGGTTCCACAGCCCAGATGTTGTTCATTTTTCAGAGTTTCCCTGATTTCGGTGCAGCTTGGGACCGACTAGAGCAAAACCTTCGAACTCGAGACCCGCAGAATCCCATTAGCTGTAGTGTGCCTTCGCTGTGGGCGTCGTACCGAATCCATCGAGACAATTAGGTGGATATTCCGATAAGCCAGGGATGCCCGCAGTGAGAAAGCTGCGGGCATTTCTCTTGAAGGCGCAATAAACACAAGAACGTAGAGGTAATGTCGCGACAGCCAATACTCCCGAGCAGATCGCCGCCGCCCAACGCCTCGCTCGCGAGTGGGACGCCGCGCACCCGCGTGAGCCGTAAGCTCTCGTTCCCGTTGAACTCAGACTATCGACTGACTGTCAGCACACGCCGAGCTGCATGGCTGGACTGCGGTCTCGGATGGCCACGGTGCGCTGACGGGGCACACGCCCGGAACGACCGGCGACCCTGTCCCGTAGCGCCTCCCTGTCGCTCAGCAGGGTATGCTTAGCGTCTGCACGCTGTCGCCTAGGGGAGCGCCGCCATGGAGCCAGACATCGACACCCTACGGGCACAGGCTGAGCAGGGAGACGCCAACGCGCAGTACCGCCTCGGGGGCATGTATCGCGACGGCACCGGCGTCCAGCAGGGCTACACCGAAGCGGTGCGCTGGTATCGCCTCGCGGCTGAGCAGGGGCTGGCCGAGGCGCAGTTCGTCCTCGGGGGCATGTATGCCTTCGGCGGCGGCGTCCCGCAGGACGCTGCCGAGGCCGTGCGCTGGTTTCGCCTGGCGGCGGAGCAGGGCTACGCCAGGGCGCAGGCCAGCCTCGGGCTCATGTATGACACCGGCGAAGGCGTCACGCAGGACGACGTGCAGGCGCACATGTGGTTTAACCTCGTGGCCTCACGAGCGGCTGGTCGGGCGCGAGAGATGGCGGTCGAAGATCGCGACCTAGTAGCACGCCGGATGACCGCCGCCCAACTCGCCGAGGCGCAACGCCTCGCCCGCGAATGGGACGAGGCGCACCCGCCTGAGCCGTAACTCAAGTCAACAATTAGAAACCTGAGGAGGCACTATGAATCTAGGTGAACCAATCGCTGAGAGTACTATGACCGTTACATCCGTGCAGATCGAGAATGAGGTAACAACACTTACTTACGAAGGGGAAGTTGGCAAGTACGGCCAAGCTTTCGGAACGCATCACCTTCGACCAAGCGACTTGTCTCGCGAGACTTATGTGTTCGAGGGGTCCGGCAGGACCCTGCTTCCAGACGGCTCAATGTTGTCTGCCTCGCTTCGAGGCATTGGGCGCCGCTCTGGCGGGATCATCAAGTTGTTTAGCCTGGACAATGTCAGCAACGGCGACCAAAACTTTTCGATTATCGAGGTCGACGCGCTCGGCAAGACGGCATCGGTGAAGGTTTATTCTGTCTAGTTGCTGACCGTGGGGCCGCTCGGCTGCGAGGGCGTCTCGGCGAGTGCCCTCGCAGCCACCCGCACAGGTCGCGGGTCTTCTCGTCGAGAAGCTCGCAGGTCGCTTGATCGGCCCTGAACTGCGTCGAGAAGACCGGCAGGTTGCTCAAGAAAAGCCGCCACCGCTGATCACGCCGTCGGGAGCCTGGTGACGACTAATTTGGCGGTTGGTAATCGAGGTCCTCTCTCCTGGTCGAATTAAAACTATCTGTTCGATGAGACAACGCATCCAGTTGCCTCCTGAGGGGCCTTAGGGAGGCCCCAAGCCGCTCAATTCTCTCGCTCCTTTCTGTGTAGTAATCGACGGCATCTCTTGCTGGGAAGAACACGCTGAGATCAGGCCCACCACCCGTAACCTTAGAGAACACCAGAAACCCATTCTCGGGGCTATTCTCTTCGTACAACGCTCGCATCTGCTGCATGATGTCGGCAGCTTCGTTGCCTCTACCGAACTTTAAGTAGAAGGTAAGTCCCCGGTAGAACCCGACCCCGGCCTCCGGAACCCTTCGTGTACTTGGCGTGTAGCTCAATTCAGGTCGCAGTTGCTGTATAGAAGTTTCGATGTGGTGAATAACTTCTCTTGCCAGGGTTGGGTTTCCTGCGCTCATGGCACTCTCCTGGGCTCGCATCTCGTCCAGGGCAGCCATGTTCGACAATGGAATTGTTAGCTGATAAATACCCCTGTCGTGAGCGAAGACCCTCCTACGAAAAGTGACATTGGCTTCAGCCATCCCCGCATTTCTGTCTGCCCTCACTTGCTCGAACTCAACTGCTTTGCCTGGGTTGAGGTGGACATTTTGCCAGAGAAAGAACTGGGGCTGATCCTGCTGNGCAGAGGCGNNNGACGGCAGGCTGACNATGCAGAGGGCAACAAAGGCGACAATCAGAGCGTTCAGTTTCATCAGACACCTCTCACGAGAACGCTGGGTTCCGGACCGTTATCCCGAGAACTGGTGGGATTACCAGACTGCGAATGACCGGAGTACCGAGAAGAATGATAGCAGCAATCCCAGCAAGCACACAATCGGCAACAAGAGCAGGGGCACCCCGCCTCCGATACCAGCGGGATCTCCATCTTAGCCGCTCGGAGACGACACCGTTATTCACCGATCTTTTTCCCGCACCGCGAAGATTTCTTCGTAGACCGTTCGTCTAGGTCCCAATCCCCGTCGCTCAGCCAGCGTGAGAACTGGTGTCCTAGATTCCTGGCTTTCCTCCGACACCTCTGCGACCTTGTCTTTGCTGGATTTCCTCGGGCGGCGGGTCGGGCGGCGGGTCGCCGTCGAGCGGGCGCCGGTTGCGGGCGTGCCGGGCGGCCTGGTCAGCATCGCGGGCGACGGCGTTGAGCGTGGCGATCTGCCCGTCGCAGCGCGTCTGCCGCGACCGCAGGTCGGCG
This sequence comes from Acidobacteriota bacterium, assembly GCA_002726085.1. Taxonomy (GTDB): domain Bacteria; phylum Acidobacteriota; class Vicinamibacteria; order Vicinamibacterales; family UBA8438; genus NP936. The sequence continues at coordinate 5,794 of PBRZ01000069.1, forward strand.
GCGGCCGTCCGTAGCTCTTGGATCTGTCCGTCGAGACGCTGGCGCGTGGCGAAGACTTCCTGTGCGGTCGCAATGTCGGCGACGAGCTTGTGCTGCGGAATGGTCACAGCCACCGAGAGGCTTCTACTTGACTCGTCGAGAGCCTTCACGACACGGTCCCTGAGCACGGTCGTGCTCAGTGCCGTGCGGGTCATACCTTCCCCCACTCCTCCATATCCGCGTGTTGAACCGTCAAATCGTCAAACAGCCCCGAATCTACTAGCCCAACCTGCGTTCTAAAGCGTCAGGCGCATGTCCTGACTTGACGGTTCGTATTCACGGGTTCGCCACCGGTTCCATTGGGGTTTTGACGGGTTGACGGTTTGAACCGGGGGTAGCGGCTCCAGGCGTCCTGGAACCGGTCCCGATAGTAGCCACGGGTGGTCCCCTGTGGGTTCGGCCTTGGCACGATGCCGAACGCCTTCAACCGATCAGCGACGGCGCGGGTCGTTATCGGTCTGCCTTTGTTCCAGTCGCTCCAGGGGCGAGAGTCAAGCTCGGCGAGTTTCCCGACTAGCTCGGTTGAGCCTATGAACGTGGCATCCAGGTCATCAAAGACCGTCCGGATGTCGTGGAGCAGTTCAACCTTGATGTCGTCGTCGCTAACGTTGCCCATGAGCGTCTCAGCCGCGCGTCGAGCCCGGTCAGGCCACGTGCCGCCAGCGCGATCCGCGATGGCCAGCAATGACTCCCAAACGTCCTGAGCGCGATCGTTCAGAGCAGCGGGTAGATCCGGACGTGCCTCGCGGAGTGCCGCGACCTCGGCTAGGCCCCACGCCACTAGGGCCCTGTAGATCGGCTCGGCCTGGACGCGCGCGTCCCGTGCGCGGAAGCGTTCGACCGGTTCGTCCTTCGTCCGCCGTTTCAACTCGATCGGGATCGCACGATCCGCTACGGTACCTGGCAGCTTGCCGATACCCGCAATCGCCTTCGGGCCGAACGTGCTGAAGTCACGAAACGTGATGTTGCCACCCTGTCCCACGCAGAGCGTCGTTCGGCCCGATCGCTGATAGCCCGTGTTGAGGACACCGCGAAGCGCCTCCGCGTAATCCCGCTCGCCCCCGAATGCAGCGTCCGACTCGTCGAGGAGGAGCGTCGGTGACTCCGCATCCACCTTCCGAACCAGTGCCGCTGCACTGGTTCTACCTGTGAGCCACGGTCGGGCGACGAGCAACTCCTGGACTTCCAGCAGTCGGGTCTTGCCAGCGCGGGGAGTGGCTGACGTAACTTGCTCATACGGCGTGCAGTCGAAGGCGTCGATCGCATGGGTGTGAGCAGTCCAGAGGGTCACGGCAACCGCTTGGTGGTCGGTGAGCACGACGAAGCGTCTGATGAATCTTTCGATGTCATCGAGCAGTGAAGCGAGCTTCAACCGGGCACCGAAGACATTCGCCGTCAGGGTCATACCGTCACCGCCTTGACCGACTCGCCCAGACGCCGGATTTCGTCACGCAGCCGCGTGACTACCTGTTGTTGCCGGCGTGTCGTGTGGGTGAGGTTGTGCAAGATGTCGAGAGCCGCCCGCAAGACCTGCCGATAATCTTGCGCCTCACCGAGCGCCTGGACGAGCAGGTCAACCGCCCGGGCGTTTTCGCTCTCGAGCTCCGCGTAGCGCCAGCGCCACCAGACGACCAGATCGGCGCGGGAGGCTGTCAAACCCGGTGGCGGACCAACGTCCTCTGTTGGGCGACAGGGCGCGGGTTCCCGCTCGTCGAGGGTCCACCGGATCTCGTCGACCCTGAGTTCCCTCACTGGCCGGCCTCCGCTGTGTGCTGGCGCGTCTGCCGCTCGACCCATGCCTCGAGGTCCCTAAGGCGGTAGGCCACACGCCGACCGACCTTGACGTATGGCGGGCCGGTGCCCGTGCTACGCCAGCGTTCGAGCGTCCGCTCCTTCGACGTCAGCAAGCGGGCTGCGGCCTCAGGAGTTATTACGAGAGTGAGCGGTGTGTCAGGCATCCTGGTGTTCTCCCCTCGGCCACGTGCGCGGCCAATAGGGATAGTATTTCCGAGCGAGGCTCTTAAGTGCGGGGAACGATCAGCGCCGTTTTCGTCCCCGCTCTCGGCGCCAGCGTTCGACCACCTGCTGCGCCTCGGTGTCGAGTCTCTCTGCGGAGCGGTCGGCGAGCTTTCGCGGGCGCTCGCGCCATTCGCCCCTGTTGTTGCCCTGTCGGTCCGCGTTGATGGTCCACCAGTAGCCCCTGGGCGAACCGGCGCGGGTACTGGGGTCAAGGGAGTGAACGAGCTTCGATTCCCAGCGCGTCAGCAAACGCTGAAACCACCCCTGTCGTGCACGCCGCCGCGCTCGCTGGCTGGCCTTCTTCAACGCCTCTGGACTCCCGGCAAGCTTGGTGCCTCGAAAGTAGCACGAGGCTTCGTCTAGCGCCTCTTGCCAGGTCAAGCCGTAGACACGCCGATTCGCTTCTACGTGATCAGCAACGATGAATTCACGCAACGCCTGCAAGAATGCTCGGCCCCACGGCCCGAACACTCGCCGCTTGATGTTCGGCCTGTACTTCGGCGGCGTCTCGCCCGCAACGAATTCGGAGAGCCACGCCTCTAGGTCCTTCACGACCCACGAGGGCACCGTCTCACCAGTCTCGTGGCAGTGACGCACAGCCTCGACGAGTGCCGCCGCGTCACCCGTCTGCTCGACATTCCGCCGATACCCGTCCAGGCGCTTCTCGGTCGGAACCCAAGGCATCCCCCCCGGGAGGTTGAGAGTCCAGCCCGTCTCAATCAGGCGGTGAGTGTCCGTCTTCTGCCAAGGACTGCCCGCACGTCTTGTTATTACGCGTGGCGCGCGCCGGCTCATCGCGACCTCCGACTGATCGCGGCCGAGATCGTCGCCGCCGTCGCGTCGCTCGCGACACGAAGTGGGTCATCCATTAGATGCGCGTAGCGTTGCGTCGTCGCCGCCTGTGTGTGTCCCAAGAGCGCGCCAATAACTGGCAGCGTTTGACCGTTCGAGACCGCAACGGACGCGTAGGCATGTCGCAGGTCGTGGAGTCGCACATCAGCCAGTCGCGCGCGCCGCCGAACCCAAGCCCACGGATCGGCAAGACTCACCCGGTGCCGTCCTTTTCGATTCCCGTGGCCCTCGCCTGGAAACACGAACGGCGAGCCAGCGAACCGTGGCCACGCGTGCAGCATCTCGACGGCAGGTTCAGGCAGGAGTACCGTCTTGCGGCCAGACTTCGAGTCTGGGAGTCGCAGGGCGCCGCCAGTAAGGTCAACGTCCGACCACCGTAGCGACAGGATCTCCCCGACGCGCGCGCCGGTCAGCAGCAGCAAACGAATGACGGTGATCGCGGACGGCGGGATCGAGTCGTACCGCTCGGCGATTCTGAGGGCGGCGCCGAGCCGCTTCAATTCAGACGGACTCAAATACCGGCGCCGTGACTCTTCCTTGTATTTCTCAACGCCGCGGCATGGATTCGAGCTCGCCGGCCGGTAGCCCTGATCCCCCGCCCAACTCAGCAGCTTCGACAGGACGGCAAGGACTCGATTCGCAAGAACGGGCGTGGCGCGCAGGCGGTGATGGAGCCGGACCACGTCGGCCCGACTCACGTCGGCGATCGCGAGCGCTCCCAGCAACGACCGGATGTGGGAATCGATCGCGAGTCGGTAGAGTCGGACCGTCGCCGGC
>PBRZ01000070.1 GCA_002726085.1 Acidobacteriota bacterium
CCGAGGATCCGACCCACGAGGCCGGTCAGGACCGAGCCGGGGCCCACCTCGACGAACGTGCGGACGCCGGCGGCGTACATCGCCTCGATCTGCTCCACGAAGCGGACCGGCTGCGCGATGGCGCCAGAGGGTGTCACCTTCAACTCGGTGGCGGCGCTGCCCGGCGGCGGCTTTGCGGCAACCCACTTCAACCGCCCCGTCGGCCGGTTGTGGGAGTGGCAGCCGGGCGCCGGCTGGGCAATGGTGCCCGGCAGCGAGACGAACGGGCCCAACGGCCTCGTCGCGTCAGCGGACGGGCGCTGGCTCTACATCGGCGGATGGGGTACCCGGTCTCTCATCCGGCTCTCGCGCGGACAGACACCGGTGCAGCAGGATTCGGTCGAGGTCGGTTTCCACATCGACAACGTCCGCTGGGCGCCGGACGGCTCGCTGCTGGCGGCCGGGCATCTCGGCGAGGAGCCGGAGACCATCTTTCAGTGCCTGGGCCAACAGCAATGTGATGGCGTGACATCCAGGGTCTCGAGAGTCGACCCGGAGCGGCTCACGGCGGAGGAGATTGTCCGCTATCCATCCAACGAGCATGTCATTCTCGGCACCGTCGGCCTGCAGGTCGGCGACGAGATCTGGCTCGGCGGAATAGGCGGCGCCGATCGGATCGCCATCTTTCCCGTGCGGTGAGTAGTGAACTGAAGGGGGTTTCCGTTCACCGTGGTGTACCCTATCGTCTAGCTCTCTTTCGCTTCGCCCAGGACTTCTTCATCCGCTCCGAGATAGCCTTTCTTGCCGCCGCGCTCATCTTCCGCCGCTTCCGCTTCGCTTTGGGCGGGCCGGCGGCGTTGCCGGGAGTCCTCTTCCTGCCCAGAGCACTGGCCGCTTGCTGAAGGGCCTTTATCTCGCTCTGAAGTTGCCTAATCTGGCCTTGCCTAGCCTTGATAGCGTCGGTGATCTCTTTCATAGCCAAGACGGTACTGGCGGCCCCGAAGATGTGTCAATAGACTGGCCCTGGAATCGAAGCGACTCATGACCAACGAGAAGAAGAGCCATCTGACGCTGTTTATCCTTGGTGCCATCGTGACGGCGGTCGCGCTGGCCTTCGTCAGTCCTGAGCTGGCGATGGGATTCGAGGTCGGCGGTGAGATCTTTCTCAGACTGCTCACGATGATGGTCGTGCCGCTGGTGATGGCCAGCGTGATGAGCGGCATCATCGGCCTGGGAGACATCCGCAAGCTCGGACGGCCCGGAGGCATCGCCGTGGCCTACTACCTGACTACGACGGTCATGGCGGTCATCGTGGGGCTGATCATGGTGAATCTGATTCAGCCCGGCATCGGAGCCGTTGACCAGGCGACGCTGAACGCACTGGCCGCAGAAGGCGAGGGCGTCGTTGCTCAGCAGGAGGGCGCAACGCTCGATGCGATCCTTCGCAACCTGCTTTTGATGCTGTTTACCGACAACCTGATTTCCTCCGCGGCCGAGACCAACCTGCTTCCGCTCATCGTTTTCTCGGTCATCTTTGCCGGCATGCTGACCACGATGGGACGTCGTGTCGCGGCTATCAGCGAGATGATCGTCCAGGTCAACGACGCCTTGCTGGCGTTCATCCTGCTGCTCATGAAGGTGGCGCCGCTCGGCATCTTCTGTCTAGTGACGGCCCGGTTCGGGGAGGCCCAGGCCGAGGGGAACCTGCTAGAGGTGCTCCGCCAGACCGGGGCCTATTTTTCAACCGTCTTAGCCGGGTTGGCCATTCACGCCCTGGTCACGCTGCCGTGCATCCTATGGATCTTCACGCGGCGAAATCCGCTGCGCTTCATGTATCAGATGTCTCAGGCGCTGCTGACGGCGTTCTCCACGGCCAGCTCGACGGCGGCCCTTCCGGTCACCATGGACTGCGCTGTGCGGAAGGCCGGTGTGTCACGACGGTCGAGCGAGTTCGTCCTGCCGCTCGGCGCCACGATTAATATGGATGGCACCGCACTCTACGAAGCCGGTGCCGCGATCTTCATCGCGCAAGCTATCGGCTTCGAGCTCGGCATGACCCAGCAGCTCGTGGTCGCCGTCACTGCAACCTTGGCGGCGATCGGAGCCGCCGGCATTCCCGAGGCCGGTTTGGTTACGATGATCATCGTGCTCAATGCCGTAGGTTTGCCGGTCGAGTATGTTGGACTCATACTCTCCGTGGACTGGTTGCTGGACCGCTTTCGTACCACCGTCAATGCGTTTGGCGACGCCGTGGGCTCGGCGGTCGTGGAGAAGAGCTTCGTGGCGTGAGCGCGATGCGGCGACACAGGCTACAATCCCACCTCACCAGATTCCGTCACACGTGGAGGACCCGTTCTTGCCGAAGCTAGTCGGTGCCCACGTCGATCCGTACCCCGTCGGTCACCCTCGCGGACCCGGCACCGCGCCGGGGCGATCCACGGCGCGAGAAAGATCGGCATGTCGATAAAGACCGGCGTCAGGTTCGGGCCCTATGAAGTGACGGGCTCGCTTGGGTCGGGCGGAATGGGCGAGGTCTACAAGGCCCGCGACACGCGACTGAATCGCACGGTGGCAATCAAGGTCCTCCCCGAGCATGTCGCGTCGGACCCCCAGCTGAAGCAGCGGTTCGAGCGCGAGGCCAGGACCGTCGCCGCCCTGAACCACCCGAACATCTGCACGCTCCATGACATCGGCAGGCAGGAGCCGTCGACCGACGGGGGCCAAACGGTCGACTACCTGGTCATGGAGCATCTGGAGGGCGAGACCCTGGCCGATCGGTTGACCAGGGGCGCGCTGCCGCTCGGTGAAGCCGTCCAGCACGCGTTGGTCATCTTGTCTGCGCTCGAGACGGTGCATCGTCAGGGACTCCTGCATCGTGACCTCAAGCCCGCGAACCTGATGCTGACGCCCCACGGTCTCAAGCTGCTCGACTTCGGCGTGGCACGCGGCCTGACACCGGACCTTTCGGACACGACCGCACAGCTGACCCGGGCAGGGACGGTCATGGGGACACCGCAGTATCTAGCCCCCGAGTCGCTGCTGGGGCAGCCGGTCGATACACGCGCCGATCTGTTCGCGGTTGGGGCGCTGCTCTACGAAATGCTCACTGGCAAGCCCGCCTTTGGCGGCGATTCGCTTGCGGCGGTGGTGCATGCGGTCACGCATGACCGTCCATCGGCGTTGACCGGCTCCGCCGCCATCGCGGCCGTCGATCGAATCATTCACCGAGCCCTGGCGAAACGACCCGACGATCGCTATGCGACTGCCGACGTGATGGGCCAGGACCTCCGCAACGTGCTGGCGCGGTCGCCCGACTCCGGGGACATGCCGTAGGTGCGGTCCGTCACGCGTCTGATCGTGCTTCCGCTTCGGGTGCTGCGACCGGACGCGGAGACCGATTTCCTGGCGTTCAGCCTGCCGGACGCCGTTGCAAGCTCACTGTCAGCACTGGATTCGCTCGTGGTGCGCTCCAGCATCGTCGCGGCGAAGTTCTCGGCGGAAGCACCCGACCTCGAGCAGATTGCCGCCCAGGCGGATGTGGATATAGTGCTCGTCGGCTCGCTGCTGCGGGCCGGGCAGGGTCTTCGCGTGACTCTGCAGCTGCTCGAGGCGCCGGGTGGCACCGTGTTGTGGTCCCATCAGACCCAGGTGTCGATGGGCGACCTGTTTCAGTTGCAGGATGAGGTCGCGCGGCGCATCGTCGAAGCGCTGGCGTCTCCGCTGATGCGGCAGGAGCTGGCCGAGACGCGCCGCGACACTCCCGCCACGGCGCAGGCCTACGAGTACTACCTGCGAGCCAACCAGCTATGTGCCAAAGGGGGGCATACACGAACGGATGCAAGCGAGTGGCAACTGGCGGAGGATTTCTACCGGCGCTGTGTCGACGAGGACCCGGGCTTTGCCCCTGCGTGGGCGCAATTGGGTCACGTGTACCGCTTGACGGAGAAGTACTTTCCCTCTGACGCGCATCACCATCTGGCCGAGGCCGAGGCGGCTCTGCAACGGGCGCTCGGCTTGAATCCCGATCTCTCGATGGCACACAAGCTGTACGCGTTTCTCGATGTCGAGCAGGGACGGGCTTCCGATGCCGCGGTACGGCTCGTCGAGCAGGCGCGCGAGCGACCGACGGACCCGGAGCTGTTTGCCGGTCTCGTCCATGCGTGTCGCTACTGCGGCCTTCTCGACGCCTCGGTGGCCGTGCACGATCATGTACAGCGGCTCGACGCCAAGATGCCCACGAGCGTCGTGCACACCCATTGGCAGCAGGCGGACTACGAGAGGGTGGCCGGGACCGAGTACCGGCGGAACCCGACATTGGTCGCCATGGCGTGGATGATGTTGGGGCGGATCGCCGACGCCATTGACGCCGTCGCAAACCTCCCGCAGTCGACGGGCGTTCAGTGGAAGTTCGTCACCGCGGTGTCGGCGACCGCGCAGGGACGGCGCGAAGAGGCACGCGCCGTGATCGACGAGATCGCCCCGGTCTTCGTGGATCCCGAGGGGCTGTTCTACCTGACCCGTCTGCTGGCGCGTCTCGGAGAAACGGACGGGGCCGTGGCGCTCTTTGAACGTGTGGTCAACGAGGGGTTCTATTGTTACCCTGGGTTTGCGTCCGATCCGTGGCTCGACGGTCTCCGGGCGCACCCGGACTTCAAGCGGGTGCTCGCCCATGCTCACGCGCGACACAAGGAGGCGGTCGCGGCGTTTCGCGAGGCAGGCGGCGAAGACGTGCTGGGTCTCAGTCCTACCTAACCAGCGGCGGCCAATCAGGCCCACGTGGAGTCTATTACCAGCATGACGGACGTCGACACCCCCCTCGGTGCAAGTTGCTCTCGCGTGACCGTGTGCGCTGGTCAACGAAGGATGTGTTGGTTTGTCACCACACTGGTCGCGGTGGTCCTGCTCGTCCTTGCGAGCCCAACGCGCGTGTTCGCGCAAGAGCCAAGCCAAGAAGCAAGCCCAGACACACGCAATGACGAGGCCGTCAGGGTTTATCTCGATTGCCAGACGTTCGGCTGTGACTTCGACCTCGTCCGGCGAGAAATCGCCTGGGTGGATTGGGTGCGAGACCGGGACGATTCGGACGTGCATCTGCTGGTGGCGTCGACCCAGTCGGGGGCCGGAACGGTGTACGACATTCAGTTCCTCGGGCGTGAGCGTTTCCAGGGCGAGGATGCCGCGCTGACGCGCGCCTCGTCGTCTACCGACACTCAGGACGAGCGTCGACGTGACCTGATCGAACAGTTCAAGCTGGGCCTCGTTGGCTATGTGCGTGATACGCCGGCGGCCGAGTTTCTCCGCGTGGAATACTCGGTGCCGGCCGCGGCTACCGTGGTGACGCCCGAGAACGATCCCTGGAATCTGTGGGTGTTCGCGGTCTCGGCTGGAGGTTCGGCGCGCGCCCAGTCGCGGACGTCGTCGGTCAGCGTGAACGGGTCGCTGTCGGCCAACCGCACGTCGGAGAACTGGAAGTTCAGATGGGGCTCTCGGGCGAACAACCGGGAGAACGAGTTCGAGTTCACCGACGGCACGACGACCACCAGCCTTGTACGGTCGGCAGGGACGGACGTGCTGCTGGTGCGCAGCGCCGGTCCGCACTGGGGCATCGGAGGGCGAGCCTCGGTCACGTCGTCGACGTTCTCGAATCAGGACATTCGAGTCAACATCCAGCCGGCGGTCGAGTACAACATCTTTCCGTACGCCGAATCGAGTCGGCGCCAGTTGACGTTTCAATACCGCATCGGCGCGTCACGGGTTCGCTACGACGAAGTCACGATCTTCGACACACTCGAAGAAACGCTCTACGAATAGATGATCACAACGTCGCTGAGCATGCGGCAGCCCTGGGGGTCAACGAGCATGTCTTTCACGGCGTCGCATTTCCTGGACGACGCCCAGAAGAACCGGCTGACTCTGTTCGGCAACGCCAACGTGCGCATCGTGCGTGGCTTGTCGGTCAATTTTTCGGTAATTTCTCGCGCGTGCGTGACCAGGTGTTCCTGCCACGTCGCGGCGCGTCGGACGAAGAGGTGCTGCTGCGCCAGCGCGACCTCGATACCGACTTCGATTTCAACCTCAACGTCAGCCTGCGGTTCACCTTCGGGTCGATCTTCAACAACATCGTCAACCCGCGCTTCGACTCTGGTGGCGGACAGGTCTTCTTCTTCAACTGAGCCGTATACGGACCATCGCTCCCACCGGCTCTGGTGGAGAGATGTCTGCGAAGTCGCTAGAATCGCCCTGGGCGTTGGTGTCGCGGTTTCGCCGCGCGCCGGCTCCTACGCCACCTACGGACAAGAGGGGGAGTTCGATGGTCCAGAGAAATCAGCATCCTGCGCCGAGGGCCGGCGTGACGCAGGCCGCCCATCGCACGGTGGCCGTGCTGGCCAACGTGGTAATGCCGGCAACCCTGGGCGTGCTGCTGACGACTTCGACGGCCACCCTCACCGCGCAGTTCAGCTCGCCGGTCGAGGACATGCAGCGGGCGCGTTCGATTCTCGCCGAGCTCGTCGAGATCAACACGACGAACAGCGAACGGGGAGACAATACGGAGGCAGCGCGCGCGCTGGAGCGGCGGCTGCTCGAGGCCGGCTTCCCGGAAGGGGACGTCCATGTCGTGGTGCCGGATGACGCCCCGACGAAGGGCAACCTCGTTGCGCGGTACCGAGGCCGCAACGCCGACCTGAAGCCGATCTTGCTGCTGGCCCACATCGACGTGGTCGAGGCATTGCCTGGAGACTGGAGCGTCGATCTGAACCCGTTCGAGCTCCTGGAGCGCGGCGGCTACTTCTACGGCCGCGGCGTGACGGACGACAAGGACGAGGCGGCGATCTACGCGGCGAATCTCATCCGGATGCGGCGGGAAGGGTTCGTCCCCGAACGCGACATCATCGTGGCGTTGACCGCGGACGAGGAGGGCGGTCCACGCAACGGCGTGCGGTTCCTGCTGGAGGAGCACCGGGATCTGATCGACGCGGCCTTTGCCCTCAACGAGGGCGGCGGCGGCATGGCGCGAGATGGCCGGAAGGTCTCGAACAACGTCCAGGCTGGCGAGAAGAAGTTCCTGTCGTTCTACTTCACGGCGACGAATCCGGGTGGGCACTCGTCGTTGCCGGTGAAGAAGAATGCGATCTACGACCTGGCGCAGGCGCTGCTGGCGGTGCAGGACTACGAGTTTCCGGTCATGCTGAACGAGGTGACCGAGGCGTTCTTCGGCGGCTCGGCCGACCTGGTCGACGGCGAGATGGGCGAAGCGATGCGACGCATTGTGGCCGATCCCAATGACAGCCGTGCGGCCGCCACGCTCTCCGAGGACCCGGGTTACAACTCGAGGCTCCGGACCACCTGCGTGGCGACGCTGCTCGAGGGTGGTCATGCCCAGAACGCGTTGCCGCAAACCGCGCAGGCAAACGTGAACTGCCGCCTCCTGCCCGATCACGCCCCGGACGACGTGCACGCGCGCCTCGAGGCGCTGGCGGTGCCGTTCGACGTCGAGGTGACTCGCCGCGGCTCGGCCACACCGAGCCCGCCCTCACCCCTTACGCCGGAGGTGTTGGAACCGATCGCGCGGATCACCGAGGAGATGTGGCCCGGCGTGCCGGTGCTGCCGGTCATGTCCACCGGCGCCACGGATGGTCTGTATCTGCGCCGNGAGGGTATCCCGGTCTACGGTGTCAGCGGGATCTTCGGGGACATGGATGACGTGCGGGCGCACGGACAGGACGAACGGATTCTGATCGAGCATTTCTACGAGGGGCAGGAGTTTCTCTACCGGCTGGTGAAGGCGCTCGCAGGCGGTGGCGCCCCCTAGCGTCGCGCATATCAACCACATGGTCGTGAGAAGACCGGTGAGGGTGGGGGGCTCCATGAGCAGCGGTCAGCCGAGTCGTTCGATGGTGTTCACAGTGGTGGCGCTCGGCGTGGTGGCCGCGTGGGGCGTGGCCGGCTGCGGCACGGCGCCCGAGACGGTCTCCGATGGCGCTGCAGCCGCCGCCGCGGACGTTCAGCCGCGCGGCCTCCTGCTGAACACGCCGGCAGCCAGCCCCGGCTACGTCTTCTTCTCTCCGCTCCTCTCAGACACCACCTACCTCGTCGAGACCGTCACCGGCGCAGTCGTGCAGACGTGGGACAGCGAGTACGCACCCTCGGGTTTCGTCTATCTGCTCGACGACGGACACCTGCTACGTGGCGGACGTGAGCCGGACGTCGCGGCGTTCGGCGGTGGGGGACAGGGTGGTCGGATTCAGGAGTTCACGTGGGAGGGCGAGCTGGTGTGGGACTACCGGTTCGCCACCGAAGACCACCTCCTGCACCACGACGTGGAGGTGCTGCCCAACGGCAACATCCTGGCGATTGCCTGGGAGGCGAAGTCGCTCGAGGAGACACAGGCGATGGGCCGTCGGCCCGAGATGACCCCCGAGGCCGGGCTCTGGCCCGACATGGTGGTCGAGCTGGAGCGGCAGCGCCCGATAGTGCCCGCGTCGTCTGGGAGTGGCACACGTGGGACCACATGATCCAGGATCGCGACGCGAGCCTGGGTGGCTACGGCGACCCGTCGGCGCATCCCGAGCGAATCGACATCAATGGGGGACCCCAACTCCCGGAGGACATGGCCGAAGATGAGCTGACTCGCTTCCGGGAGGTTGGCCATGTGCCGTCGGACAGCGACCACGATCCGGCGTCCGACTTGATGCACACGAACGGGATTGCCTACAACGCCGCCCTCGATCAGATCGCGGTGAGCATCCACGCGTACAACGAGATCTGGATCCTCGACCACAGCACGACGACCGAGGAGGCGGCGGGATCCACCGGCGGGCGTTGGGGACGCGGTGGGGATCTGCTGTATCGATGGGGGAACCCGAGCAGTTACGGGCGGGGCGGGGACGCGGAACAACGAACCTTCGGCCAGCACGATGTGCGCTGGATTCCAGAGGGCCTCCCAGGCGCGGGACACCTGCTCGTCTTCAGCAACAACGTGCCCGGACCGGAGGCGGTCCACTCGGAAGTGTTCGAGATCGCCCCGCGGACCGACGACGCCGGACATTACGTTCTTACCGGGTCGGACCCGTTCGGACCGACGACGCCGACCTGGAGCTATACGGCGCCAGACCAGGCATCGTTCCACAGCCCGTTCATCTCTGGCGCGCACCGGCTGCCGGATGGTCACACTCTGATCACATCGGGAGCCCAGGGACGTTTTTTCGAGGTGACACCCGAGGGCGAGATTGTTTGGGAGTACTGGTCGCGGACCTCCGGCGACGTGCGGATGCCTGACGGTTCGCTGCCGCATCCGGTTGAGCAGTTTCCCTATGCCGTCTTCCGGGCGACGAAGATTCTTCCCGACCATCCCGCGCTTCAGGCCCGCGCGCTCACGCCCCTCGACCCGCAGCCACCCGTCGTGCCGCCGCCACTGGCCACTGAGTGAAGGAGACGCTTGTCCGCGATGATGGGCACGGTCGGTCCGTCCTATCCGGTGCTCGTGTGGTTCGTCCGTCTGATTGTGAACACGTTTTTCCGCCGGATAGAGGTGGTCGGGCGCGAGCACGTTCCCGCTGAGGGGCCGGTGATCTTCGCCGGCAACCATCCCAACGCGCTGATGGACGGTTTCGTCGTCGCCACGCGGTGCGGTCGTCTGCCCTTGCATTTCATGGGGAACGCCAAGCTCTGGCGGTATCGACTCATGGGCGCGTTTCTGGATGCCCTGGGCTCGGTGCCGGTGTATCCGCGCAGCGAGCACGGCGATGCGGCGAGCCACGAAGCCGCCTTCGCGCGGCTGTTCGAGGTGCTCGAGGCCGGGAGCTGCATGGGCATCTTTCCAGAAGGGATCAGCCACACCGGCAGCCAGCTCGCCCGGCTGAAGACCGGCACCGCCCGCATCGCCCTCGCGGTGGCGGCGCGTCGCAAGGTCCGCGTCACGATCGTGCCGTGCGGTCTCACCTACATGCATCGGCATCGCTTTCGCAGCCAGGCGCTACTGCAGTTCGGCGCGCCGATCGTCATCGACAGCGTATGGCTGACGGCTTACGCGGAAGCTGAGGTCGAGACCGTGCGTCGACTCACCGACCACCTTGCCGGCGCGCTCGCCCAGCTCACGCTCAACGCACCCGACTGGGAGACGCTTCGCTTCATCCACACCGCCCGGCGGCTCTACAAGCCGACATCGGCGCGTCTCACGCCTGGAACCTATGTCGAGCTCAGCCGCCGCTTCGTGGAGCGGTATCTGGCCACCGCCACCGAGCCGGACATGCAGCGGATCCGCAACGATGTGGAGCGCTACCAGGCGGGGCTCGATTTGCTCGGTCTCAGAGACCACCACCTTCGGGAGTCGGTCGGCGTGCTCGACGCGTGGAAGGGTGTGCTGTGGCGGAGCCTGGCCGTGGTCGCCCTGCTGCCGCTGGCGCTACCGGGCGCGCTGTTCCATCTGCCGGTCGGATGGGTCGCGATGACCGCCGGCGAGCGTCTCAGCTACGATCAGGACGACGTGGCGACGCTCAAGGTGATTACGGTCGTGCTGCTGCTGCCAGTTGTCTACGTCGGCGTGGGGACCCTGATTGGGCTCGGTGCCGGGATCTGGTGGGGCCTGTCGGTCATGATGGCGCTGCCTCTGAGCTTTCTCGCCTTCGTCAAGATCGTCGAGGTACAGGCAAACCTGACCCTCGCCACGGTGACGCACCTGCGACTTGGCCGGTTTGCGCGGGAGGTGGCGGAGCTCCGTGAGACGCGCGGCCAGCTCGTCGCGCGTGTGCGAGAGGTGGCCGACAAGTACGCCGATCGGAGTCTGCCGCGTGTATTTAGTCGCTCCGAGTTCGACTAGTCCGTGTCGACAGGTCTCTGGTGTCACGGCGCGCGTTCCGATAGCGGTGGACAGGTAAGGAGGCGAATCTGATGGACCTGGTGCTACGAGAACCGACCGCTGGTGATGCGCCGGCTGTCGGACAGATTCTGTTCACCGCCTTCAAGGCCATTGCCGAGCAGCACGGATTTCCGCCCGACTTTCCGTCCGCCGCGGTGGCCACCGGGCTGCTGGGTGGCCTGCTGGAGCACCCCGGCTTCTACGGTGTCGTGGCCGAGCTCGACGGACGTGTCGTGGGAAGCAATTTCCTCGACGAGCGGTCGCAGATTACCGGATTGGGACCGATCACGGTCGACCCCGCGGTGCAGAACAAATCCATCGGTCGTCGTCTGATGGACCACGCGCTGGCCCGGGTGCGGGAGCACCACCGGCCGGGTGTGCGCCTGCTCCAGGCGACCTACCACAACCGCTCGCTCTGCCTGTACACGAAGCTGGGGTTCGACACGCGCGCATTGCTGTCGAACATCCAGGGTCCTCGGTTGAACCTCACGGTGCCCGGCTACGACGTGCGCCAGGCGACCACAGACGATGTCGACGCGTGCAATGCCTTGTGCGTGCAGGTGCATGGGCACGATCGACATGGAGAGCTCGTCGACGCGGTGAGTTAGCAGACCGCGACGGTCGTGGAACACGACGGTCGCATCGCGGGGTATGCCAGCTCGGTCGGCTTCCTGGGGCATGCGGTCGCCGAAGACAACGACGCCCTTAAAGCACTGATCGGCGCAGCGTCGTCTTTCTTCGGTCCCGGGTTCCTGTTGCCGACCGCCAACGGCGAGCTGCTGAGGTGGTGCCTGTCTCACGGCCTCAGTGTCGTGCAGCCTTTGACGCTGATGACGATCGGCTCCTACCAGGAGCCTACGGGGCCCTATCTGCCATCAATCCTCTATTAACGGAGATGCGTCATGGATGAGAACGACAAGAAGAGCGTTTTGCGGATGATCCCGTATGGTTTGTATGTGCTGACCGGACAGACAGAGGACGGGCGGGTCGCGGCGGGGACGGTCAACTGGGTCACGCAGGTCTCGTGCAAGCCTCCGCTGGTGGTTGTGGGGGTAAAGGTCGGGTCAGGTCCACACGAGGTCATCAAAGCGGCGGGTGCGTTTGCCCTCAACGTCCTCGGCACGGATCAGCAGGCCGCGGCCTACGCGTTCTTCAAATCGGTTACCCCTGAGGGGCAGACACTCGGTGGCGAGCCGTTCCGGGCCGGGAGCACCGGCGCGCCCATTCTCGAGCGCGCACCGGGCTATGTCGAGTGCTCACTGGTCGACACGGTGGAGAAGGGGGATCACTCGGTGTTCGTGGGTGAAGTCGTCGACGCCGGTGTGTCTCAGATGCCCGCCGGGCGGCTGGACGACGCAACGCTCGCGCTCCGCGACCTGGGCAAAGACATCTACTACGGCGGATGATTCAGCCGGGTGACGTTCAACGATGGGTGATATCGGCCGTTGGCGGTTCCGGTTCGAGTCTGTGCCCGTAATAGATGACGCTGTTCAGCCCCAGCGGGATGTGCTCCACATAGTCGAACCGTATCGGCGGTTGCTGGAGGCGCTCGATAGCGTGGTTTTACGCGCCGGATTCCCGTCTGCTCGCTACGGTCGTCTTGTAATACACTGGTGAATCAGAATTGTCGAATCTGTCGTCGGCACCGCTGTCCTATTGTCGAGGCGGACCGGTACAAATAGGGGGACACCACGTGCTGCGGAGCGTAGCGCTTTCCGGTGTGTTGCTCGGGCTGGCGACAGCGGTGTCGCTCCAGGCTGGCGGCACTGCTCCAGAGGATGTCGAGTGGCAGCGCGCGCTCCTCGATCAGTATTGCATCGGCTGTCATAACGACCGGACCCGCACGGCTGAGCTCACGCTGCAGACCGTGGCGCTCGACCAAGTCGGCCACTTCGCCGACGAGATCGGTGTCTGGGAGAGCGTGGTGCTGAAGCTGCGGGCACGCGAGATGCCCCCGGCTGGCCGCCGTCGTCCAGAGCCGGCGGCCTACGACCGGCTGGCGTCGTGGCTCGAGGCCTCGCTCGACGAGGTCGCCGCCTCGGCCCCCAACCCGGGCCGGCCGGTTATCCACCGGCTGAACCGCGCCGAATACACCAACGCCGTCCGGGACTTGCTGGCACTCGAGATCGACGGGCGGGAGCACCTGCCGGCCGACGACTCGGGCTACGGCTTCGACAATATCGGCGACGTGCTGTCCCTGTCGCCGAGTCTGCTCGAGCGCTACATGATCGCGGCAGCGAAGGTCAGCCAACTTGCCGTGGGCGACCCCGGCCTCCGCCCCACGCTTCAGACCTACAGCGTGCGACCGACGCTGATTCAGCTCGGTCGCATGAGCGAGGAGCAACCGTTCGGGACGCGGGGTGGGATGTCGGCGCGCCACTACTTTCCGCTGGATGGCGAGTATCGGGTGAAGGTTCGGTTGCAGCGGACACACGCCGCCCAGATCCGGGGGCTGGCCGAGCCGAACGACATCGAAGTGCGGCTCGATCGCCGGCGGATCGCCGAGTTCACAGTCGGTGGTGACGGCATCATCAACCCGTGGGGAGCAGTCATGGCCGCCTCGGCCTACGAGCAGACAGCCGACGATGGTCTCGAGCTGACGCTCGACGTGACCGCCGGCACGCATACCATCGGGGTCGCCTTTCCGGAGAAGCGCGGGCTGCCCGAGGGCCTGCTCGAGCCGCGGCTGTCGTCGGCATCCTACGAGTTCGCGGGAGACCGGGACGCGCCCATGGCGCTGGGCAGCATCGAGATCAGCGGGCCCTACGATGCCGTCCGGCCGGCCGACACACCGAGCCGGAGCCGGATCTTCACCTGCGCGCCCGTCGCCACGACGGCTGGGGATCTGGCGTGCGCCTCCGAGATCCTGACCTCACTGGCCCGCCGCGCGTTCCGCCGCCCGGTGACCGACGCCGACCTCGGTACCTTGTTGGAGTTCTACTCGACCGGTCGGGACGTCGGAGGGTTCGACCGGGGCATCCAGCGCGCTCTGCGCGCGATCCTGGTCGACCCGGAGTTTCTCTTCCGGATCGAGTCGGAGCCAGACGGCGTCGAGCCGGCGACGGCGTACCCGGTGACCGACGTCGAGCTGGCGTCACGGCTGTCCTTCTTTCTCTGGAGCAGCATTCCGGACGACGAGTTGCTCGAGGTGGCCGAGCGGGGCGAGCTGGGTCAACCGGACGCGTTGCGTCGCCAGGTGCGGCGGATGCTTGCCGACCCGCGCTCGTCGGCGCTGGTCGAGAATTTCGCTGGCCAGTGGCTGTATCTGCGGAACCTGCCAGGGGTGAAGCCGGACCCCGATGCGTTCCCCGAGTTCGACGACAACCTGCGCGAGGCGTTCCGCCGCGAGACCGAGCTGTTCGTTGGGAGCCAGCTTCGCGAGGATCGCAACGTCGTGGAGCTCCTGACGGCCGACTACACATTCGTCAACGAGCGGCTGGCCCGCCACTACGGGATACCCGGCATCTACGGCAACCAGTTCCGCCGCGTGTCGCTCGGCGGTGGGCTGCGTGCCGGGCTCCTGGGACAGGGGAGCATCCTGACGGCGACCTCCTATCCCAACCGCACCGCGCCCACGCTGCGTGGCAAATGGGTGCTCGACAACCTGCTCGGCGTGCCACCGCCCTCCCCGCCGCCCAACGTGCCTGCCCTGGCGGACGGCGACAGCGTCAGCGTCCGGTCGGTGCGCGAGCGGCTCGAGGCGCATCGGAAGAACCCGGTCTGCGCGAGCTGTCACGCGAGGATGGACCCGCTCGGTCTCGCGCTCGAGCCGTTCGACGCGATCGGCGGGGTGCGCACCCACGATGGGGACGCCGCCATCGACGCGTCGGCGACGCTGCCCGACGGATCGTCGTTCGTCGGGCCGGCTGGCGTGCGCGAGCATCTGCTGGATCGTCAGGAGCGCTTCGTCACCTCGCTGACGAAGAAGCTGTTGACCTACGCGTTGGGGCGCGGGCTCGAAGAGTACGACCCGCCCGCCGTGCGCCGGATCGTACGGGACGCCGAGGCGAACGACTATCGCTGGTCGTCGCTCGTGACCGGCATTGTCGAGAGCATGCCGTTCCGGATGAGGAGGTCGTCATGATCATCACCAAGATGCACCTGCCGCGCCGCACGTTTCTCCGGGGCCTTGGGGCCACCGTGGCGCTGCCGCTACTCGACGGCATGATTCCGGCGCTGACCGCCCTGCGGGTGACGGCGGCCCAGCCGGTGCGTCGTCTGGGCATCGTCTACGTCCCGAACGGCATCTACATGCAACACTGGACGCCAGCCGAAGACGGGCGTGGCTTCGCGTTGCCGTCGACGATGGAGCCGCTGGCGCCCTATCGCAACCAGATGCTCGTCGTGAGCGGACTCTCCAACAAGATGGGGGACGCCTGGCCCGGCGAAGGCGCAGGCGACCACGCGCGTGCCGCCGGCGCTTACCTGACCGGCGTGCATCCGAAGAAGACCGAGGGGGCCGATCTGCGCGCAGGCCTCTCGATGGACCAGATCGCGGCCCGGGTGCTCGGCACCGAAACCCAGCTCTCCTCGCTCGAGGTGTCGCTCGAGTCCAGGGAGAACGTCGGCTCGTGCGACCCAGGCTACGCCTGCGCCTACGCCAACACGCTTTGCTGGAGCAGTCCGACCACACCGCTCCCGATGGAGAACAACCCGAGGGTGGTATTCGAGCGGTTGTTCGGCGGCAACGAGAGCACCGACCCCGACGCCTGGCGGGCGCGTCGCGAAGAGGATCGCAGCATCCTGGACGCCGTGGGCGAGAAGATCGCCCGACTGCAGGGCGACCTGGGGCAGCGCGACCGGCGCAAGCTCGACGAGTATCTCGAGGCGATCCGGGACGCAGAGCGCCGGATCCAAATGGCCGAGGCGCAGAGCGAGCGCGAGCTCCCGGTCATCGACCAGCCGGCCGGTGTGCCGCCGACGTTCGAGGAGCACGCCAAGATCATGTTCGACCTGCAGCTGCTGGCCTATCAGGCGGACCTGACCCGCGTCATCACCTTCATGGTGGGGCACGAGACCAGCCAGCGGGCCTATCCGGAAATCGGCGTGCCCGACGCGCACCATCCACTGTCGCATCACGGCGGGAACGCCGAGAAGATCGCCAATCTCATCAAGGTGAACCGGTATCACGCCGGGATGTTCGCGTATTACCTCGACCGCCTGCGTGAGACCCAGGACGGCGATGGCTCGCTGCTGGACCAGTCCACCATCATCTACGGCAGCGGGATGAGCGACGGCAACGGACACAACCACCACAACCTGCCGACGGTGCTCGTCGGCGGCGGCGCCGGCACCCTCACGGGGGGACGCCACATCCGGTATCCGGTGGAGTCGGAGACGCCGGTGGCCAACCTGTTTCTCAACGTGCTCGACAAGCTGGGTGTGCCGCTCGACACACTCGGGGATAGTACGGGACAGCTCGAGGTGCTGGCAGGGGTATAGGGTAAGTGCTCCAAGGAGTCAGGAGTCAGGAGTCAGGAGGAGGCCGGAGGGCTTCGCCGGGCTTCTATTCAGGAACACCACGAGACCGATGGCTAGTACCCGCAACCGATTCGCTGTGTTTCTGGCGCTCGTGCTGTGTGCGTCCGCTGCCGTGCGGGCGGCGGGGCTCGACCTGGTCGATGCGGTCGAGCGCAACGATCCTGAGGCCGTGGTCGCGCTGTTGTCTGACGGCGCCGATGTGAACGCCACGCAGCCAGACGGGGCCACGGCGTTGCACTGGGCCGCGCACTGGGATGCGGTCGACAGCGCCCGTCGTCTACTTGAGGCTGGCGGCGCCGTCAACGCCGTGAACGACCTGGGAGTGGCGCCGCTGGCGATCGCCTGTCGGAACGGCAGCGCAAGGATGGTCGACACGCTGCTGGCCGGTGGGGCCGACGCACGGACGGCGGAACCGAGTGGCGAGACGGCCCTGATGACCTGCGCGCGTACGGGGAGCGCCCAGGCGGTCGAACAGCTGCTGTCTGGGGGTGCTGTTCCGAATGCCTCCGAACGCGCCAGTGGCCAGACGGCACTGATGTGGGCCGTCGCCGGACGCCACACAGCCGCTGCGCGTGCGTTGGTCGAGGCCGGGGCGGATCTCGACGTCCGATCGCACGGTCAGTTCACGCCGTTACTGTTCGCCGCCAGGGCGGGCGCCCTCGAGGCGGCGCGTCTGCTGGTGGAGGCGGGCGCCGACGTCAACGCGGTGACGACAGACGGGCACAGCCCGATCCTGGTGGCGGCCGCCAGTCTCGACGCGATCACTGGCAGCGACTATCGCCTGGTGGTGGGCTCGAGCGAGCACGAAGCGCTCGGCATTTTTCTGCTCGACCATGACGCCGACGTGACCCAGGCGGATCAGTTCGGCATGACACCGCTGCACTACACGGTCGAGATGCGGAAGCCGGCGCTGCTCGAGGCGTTGCTCGCGCATGGGGCCGACCCGAACGCGCAGTTGACCAGCGGGTTGCCGTTCCGGCGCGGCGACTATGTGGGGCGCGGCGCCTACGACGGGGCCTCGCCCTTCTGGCTCGCGGCACGGCTCGGCGATCTCGATATGATGCGGGCGCTGCTGGTGGCCGGCGCCGACCCCGAGCTGCCGTCGGCGAGAGGTGTGACACCGCTGCTTGTGGCGGCCGGTCTCACACAGTCCGACTCGCGCATGGTGCCCGAGGCCAGGCTGATGGATGCGGTCAGGATGCTGGCGCTCGAAGTTGGTGCCGATATCAACGCGGTCGACCGGGGTGGACAGACTGCGGTGCACGGCGCCGCCAACGTCTCCGGTGACGAGCTGATCAAGTTCCTGGTCGATCAAGGTGCCGACCCGATGGCCGAGGACCGCCGCGGCCGGACCCCGCTCGACGTCGCCACCCGCACGCTACGACCCCGCCCGAGCACCGCCGCGCTGCTGCGCGAGCTCGCCGAAGCCTCACGCTGAAGGCTCGCCGGCGTCGGCAGTTGTCGAATCGGAAGCCGGCGAAGCCCTCCTGCCGAAAATCTAGCAGCCTGCTGAAGGACGACGACACCGGTTTCCTGGCGACGCGTCCGTCTGGCCAGGCGCGAGGAGGGAGCAGCCCGGCGGGCTGTGACCGAGGAAGCAACGCCGTCCAGACGGGCGCGTCGCCAGGAAACCTACGGCAGCGCGAACACGAAGAGGTTGTTGCCGGAGCTCGGACGCATGTCAGGAGTCAGCCTGCGGAGCGCACCGGTGTTCAGGGAGTTGCCGGTGCTCACCGCCACATACTGCTGTCCGTCGACCGCGTAGGTCATCGGAAAGCCCGTGACCGGCGAGCCGAGGTTCACCTCCCAGAGCACCTCGCCCGTGTTCTGATCCAGCGCCTTGAATCGGCCGTTGGCATCGCCGCCGAACACCAAGCCGCCCCCGGTCGTCACCAGCGACATGGTGAACGCCTCCTGGCTGTGCGTCCAGGTGGTCTCGCCGGTCTCGACCGAGATGGCCTGGATCGTGCCGAGCTGGCTCTCACCCGGCGTCAGCTGCGCGCGCACCGTGATCTGGTACCAGCTTCCATCATCGATCGTCATCATTCGCCCGCAGGTATGGCGGAGCGGCATGTACATCGTGTTGGTCAGGGGACTGTAAGCGCCCGCTTCCCAATCCTTCCCGCCGTGCCAGGTCGGACAGGCCATCACTTCCTGCCCCGTGCCGGTGAACACGACCTCGGAGTTCACAGCGACCGCGCCGGTGGCGCCGTCGATGCTGCTGATGACGTTCTGGCTGACGGTCGGCGTGGCCCAGAGGAACTCGCCGGTTTCGCGGTCCAGCGTGTAGATGATCCCGGTCTTGCCTGGAATGCCGGTGACGACGCGGCGCCGTTCACCGGGCTGAAGTCGAGGGTTGATCCAGCTCACCGCGCTCGGGCTTGGCGCGACGGCCGTGTCGACCAGCAGGCGCTCGAACGGGTGGTCAAGATCCCAGTGGTCGTTCAGGTGCTGGTAGTACCACGCGATCTCGCCCGTGTCGGCGTCGATGGCGAGTGTCGAATTGTGATAGAGGTGCGTGTTGTTAATGCCGCCGACCAGAAACTTCGGCGCCGGCGACGTCACCGACGTCCCGATGTAGACCAGGTTCAGCACCGGGTCGTAGCTTGGCACCATCCAGGCGCCGACGTGACGTCGCTCCTCGAACGGCACGCCGCCCCACGTTTCGTCTCCAGGCTCTCCTGGTCCCGGAATGGTTCGCCGTCGCCACAGCTCCTGGCCCGTCGTCGCGTCGTGGGCGGTGATGACACAGGCATCGGGTCCGGACATCGGCATGCAGCCACGACCGGAGAAGATCTTGCCGTCGGCAATGATCGGGCCTGAGGACTGATGGGCCGGAAGCGCCTGATAGTCGAGGATCTCGGTCTCCCACACCAGGTCTCCCGACGCGGCGTCGAGCGCGAAGACGAAGTCGTCGGCACTGGTGTCGATGATCAGGGTGTCGTGTATGGCGATGTTCCGGTTGATGCTGTTGAGCGTCGGCGTTACGAACTGGTCGAGATCCTCGGGGAGCTCCCGTCGGTATTCCCACTGCAGATCACCGGAGACGGCATCGTAGGCCTGAATCACGTCGCCCGGATTTGGCATGTACATGACGCCGTCATAGACGAGGGGCGTGCCCTGGTTGCTGCCCTGCGTCAGGGCGCGTGTCCAGACCATCCTGAGGTCGTTAACGTTCTCACGGTCGATCTGGTCCAGCGGGCTATAGCCCCAGCCGTCGAGCGTCCGGCGCCACATCAGCCAGTCGGCTGGGGCGGGGCTTTCGAGCATCGCATCAGTGACCGGCGTGAAATCGGCGGCAGGCTGCGCTGTGGCGGTGAGGGTGCTACCGGCAAGCGCCACCGCCGCGACAAGGGTAGCCGTCACCCAGTGTGACGCACGACACATCTGAGTCATCGAGACACTCCTGGTTTCAGGTGTCTTGCACCAGTCGACGAGAAGGGAGGCAGTGATTCCAGGCTCAGTTCGTGCTTCGACGGCGACCAAACGGTCGCTGTCCGAGGGCCCGCTGCATGACCTCGTACTGCACGGCGACGATGCGTCCCATCGACTGGATCCAGTAGGCCGAGTTGTGGGCGCCCGGCATCTGCATGTAGTCGAAGGGAATACCTCGCTCGAAGAGGATGCCAGCGAGCTCTCTGGCCCCGGCGATCAGGCGATCTTCGGTGCCGCAGTCGAGATAGATG
This sequence comes from Acidobacteriota bacterium, assembly GCA_002726085.1. Taxonomy (GTDB): domain Bacteria; phylum Acidobacteriota; class Vicinamibacteria; order Vicinamibacterales; family UBA8438; genus NP936. Next base: position 20,002 of record PBRZ01000070.1, read on the forward strand.
TGAGGCAGTGCCTCGACCGGCACCTGATCGATTAGCGTGAACGGGTCGTAGGCATCGGCGTCCTCGGCGGTGACGAACTCCTGTCCCTGTGGCGAGCGTTCCACCTGGCTGCTGAACCCGTCGACACCGATCAGCGGATTCGGACGCCGCTGCCGTTCCTCCCGGGCCGCGCGTTCCGCGTCCGTCATCTCCCGTTGCTGCCGCCGGCGCGGTGACGCCTCGCCCCGCAACCGGCGCGCCGTCTGCCGGGCATGTTCGAGGGCGCCACTCGTACTGCCGATCGAGATGAACATCTCGGGATGGCGTAGCCCGAGCGTGATCGACCCGTAGCCGCCCATCGACAACCCCGCGATGGACCGACCTTCCCGCCGCGCGACCGTCCGAAAGTTCCAGTCCACGTGGTTGACGACGTCCTGGACGATGTGGTCCTCCCAGTTGTTCTGCTGCCCGCCCTCGTTCTCGGCCCAGTTGACATACCAGGAGTTGCCCCCGTCCGGCATGACCACAATGAGGTCGTCGTACAGCGCGGCGTAGAACGGGGCCCCGTTCGACAGGCCCCACGCGGTGTAGTTCGACGTCAGGCCGTGGAGCAGATACAGCACCGGATACCGCTGGGTCGACGACTCGTAGTCGCGCGGCAGGAGGATGTTGTATTTCATCGTCCGGTCCACAGCCGGGCTGAAAAACTCGACCGTTTCGAGGTCCAGGCTCTGGGCCGCCGCTGGTGCCGCGACCGACGCGACGAAGATAGCCAGCACCGCCGTATACACGATTCTCCGCACCGTCATGGTTGCGCTCCTTTACGTCGAATTACGATTGGTCGCTGTCCTATTTCTCTTCCTCGCGTTGCCCTGCCAGCATGACAGCCATGGAGTAATTGCCTTCGTGACAGGCGTACTCGAAAATCGGCTCCGGGTTCAGCACCAGTGGCACCGATGCGGTCCACGCGCTCGTCCACGTTTCCGGGTCGGTCACCGTGAACTCGTAGAGGAGCGTCTCGGCGTCCACACGGGTCAGTCGCTCGACCAGCCGCATGCTCTCGGTCGTGCCGCGCCACTTCCGCTTGTCGTCGAAGTTCCGGGTCTCGATGACGAGCGTGTCGTCTTCCCAGTAGCCCCGCGAATCGCCGGACCATTGGCGGACGTCCGGGTCCAGATGGGGCGTGCCGTCGAGCGGCACGACCCGCGAGGTGTTGACCATCTCGGTCATGATGACCACGTGGTCCGGAGTTTGAAAGAGCTGCATGTTGTTGTTATACGCGCTCGGCGCGAACGGGGGGCCGGCGTTGAAGCCCAGAATGCACCGCACACCCGAGCTGAAGTCCTCCGGCCCATCGGCCGGATGCTCGCGCGCGTACTCTCGTCGCGTCTCCACGCGTTGCCGCCCAGCCGGTGTCTGCGAGGGCATCCGTCCGTTCGGCGGATAGACGATTAACGACGTGCGTCTGGTCCCGACCGTCTTCAGTCCGCGATCCATCCAGAAGTTGTTGTAGGCGCCGACGTTGCCGCCCGCTTCCGTTCGGCGGGCCTCCTGCTCCCACAAGCGCGTGTCCCGGTCGGCCGCTGCCCGTTCGCGCTCCGCCGCTTCCTCTTCGGTCAGGAACTCCTGGTCGGCCAGCTCTTCCGGTCGTTGCAGCGGGGTAATGCTGCGGAAATCCCACACGCCCTGCAGGTCCGGTTGCCCCCACGCCGTCCGTGGCGCGTCGGTCTGGGCGGCGGCAGGTGGCGCGCTGAGCAACAGTAGGCCGATTGCCAGGGTCACGATACCGAACGACGTGCGTCGTCGATGGCTCATCTGAACCCTCCTCTTGTTCCGAATTCCGCCAATCATACCGCGTCAGCGCCGCGCCGCCTATCGGCGTCTCGACTGCGCGGGCGCGCGTTCAGGACGCCGCTACACCTCCAGTTTCGGCCTGCTGGCCCGATGATCTATTGCTCGTCCGGTAGCGCGAACACGTAGACCGCATTGGACCGATTGCCTCCCACCGGGACCGCCACGTATTGCCTTCCATCGACCGCATAGGTGATCGGGAAGCCCTGTACCGAACCGGGCAAGCGTGTCTGGTACAGCACTTCGCCGGTCGCGGCGTCGTGAAAGAACAGATGGCGGTCGGTGTCGGCGCCCACCACCAGGCCGCCACCCGTTGTCAGTGCCGCCGATCGGGGTCGCGTGGCCATCGCGTGCCGCCACAGGATCTCGCCGGTGTTGATGTCCATTGCGACCAGGTGACCGCGGTGGTCCGGGCTGTCGGGGTGCGCGGTGGTACCGCGCGACAGCCACCCGCTGTTGGTGTAGTAGGGCGCGTGCAGCTCCTTCTCGATCTCGGTGAACATGCCGCTCACACAGGTCGGGTGGATGGGGATGTAGAGCGCCTGCGTGTCGGGGTGATACGCCGATGCGTACCAGTTCCTGATGCCCAGGAAGTCGGGGCAGAACTCCAGCTCGACTCCGGCCTGAGGAATCATCCCGGGTCGGTAGGTCACTTGGCCGGTCTGTGGGTTGACGTCGATCACGGTCTGATAGCCGAGGTCGTGCGCGGCGACGAATTCGCCGGTCGTCCGGTCGATCTCCCATAGGATGCCCATCTTGCCCATCTTGAAGAGCGAGCGCCGTCCGGCGCGGTCGATCAAGACGCTCTCGAACACGTCATCCAGGTCGTGGGTCTCGCCAGGAACGAACTGGTAGTACCACTCGAGCTCGCCGGTTTCGGGATCGAGCGCGAGCACGCTGTTGCTGTAGAGGGCGTCGCCGTCGGTTCCGCGGGTCAGTCGCCCCCACGGTTTGGCCTGCGATGTCGACCAGTATGTGAGACCCGTCGCCGGGTCGTAGCTGCCTGGAATCCAGGAGTCGGCGCCCGCCCGATACCGCAGCGGCAGGTCTCCCCAGCTGTCGCCGCCCGGGTCGCCCGGCCGCGCGATGGTCGACGTGCGCCACACCTGCTCGCCGGTCTCGGCATCATGGGCCGAGATGAAGCAGACATCCTCCTTGAACCGCTCGCACCCCGACATGCCGGCCACGATGTTCCCGTTCACCACGATCGGGCCGCTCGTATACCGGTAGCCGAGCGCTTTGTCCGCGACGGTGTGGTCCCAGGCGACCGCGCCCGTGCCGACATCGAGCGCCACGATGTGCGCGTCGGAGGTATTCAAGTAGATCTTGTCACCGTAGATCGCAATCGATCGGCTGCGTCGGCTGACGACTTCATCCTCTTCCGTTTCGAACTCGCGGTTGTATTGCCACACGCGGTCTCCGGTTACCGCGTCGACCGCCTGGATGATGTTCTGTGGGTTGGCAATGTACATCACGCCGTCGTAGACGAGCGGCGTGGCCTGATTCGCGCCGGGGCCCAGTTGCCACGCCCAGACGAGCTGCAGCCGGTGCACGTTGTCGGTAGTGATCTGGTCCAGTGGGCTGTAGCCCCACCCGTCGAGCGTGCGTCGCCAGTTGAGCCAGTCGGCGGGGCCGGGGTCCTGCAGCATCGCGTCGGTGACCGGGACGAAGTCGCGACCCTGCGCGCCGGTCGTTGCAGCTCCGACGCCAATGAGAATGAACAGGATAGCCAACGCTTGTCGAAGCCAGCTCGCTCTCATGGTCGCTCCTTGGTCATTGTCACTGCGCTCGCGGGTACTTGAACGCCGCCCGCCGCATCGGTCATCGTTCATCGGTCATGGCTAGGAACGGGGCTCAGGGCTGTTCCGGCAACGCAAACACAAACAGCGTGTTGCTTCCACTGGGGGTCGTGACTTCGGGCGTGAGCTGCAGAAACCCGGTGCCCTGCGTCAGCCCGCCGGCGCCGATAGCGAGGTATTGACGTCCGTCGACACTGTAGGTCATCGGACGACCGCTCACCGGTCCATTCAGGATGGTCTGCCACAGGACCGAGCCGGTCTCCGCATCCAGCGCCCTGAACCGGCGGGCGACGTCACCCGAGAAGATGAGGTTCCCGCCGGTAGCCAGTACCGACCCGTAGATCGGCGCGCGCTGCTGATAGGTCCACAAGGTCGCGCCGGTCGAGGCCGACACCGCTTCGAGACGTCCGACGGGCGCCGTTTCTGGATCGACGCCCGGAAGATGACGCACCTGCACGCGAATGTCGTAGCCGTCGCTCGGTCCGGCTTCCTCGACCGACATCGCGATATCCATGCAGGCGTTGTTGAGCGGCGTGTAGATCGCGTTGGTATCTGGGCTGTATGCGCCAGATGGTTGATTCTTGCCACCCAGCAGGTGGGGGCACGCGAACGCCGTCGTTTCGACCGACTGCGGCGTCGTCGACTCGTCGATGATCGGGCGGCCGGTCTCGAGATCGAGTCCTGTCATGATGTTTTGATACACCGTCGGTCGCGCCCATAGGAACTCGCCGGTGGCGGCGTCCAGCGTCCACACGAGCCCGGTCTTGCCGGGGACGCCGGTAATGACCTTACGGCGCTCCCCCGGTCGAACCGTGGGGCTGATCCACGGCACCTCGTCCGGATTCGGCGACACGTCGGTTTCCACGATCATCCGCTCGAAGACATGGTCGAGATCCCAGTTGTCTCGAGGTAGATGCTGGAAGTACCAGGCCATCTCGCCTGTATCTGGGTCGAGGGCCAGCGTGGAGTTCGTATAGAGCAGATCGGCCTTGCCCGCCCCTCGCAGCTTTTCGGGTAGGGGCGCCGGGGGACCGGTACCCCAGTAGACGAGGTCGAGCTCCGGGTCGTAGCTGCCGACCATCCACGCCGAGGCATGGCGGCGCGCGGCGCGCGGCAGACCGCCCCAGGTGTCGCCGCCTGCTTGATCCGGTGTGGCGGCGGTGTTGATGCGCCAGAGCTCCTCTCCGGTGCCGACATCGTGCGCCGTGATGAAGCAGCCGCCCGGTCGCGGGCTCGACGGATTACAGCGCGACCCGGTGATGAGCTTGCCTTTCACGACGATCGGTCCGGCCGTCTGCGCAACCCGTTCGCGGTAGTCGGCGCGCAGGGTTTCCCAGACGACTTCGCCGGTGCGGGCGTCCAGGGCCACGAGAAACGCGTCGTTCGTGGCCAGAAAGATCTTGTCGTCGTAGATCGAGACGTTCCGATAGCGGTAGCGCGTCCCGGTCACGTTGGCAATGTTCTCCGGCAGGTCGCGGCGATACTCCCACAGCAGGTCGCCGGTCGTCGCATCGAGCGCCTGGACGATGTCCTCGACGTTGGCGAGAAACATGACCCCGTTGTAGACGATCGGTTCGACTTCCTGATAGCCGTGCTGCATGGCCCGCGACCAGACGAGACGCAGCTCGCCAACATTGCCTGCGTTGATCTGGTTGAGCGCGCTATGGCCCCACAGGTTGTAGCCGTTGCGGAAGCTGATCCAGTTCTGTGGCGAAGGCTGCCGCAACATGGCATCGGTAACCGGTACGAAGCGTTGCAGCAGTGCGGGCACCGGGGGCTGGGACGGAGCTGGCGCCTGCTCGGCGGCGCTGGTCATGAGGACGAGAGCGCCCGCAAGGGTCACGCGTCCCCGAAGGCCGATCATCATGGTGGGGTCTCCTCGGTGTCGACGGGAGTATCGATCTCGTGCAGATCCGAATGGATAGCAGCGTCGAGAGACATGACTGTGTGAAGCTGCGTCGATTATACGGGAATGACCGCAGGGTCCGGGGCCGTCGCGACATGATTTCAGCGGTTGTCCGGGCAGCCGACACCGAACCACCGGCCGGGTCTGCGTCGCCACTGGAGACATCGCCATGAGTCGCCACGATATCTCGCGTCGCCAGTTCATCGCCGGGGCGTCGGCATCGGCTGCCGCGCTCACCGTCGTGCCGCGCCGCGTGCTGGGCAGCGCCGGCTTTCAGGCGCCGAGCGACACGCTCAACACTGCCGGGATCGGTATCGGAGGTCGAGGACGCGCCAGCATCGAGGGGTGTCGCAGCCAGCATATCGTGGCGCTGTGCGACGTCGACGCGGGTCACGCCGCGGAGACCTTCGCCGAGCATCCGCAGGCGAGCGCCTATTCCGACTACCGGCGGATGCTCGACCGCGAGCCGGACATCGACGCGGTGATCATCGCCACACCCGACCACATCCACGCAGTCATCGCGATGGAGGCGATGCGTCGGGGCAAGCATGTCTTCTGCGAGAAACCGCTGACGAGAACCGTGGCCGAGGCTCGCGCGCTCGCCCGCGCGGCCCGCGAACACGACGTGGTGACCCAGATGGGCAACCAGGGCCACGCGGGTGAGGGCACACGGCAGATCAGGGAATGGATCGAGGCGGGTGTCATCGGGACGGTCCGCGAGGTGCAGTACTGGACGAACCGGCCGATCTGGCCGCAGGCGATCGAGCGGCCAACCGACACTCACGAGATGCCGTCCGGCCTCGAGTGGGATCTCTTTCTTGGTCCGGCCAGACACCGGCCCTATCACCCGGCGTATCACCCGTTCCGCTGGCGGGGGTGGTGGGACTACGGCACCGGTGCGCTGGGCGACATCGCCTGTCACTCCATGGACGCCGCGTTCTGGGCGCTCGAGCTCGACCAGCCCATCCGCATCGAGGCCGAGACGACACCGTTGTTTGCCGAGACCGCGCCGGCGGTGTCCCGGATCACTTACGAGTTCCCGGCTCGTGGGAGCCGGCCGCCGGTCAGGTTCGTCTGGCGGGACGGTGACCTGGCGATGCCGCGGCCGCCGCAACTGGTCAGCGGGGAACGGCTGCCGGGCGGCAGCAGTGGTCAGCTCTTCATCGGCGAGGGTGGCGCGATCGGCGCCGACATGTATGGGCGGGAGCCCCACGTGTTTCCGACCACGCTCCATGACGACGTCATGGCTAGCCCGCCTCCCCAGAGATACCCGCGGTCGCCAGGCGTCTACCTCGAGTGGATCGAGGCCTGCAAGGGCAACGGCGCCACCGGCTCCAGCTTTCCGGAGCATTCCGGTCCACTGACCGAGGTCGTCCTGCTGGGCAACCTTGCCGTGCGCACCGGCCAGACGATCGAGTGGGACGCGGCGCGGATGCGCGCCACGAACGTGCCGGAGGCGAACGCCTTCCTCGACGAGGAGTATCGGGACGGCTGGAGCCTGTAGCCAGGCTGCGCGACAAGAGCGGCCTCGGCGGGACCCGCCGTCGCCTCGCATATCTCGTTGGCGGTGACCGCGCGCTCCAGGGACCGAAGACGTGCCCGGCCCTGGGGAACAACCGCCCGTACCGATCCGTCCATGACAGCATGCCCGTTCTCGACGACATCCGGCGCGACGTGCGCGACGGTTTGCGCGCGCTGACCCGGCGTCCCGGGTTCAGCGCGGTGGCGGTCCTCTCGCTGGCTCTCGGCATCGGTGCCAATACGGCGATCTTCAGCCTCGTCAACGCCGTCCTGCTTCGCACCGTTCCACTCGAGCGGCCGGAGGAGCTGGTCAACCTCTACATGCACTCGCCCACGTTCCGCTTCGGGACGTTGTCGTATCCGGACTACGAGGACGTGCGGGACGGCACGACGGAGGTCTTCAGCGATATCGCCGCGTCGCAGTTCACGCAGGTGCAGATCGACAGTGAGAGCGGCGTCAATCTCGCCCTCGCAGAGACGGTCACCGGGTCGTATTTCCGCACCCTCGGCATCGATGCTCTCATTGGTCGAACGATCCTCCCAGAGGATGACGTCTCTCCCGGCTCTCACGCGGTAGTCATGCTCGACCATGGCTACTGGCAGCGCGCGTTCGGCGGGAGTCCCGACGCGATCGGTCAGACGCTTCGGATCGGCGGACGCGCCTATGAGGTCATCGGGGTGGCCCCACCAGACTACCCAGGGAGCATGCGTGGCATCACACCGGCGTTCTATGCGCCCTACATGATGATCGAGGAGCTGATGGGCGCCGAGATGATCGAGGAGCGCGGCAACCACTCGATGTTCACGAAGGCGCGACTCGAGCCCGGTGCCACGCTGCCGGAGGCCGAGGCTGCGCTGGCGGCTGTCGCGGCCGATCTGACGGAGAGGGCTCCGGGCGGGTGGGGGCGCACCAGCGAGTTCGCGATTCTGTCGCATGGTGACGTGCTGCTCTTTCCGCCGATGGATCCGTTCATCCGGGCAGCGGCGTGGCTCTTGATGGTGGTGGTCGGTCTCGTGCTGCTTCTGGCGTGCACGAACCTGGCGAGCTTCCTTCTGGCGCGGGCGCTCGACCGGCGGCGGGACGTTGCAGTGCGATTGGCGCTCGGCGCCTCTCGCGGGTCGCTCGTCCGGCGCCTCCTGACCGAGACCACGCTCCTCAGCCTGCTGGCCGGCGTGGTCGGCCTCGGGATCGCCGTCGCACTGCTGGGTCTGCTGCAGCGCGCCGAGCTGCCCCTGCCGGTGCCGATCGTTCTCGACCTCAGCCTCGATTGGACCGTGCTCGGGTTCACGTTCGGCCTCTCCGTGCTGGCCGGCGCGCTCCTCGGGCTGGTGCCGGCGCTTCAGAGCACCCGGCCCGATGTCGCGTCGACCTTGAAAAGCGAGACCGCGGGCGGCGGCCAGCCGGGACAGCTACGGTGGCGCAACGCGCTCGTCGTCACGCAACTGACGGTGTCGCTGATCCTGCTGGTCGGCGCCGGTCTCTTTCTCCGTAGCTTCGAGAAGGTGCAGGCGGTCGACGTCGGCTTCGGCCGCGAGCCGACCGCCCTCATGACGTTCATGGTGCCGACAACGCGCTTCACGAACGACGAGGGACGTCGCTATACGGATCGTCTGCTCGAACGCTACCGCCAGCTGCCTGGCGTCAGATCGGTCGGGCTCATCGACCGGCTGCATCTGACCACCATCAGTACCCAGACGATCGGCTTCAACGTCGACGGGGTCGAGCCACCGTCGGACACCGAGTATTTCAGCGCCAATCGAGCCCAGGTCGATCCTGACTTCTTCGATGCGGCAGGCATGCGGATTCTGCGGGGCCGCAACTTCGACGCCGCCGATCTGCCCGACACGCAACGCGTCGCGATCATCAGCGAGGCTACGGCGCGGCGATTCTTCACCGACGGCGACGCTCTGGGTCGGATGCTGCGCCGACTGGGCGAGGACGCACGGGATCTGCTGGTTGTCGGTGTGGCCAATGACGCGAGGGTCCGCTCCCTTGGCGGGGATCCGGAGCTGATTGTCTATCTGCCGTACTCCCAGGCGTATACGCCGTTTCTGACGGTCGTGGCCAATACGACCGCGGACTCGGAACAGACTGCCCAGGCGCTGATGACTGCCGGGCGGGAGGTCGACCCCGACCTGTGGGTCTGGGAGACAAAAACAATGGAGGAGCATCTGGGCAACATGCTGCTGCCGGCGCGGATGTCGGCCTTCCTCCTGTCGGTCTTCGCGGCCCTGGCGTTGTTGCTTTCGGGGATCGGCCTCTACGGGGTGGTGAGCTACGCCGTGGCGCAGCGAACCCGGGAGGTGGGCATCCGGATGGCGCTCGGCGCCGACGCCGACCGCGTCGTCCGGCTCCTGGCGGCGAGCGGGCTGAAACTCGTGGTGGTCGGGACCTTCATCGGGCTCGTCGCGTCGTTCGCGCTGGCGCGGCTGCTCAGCGACCTGCTGTTCGGTGTGGAGACCTTCGACCTGACGACCTTCGCGGCGGTGCCGGTCGTCCTCGGTCTGACGGCGCTGGTCGCCGCCTATCTGCCGGCCCGTCGCGCCGCACGGCTCAACCCGGTGACCGCTCCTCGCGCCGAGTAGCGCTTTGCGGGTTCGCTCTAGTACGACTTGCTGAACCCGTTCCGGCTGTTGGTCACGGTGAAGCCGCCGTCGCGCTGCGCCTCGACTTCGATCCAGTGCGCGGGGCCGCTGTGTATCGGTGGCGGCCCGGCGTTGGAACCCCGTCGCGGCTGCGGCATCGGGGCCAGCGGCATCGTCGCCGGCTGGTCGTCGACCATGTTGGCAATAAACACTCCGGGCACCGTGTACTCCTGCCCGCTCAGCACCGAGAAATGGAGTTGCCAGAGGTCTTCCAGACCGGGTGATGTGTGCAGCGTGGTCATCGGTCCGGGCGAGCCGCCCTTGCGAGTTCCGTTGTTCATCAGTGCCACGCGTGGCGCGATTGCGTGGATGAGCGCGGCGGAGTTCGATGTCTGCAGTCCGTGGTGCGAGACGATGTGAAGATCGACCGTACCGATTGGGTTGGCGGGACAGACCAGCTCGAACTCCTTGTTGACGGTCAAGTCGCCCAGATGCGTCCCGCGGAACTGGCCGAACCTGAAGTGGATGCCCACCGACTGAGCGTTCTCACCACGGTCCTCGGCCTGCGGTTCGAAGTCGGCGCAATACGGGTTCGACCCACCGCCGCCTGATAGCGGTGTCTGGATTACCTGCCCGCCGGACGCCATCACCGTGACGTCGACGCCGGCTAGCGGCACCGTGTCGCCGGGCCGCGCCACCGTGTGCCGGGCTGCGGTGAACAAATCACGATAGGCGCCATCGAGAAACTCGAGGGTGCGCGCGTTATCCTCGACGCTCGGCCCATGGTCGATGAAGTGCCGGATCGGGATCCGCGTGGCCAGCTCGCTCATCCCACCGTAATGGTCCCCGTGGTAGTGAGTCGTGATCAGATGGTCGATCTGCTGCAGCCCCGCGTCCTCGACCGCTGCCATGATGCGGCCGACGTCCCGGTCGGCGTTCGCGCCACCATTGCCGGTATCGATCAGCAATGACTCGCCCTCTGGCGAGACAAAAAGCGTGGCGTTGCCGCCCTCCACGTCGACAAGATAGATACGTAGCGTGTCATCGGTCTGAGCCTGGGCCGACGCCGACATGGTTGCCAAGGCCAGGACCAAGAATAGTGCCGGTCGAATGACTGTGCTCATGATGCCCTCCGGTACGAGGCGTCTCGGCCCCTCGGACCAGTGCTGGACCGGTGATCTGAAACGGGTCGATTATACGGGCACAGCGGTCTCAATTGCGGCAGAATGGCAGGCCATGTCGCCAGAATGGGCGCCGATCGAGGTGCACCGATATACAATGCCCGCTCCCCCAGGTTTTCGACCGGAGGTTGAGACGTGATGCGATTCACACGGCTGACGATGGTGTTCGGTGTTGCGCTCGGTGTCCTGGTGCTGGCGCAGTGCGGCGGCGGTGGTGTCCCGGAGGAGGGCGACGCGCCCCAGGCGATGGCGGTGGAGGACAGCGCCGACTGGCCGATGTATCGCCACGACCTGGCGGCGACCGGCTATTCGTCGCTGGCTGAGATCACGCCTGCCAATGTGGCGAACCTGGCCGAGTCCTGGACCTACTCGCTGGAGGCCGAGGAGCCCGGCGGGCGCGGACCCAACTCACAGGCGACGCCGATCGTGGTCGACGGGGTCATGTATCTGCCGGCGGCCGACCGCGTGGTCGCGCTCGACCCGGACACGGGCAGCGAGATCTGGCGGCATCAGGTTGCCGACGGTGCGCCGTCGCGTCGCGGTGTGTCCTACTGGCCGGGCGATGAGGCCACGCCGGCGCGCATCATCGTGACCTCCGGCACGCGGTTGATCGCGATGGATGCCGCGACCGGCGCGTCGATCGACAGCTTCGGGCAGGGCGGCGAGACCGACATGGGGGTGCCCTACAACTCGGTGCCGCTCGTCTACGGCGATGCCGTGGTGGTCGGCGCCAACACCCCACGCGGTGCCCCCGGTGGCATCGGCAACGCGCGCGCCTTCAGCGCCCGCACGGGCGAGAAGGTGTGGGAGTTCAGCTCGGTGCCGCAGCCGGGTGAGCCGGGGCACGACACGTGGGAGGGCGACAGTTGGCGCGACCGGCTGGGTGTCAATGCGTGGCCGTTTTATTTTTCAATGGATGAGGAGCGGGGGCTGCTCTATCTGCCGCTGGCCTCACCCATACCGGCCGACTACGGTGGCGACCGGGGGGGCGACAACCTCTACGGGAACGCGGTGGTCGCGGTGGACATCGAGACCGGCGCCTATCGGTGGCACTTCCAGACGATCCGTCACGATCTCTGGGATGCCGATCCGCCGGCGCCGCCCGCCCTGTTCGACATCCCTCGTGACGGCGGGTCGATCCCGGCGCTGGGCGTTACCACGAAGTCCGGCTACCTGTACATACTGAATCGGGAAACGGGCGAGCCGATCTATGGCGTCGAGGACATCGAGGTGGCGGCGAGCGACGTGCCGGGCGAGCAGGCCGCCACAACGCAGCCAGTGCCCGTGAAGCCGACTGGGCTGGCACGCGTCAGGTTCGATCCGGGCGATCTGGTCACGGCCGAGGACACATCGGCCGAGCACGCCGCGGCGTGCGCGGAGATGGTGGCCGGCCTGGGCGAGCTCTACAACGCCGGTCCGTTCACGCCCTGGGTGTATCGCGCGGAGGGCGCGCCGCCACGGACCACGATCTCGTTTCCGGGTGGAGTCGGTGGTGCGAACTGGGGTGGAGCGGCGTTTGACCCGGCCACAGGCTACGTGTTCGTGGCCACACAGGATCTCGGGCTGCTGGGGTGGATGGAAGCGGCACCAGACGAGTCGCCCGTGCCCTATGTCAAGCGCGCTCCCCGTCCGTCCAGCTTCACCGTACGGATCGGTGACGCGACCCTGCCGTGCCAGAAACCGCCATGGGGCCGGCTGACGGCAGTCGACGCCTCGACCGGAGACGTTGCGTGGCAGAGCACACTCGGCATTACCGACCAACTACCGGAGGGCAAGCAGGATACAGGCCGCCCGATTCGCGCGGCCGCCATCGTCACTGGCGGCGGTCTGCTGTTCGTGGCCGGGACCGACGACAATCGCCTGCGCGCTTTCGAGGCGACGACAGGCCGTGAGGTGTGGGTGGGTGCGCTGAGCGGATTCGGCAACGCCAATCCGATTACCTACCGAGGCGGCGACGGCAAGCAGTATGTGGCGATAGCCGCCAGCGATACGCTCGTGACGTTCGCATTGCCATAATCAGCAGGACGCTGGAGTGTACCGGTAGCAAGGGTCTTCAGGCCCGCGGAGCGTTCGGATTCATGCCTGCGGCTTCGGGCGCTGGGCAATCACGCCGCTATCAAGCAGCGCCTCGATCTCCTCGTCTGGCACTCCCCAGTCCGACAGCGCTTCTTGCGTGTGCTCGCCGGCCGCGGCCGGTGCCCCGCGGATGGAGCTCGGCGTGCGGCTGAATCGCGGAGCTGCGTTGGGTTGCCACCCTTCGTCGCCTTCTATGAAGGTCGCCCGAGCCTCGTTGTGCGGATGGTGTGGCGCTTCGGCCATGCTCAGCACCGGGGCGAAGCAGGCGTCGGACCCTTCGAGCAACGCGGTCCACTCGTCACGGCTCCTGGCGCCGACCAGGGCCGCCAGTTTCGACTTGAGGCCGGGCCAGTCGCTCGCCTTCATGGAGTGGGGCAATTCGTCCGGGGGAAGCCCGAGCCGCTGTAGCAGGGTCCTATAGAAGCCTGGCTCAATCGGTGCCAGGGCGATGAACTTTCCGTCGCTCGTCTCATAGACGTCGTAGAAGTGGGCGCCGCCGTCGAGCACGTTGGCGCCACGTTCGTCGCCCATGAGCCCGGCGCCCCGCAAACCGTAGAGGCCGGTCATCAACGACGCTGCCCCGTCGACCATCGCCGCGTCCACGACCTGTCCCTGTCCCGAACGTTGCGCCTCGAGCAGCGCCGCCACCACCCCGAGCGCCAGATACAGCGCTCCGCCCCCGAAGTCGCCGATGAGGTTGAGCGGCGGAGTCGGCCGCTGTCCGGGCCGGCCGATTGCGTGGAGCGCACCGGTCAGCGCGATGTAGTTCAGGTCGTGCCCGGCTGCATGGGCGAGCGGGCCGTTCTGTCCCCAACCGGTCACCCGTCCGTAAACGAGACGCGGGTTCGCCGCCAGGCAGGGCTCGGGACCGATGCCGAGGCGCTCGGTCACGCCAGGCCGGAACCCCTCGATTAGGGCATCCGCCGAGGCGCAGAGGCGAAGCACCAGCCCGGTGCCATCAGCCTGCTTCAGGTCGACCGCGGCGGACCGACGGCTGCGGTGCAGGTAGGCGTGCGCGTCCCCCACAGCGAAGCCCAATCCGGAGGGCTGGAGGCGGTCGATCTTCAACACATCGGCGCCGAGCTCCGCGAGCAACATGCCGCACATCGGGCAGGGGCCGATCCCGGCCAGCTCGACAACTCTCACTCCGGCGAGTGGTCCCATCAGCTGTTCCTCCCGAGCCCCCGCTTGTCATGCGGGTCGCCGGTGGGTCATGGTACCTGGACCGAGGGAGTTCATGTTCAAAACGATGATCGGGTGCGTAGCGGCGGTGCCGATGACGGTCACGACGGCGGGAGCCAAGACAGCCGCGTCTTCCTTCTGAACACGCGCGCTGGCGTGATCCGCGAGATCGGGCCGTACCGCCGGCCGGGTCGCGCGCGTGTTGAACGGCCGTCACGTATGCGGTACCGTGAGGCCGGTTTCGACAACATGGTGAACGAGTACTCGCGCAGACCCCATTGGGTGCGCCATTTGTCGTGTGCTGTGATCACGTGTGTCTGGGTGTGGTGCGTTCCCACCGTGGCTCGGGCAGGGCAGGACGGCCTGGTCAATCCCCACGAAGGCAGTCCCGCGGCGACCCGGGCTGGTCGGGCTCTGTTCGCCACTCGGTGCGCCGAGTGTCACGGTGCGGACGCGAAAGGCATCAGCGGTCCGGATCTGACCGAGCTCTGGGCGGTCGGCGCCGGCGACGATCGGATCTTTCAGACGATTCGCGCCGGCATCCCCGGCAGCATCATGCCATCGAGCGCGGCGCCCGACGATGAGCTCTGGGCGATCGTCACCTATCTCAAGAGCATCGGCACTGTCTCACCGGTCGAGTTCGCGACGGGCGACGCCGACCGCGGTCAAGAGATCTTTCGATCGAATTGTGCCCGGTGTCATCGGGCGGCCGGGCGTGGCGGGCGGCTGGGGCCCGATCTGTCCCGGATTACCGTGACCCGGTCCCGGGCGAGTCTCACGCAGGCGATTCGCGATCCCGGCGCGTCGATGGCGGTCGGCTATCGCACCGTGACGCTGGTCATGCGGGACGGCGACGAGATCCTCGGCGTGAAGAAGAGCGCTGATGCCTTCTCGGTCCAGGTCGTCGACACGGACGAACGGCTCCAGGGCTATCTGAGGGCGGACCTGCGGGACGTGCGAGACGAGGCGAGCTCGCTCATGCCGGCCTTCGGTGTCGACCGCCTGAGCGACGGGGACCTCGACGATCTCTTGCGGTTCCTCGCATCGGTGCGCGAGGCGGACGCCGCGCCGTAGCGGGGAAAGGTTCAGACCCATGCGTGTGATTCGCCCGGTGATGGTCGCGGCGCTGCTGAGCGCCCCCCTGGCGGTTTGGCTCGGCGCACAGGGCCGGTCCGGGCCGACCTATCAACAGCTGCTCGAGGGGTTCAGCGACCCCGCGCGCTGGCCGACCTTCTCGGGCGACTACAGCGGACGCCGCCATAGCCCGCTAACCCAGATCACCCCCGCGAACGTGCATCGACTGGCGGCGCAGTGGACGTTTCAGTCCGGCACCACCGCTCGGGGACGCGGGTTCGAGACCACGCCGCTGGTCTGGGACGGCGTGCTCTATGTGACCGGTCCGAACAACTACGCTTGGGCGCTGGATGCACGGACCGGTAGGCAGTTCTGGCAGTACCGGCGCGAGCTGCCGGACGATCTCACCTACGGCCGCAGCGCGCCCGTAAACCGCGGGTTCGGCATGCTCGGCGATCAGCTGTTCATGGTGACGCTCGACGCGCATCTGTTGTCGTTCGACCGCACGACCGGCGACATCCTGTGGGACGTCGAGCTGGCCGACTACCGGATCGGGTATGCGGCGACGGTAGCGCCGCTGATTGTCGACGGCAAGGTCATCGTGGGGATCTCGGGGGGCGAGTACCCGACCAAGGGATTCATCGACGCCTACGATCCGGCGACCGGAGAGCGCGACTGGCGGTTCTATACGATTCCGAGCCCAGATGAGCCTGGTGGCGACACCTGGCCGTTCACCGGCGTCCGAGAGCGCGGGGGCGGGGGCACCTGGATGACCGGGAGCTACGACCCCGAGCTCAACCTGATCTACTGGGGCACCGGCAACCCGAACCCCGACTACTACGGCGACGACCGGTTGGGCGACAACCTCTACACAGCCTCGATCGTGGCCCTCGAGGCCGACACCGGCACCCTCCGGTGGCACTATCAGTTCACGCCGCACGACATGAACGACTGGGACTCGAACCATGTGCCGGTTCAGGCCGACATCACCTGGGGGGGCCGCCCGCGCAAGGTCGTGATGGTGGCCAATCGCAACGGCTTCTTCTACGTGCTCGATCGGGAGACCGGCGAGTTGCTGCTGGGGACACCGTTCACCGACACGACATGGGCGCGCGAGATCGGTCCGGACGGCCGGCCGATCATCCTGAACGACGGAAGCCAGGGTTGCCTGCCGGACTACTGGGGTGGCACCAACTTCATGCCGCCATCCTTCGACCCAGCGCGTGGGCTGTTCTTCGTGACCGCGCGTGAGACCTGTGCGACCTTCATTCCCGAGAAGCCGGAGATCGCGCCCGGACAACGGTCGTCGGGCGGCACGGTCTGGGTCGACTCCGACCAGGGCTACAGCGCGCTACGCGCCATCGACGTGTTCACGGGCGAGCGGCGCTGGGAATTCCGCTATCCGACCCCGACGCTCGCGGGCGTCATGTCGACCGCTGCGGGCGTGGTGTTCGGTGGCGACAACGAGGGAAATTTCATGGCGTTCGACGCCGACACCGGCGAGAACCTGTGGCACTACCCGACCGGGTCGTCGATCTGGGGAACGGCCGCCATCACACACATGCTCGATGGCAAGCAGCACGTCCTGATCCCCGCCGGCGGCACTCTCACCTCGTTCGCCCTGCCCGACGACGCCCTGCCGGCCGGTCGGTGACACGCGGTTGGCCGCCCGCTTCTGTGGCGCAGGCCATCAGGCCTTCCATGAGAGGCCCAGCCGGTGTCAAGCCGGTCAGGGACCCTGGCTTCCATCCGCACTCTTGAGGGGCCCTGTCGAGCCCGGTGCACGTTGAGGTCCGAACGTGGCCGGGCGCTGCTATCTGCGAGGCGGTCTCTGACGACCGAGGCCTGAACCGCAGTCACCCGAACACGGTCTCCCTGACCGACGCGCCGCCGTCCGCACGTCGTGCCCTCGACCGACAGCACCCGAGAGCTT
>PBRZ01000071.1 GCA_002726085.1 Acidobacteriota bacterium
ACAGGGCCCCTCAAGAGTGCGGATGGAAGCCAGGGTCCCTGACCGGCTTGACACCGGCTGGGCCTCTCATGGAAGGCCTGAAGGCCTGCGCCACAGAATCATCCCAAGCGATTTCCAGGTTTAGGAATGATCGAGAGACACTTCGGTGGGAATGTTCCTGGCGGTTCGTGTCACAGGCCCGCGCTGCGATGCAACGTCGATTCGACGGCGCGTATCACAGTCACGAGCAGCGCCGCCCCGGCGACCGACAGCGTCCAGGGATTCAGGTAGGAGTGCCGCATCAGAAACGGCGCGTCGCCGAAGCTCAGCAGCGCCGCGCCAAAGGCGCCGACGAGGCCGACGACCATGTAGACGGGCAGCCACCAGCCGACGCGACGCGCCGCCACGACACCACTCGCGGCCCCGACCACGAGCAGGTGGACCAGAATGGGCAGGCCAACAATCGAAGCCACCCAGCTTAGAAACAGGACCGTCGCAACCACCAACCCGGTCCCGAGCCAGTCGGACTGGCGCCGGATGGCATTGCGTGCCAGCAGCAGAAAGGGTACCGGCAGGAAACCGACAAACCGAAAGCGCGGCGTCGCCGTGAGATACAGCGACGCCGGCAACACGAGCAGCGCTGCTCCCATCAGCCAGGACGGTCGCCGGTCGAGGACACCGAAGCAGGCCGCCACCAGCCCAGCCGCGATCGCGGGCCAGAACAGCAACGCCGGCCAGAAAGGGACGCCAACCATCACCACCTTCTGACTCCCACAAGCCGATGAAGGTTTCCGGCTCCTTCTGACGTCTATCTTCTGACTTCTGACTTTTGACTTCTTTGAGCCTACGGAATCGGCACCCTCTCCTTCAGCTGCTCGACCCAGTTGACGATAAGCCGCAGGTGCCCACGGGGCTCGGCCTCAGGCTCCTCTCCTACCATGACCAGGAAGCGCTGGCCATCGGGGCTGACGTCGTAGTTCCTGACGGGTCGCGAGTCGCCATACGTCCAGTCCATGACGGCTTCAGGGCGCCCCGGCTCGAGGGTCGGCTCAGCGTCGATGGCGACTTCCATCATCCGCCGCGGGCTATCCTGGTCTTGAGCGAACTGGATGTAGTGCAGCTCGCGGCCGTTGTCCGACCAAATCGGAGACCAACCTCCCTGCGTGGAAACCTGGACGCGATCGCCTTCGCCCGGGTAGGGTTGAACGTAGACCTCGAAACGCCCGGTATCGCTTGCCGCATAGGCGAGCCAGAGACCGTCCGGAGACAGCTCGGGATGCAGGATGGCATCTTGGCCGATCAGCACCTGAGATGCCCTCTGCTCCACCTGCAGCACCCACAGAGCATCCCCGCTCGCAAAAATCAGCGACTGGCCATCTGGAGACCAGGAACCGGGAACCTCCACGTCATCCCTCGTCGACAGGCGCTCAGCAGGTCGACTTCCGTCGGCTAGCCGCCAGAACAGGTTCGGCGCCTCGAACTCGGTCCAATCGAAGGCCACATGCCGGCCGTCGGGGGACCAGATCGCAGCGATTGACATTCCCTCCGACAGTCGGACGGTGCCGCCTCGACGCAGGTCGTGCACCCACACACCTGCATCCGATCCGGCGGTCGTATAGGCAAGCTGTTGACCGTCCGGTGAGAGACGAACCGAGAAGTAGGCTGCGAGCTCCTCGAGCACAGGCTCTTCGGTACCCCGTCGGTCGACCCACACCACTCGGTTCGTCATGTCCGGGGCGATGCCACCGGGCAAATAGACGAGGTCGCCGACGTCCGACAGAGCGAATTGCGCGGCACCCGTATCGAAGTCGCTGCTGAGCACGTTGGTCGCCTGCGTGACCCCCTCGATCAGCGCGACCGCGCCACCAGTCGCCTCGAGCCGGTCGAGATCGAACGGAACCGCCATCAACGTCCCGGACCGGACGAAGACGACATGCCCGCTGTCGACATAGCGAGCGTCCGCCCCGTTCTCGACGACAACCGTGCGTTCGCCAGTACTCAACGACTGGACGACCACCTGCGCATTATCCCAACGGAACAGGGACCGCTGCATGGTGAACAGCACCGCGTCCCCGCCGGGCAGCATCCTGGGCAGCGTGTGCCTCAGTTCGTCCTGTGTCGGGTCGGCCTCGGTCAGCGCCTCCGGTGTGCCGCCATCGGCCGCAATCTGGAACAGCCCCTCGTTCTGGTCGAACACGGTCACGCCCTCGGGCGTCCAGTGTGCTCCGCTCGGCCGACGCGTGAGCCGCATGATCTCCACCGGAAGCCCCCCGCCGATCGGCGCCTTCATGAGTCTCTCACCGGCATAGAACCCCAGCCACTGTTCGTCCGGCGACAGGAAGGGCAGAAAACCGCCCTCGGTCCCCTCGACCGGAACCGCGACCGGCTGGGCGAGGTCGCGGCGATAGAGCTGCACGGGAACCTCGCCGTCGGCCTTGCCGACGAAGAAGAGTGTCCGGCCATCGGCGGTCACCGTGACCGCGGTCCGACCGGTCACATACGCCGACTGGCCGCCCAGGCTGGCAGACGGCTGCACGCCCACGCTGACGTGTGTCAGCCCGCCGTCGATCGACGGGCGAACGCTCCACAGCCCGATGGCCGTTACGAGTGCCGCCGCGGTCAGGCCCCACGGCAGTACGCGGCGCCCCCCCGCCTCGGATACCACCGTCGGCGCGACGACCTCGGGGTCAGCGCCACCGCCTCCGGCGATCCACATCAACTCGCGCTTCAGATCGCCCGCCGACTGCCAGCGCTCGTCAGGGCCTTTCTCGAGAGAGGTCGATACAAGCCGCTGTAGCGCAGGCGAGCTGACTGGCAGCAGATCGGCGACCGGTGCCGGCTGCGCGGTCATGATGGCGCCGATGAGGCTCGCCCGGCTCTCGGCCTCGAACGCGCGGCGCCCCGTGAGCATCTCGTAGAGCATGACGCCGAACGCGAATAGGTCTGTCCGAGCGTCGGCATCCTTGCCTTCGAGCTGTTCTGGCGCCATGTACTGGAACGTGCCGAGGATCGCACCAGCCTGGGTCAGGCCGGCCTGCGTCGGCGCCGCCGTCACCCCGACCGCCTGGGCTTGTTCGGTTGGTCCGACCTTCGCCAGCCCGAAGTCGAGCAGCTTGGCGCCCGACTTGGTCAGCATGACGTTGCCCGGCTTGAGGTCGCGGTGGACAATCCCGTGCCGGTGCGCCCTGGCGAGCGCATCGGCTAACTCGATCGCGATTTGGAGCACCTGGTCGAGCGGCAGCGGGCCGCGCTCGAGCCGCTGGGCGAGCGACTCGCCCTCGAGAAGCTCCAGGACCAGGAAGTCGGTGCCATCCTCCCGGCCGATATCGTACAGCGTGCAGATGTGCGGGTGGTTGAGCGCCGCCACCGCCTTGGCTTCACGCTCGAAGCGCTCGCGCGCGTCGGGGTCGGCGGCGATGTGGGCCGGCAGCACCTCGACAGCGACGGTCCGGTCGAGCCGCGTGTCGCGGGCCTTGTAGACCTCGCCCATGCCGCCCGCCCCGAGCGGCGCCACGATCGTGTACGGGCCCAGGGTGGCACCTGGGGTCAACGGCATAGGTCGCCCTCAGTCCGTTCCCTCACTCGAGCAGATTGACACCGGTGAGGCCGAAGTGGCTGGCGCCCGCCAGCATGCGGCGGTCGTTCGTGTAGACCTCCTTGAACCCGAACGCTCGCGCACAAGCCAGGTGCAGCGCATCGCCGGTCCGGATCAACGTCGGGGACGGCAGCCGCCGCACCCGTTCGCAGGTCTCACGCACTAGATCGGTCGAGACCGGGAGCCAGCGCCACACCGCGTTCTGCTCGTCTTCCTCGAACTCCTGGAACACCTGCCTGGCCTCGCGCGCTATGAGGCGCCCCTCACGGCGGTGCCGCTGCACGATACAGGTGAACTCGAGCCTACCGAAATCGGCCGAACAGAGTCCGCTGGCTTGCCGCGCCCTGTCCCGAACGCGCTCGGCGCCAGGCTCGTTGAGATAGCACTTCGCAATGTAGGCGGCGTCGAAATACATCAGGCGCGGTCCCGCATCTCGGTCTGGTAGACCATCGAATCGGTGGCCAGCCGCGTCCGCTTGCGGATACGCGCTTCACGGTCGGGAAGGGGCTGCCCGAGCTGCGACGGATCGAGCGGCTGGAGCGCCGCCACCTCGCGGCCGCGATCGGTCACCACGACCGGTTCCTTCGCGGCATGTCGCACCCACCGGCCGGTGGCCAGGTGCAACTCCCGGATCGAGATCGTCTTCATGTGCACATTGTGACACATCCCGACCGCACGGTTCTAGGCGAAGTGGACCAAGAGAAGAAAACCGCCCGGACGAACCGAGTAGACGTTTGGTCCGATCCGGGCGGTGAGATGAGCGCCAGCATCCTGCAGCTCGTAGCCGGCGGGAAGCTGACGACGTCGTGCAGCCTGCCGCGAACTACTTCGGCTGCGGGACGATCCGGATGTAGGGCAACGGTGCCTTCCAGCCGTCCGGATAGGTCTCCTTGGCGGCGTCGTCGGACACCGACGGCAGAATGATGACGTCGTCTCCTTGGTTCCAGTTGACAGGCGTGGCCACCTTCTTCTGCGCCGTGAGCTGACAGGAATCGAGCAGCCGCAGCACCTCGTCGAAGTTGCGACCGGTGCTCATCGGATAGGTGATGGTCGCCTTGATCTTCTTGTCGGGACCGATGACGAAGACCGAACGGGCGGTCGCGTTGTCGGCCGGCGTGCGGCCCTCGCTGGTGTCGCCAGCGTCGCCCGGCAGCATGTCGTACTGCTTGACGACCTTCAGCTCGGGGTCACCGATGAGCGGATACGTGACCGCGTGTCCCTGCGACGATTCGATGTCCTTGGACCAGGACTCATGGTTGGACACGGGGTCGACGCTGATGCCGATGACTTTGCAGTTGCGCTTCGCAAACTCGCCCTGCAGCCCCGCCAGGGCGCCCAGCTCGGTCGTGCAGACCGGGGTGAAGTCTTTGGGGTGCGAGCAGAGCACGGCCCAGCCGTCGCCGATCCATTCGTGGAAGCTGATGGTGCCCTGGGTGGTCTCGGCGGTGAAGTCTGGCGCGGTGTTGTTGATTCGTAGTGACATGGGTCTCCCTCTCCGATTGTCTTCTCCGAGGTGCGATGAATCGTACTGGCTATTAGAATCGGGCGATTATTCTAACCTGCTCGTCGACAAGACAACAGGCGAATCTAGCCCCCGTCACTCGACGGTCCAGAGTGTCAACGACTCCACGTCTTTGACGAACATGCGATTACCGGACAGCGTGGGCAGCGTCCAGGTCGCGCTGTCGGCCACCTCGTAGCGCTGTACCGGCTCGAAACCAGTCCGACTGTGCGACACGACGACCAGCTCGGCATCCGCTTCCAGCGACAGGATGGTCGTGCCGACGTTGAGGATCGCGGCATTGGCTGCCTGACGCGGGTCGCTGGTCCAGAGCACCTCGCCGGTGTCGAGGTCGAGGCCGAAGTACTGGCCGCGATTGAGATGCGACAGCCCGAACATGACACCGTCGACGACGACGGCGTTGGTCATGTGGAGCGACACCTCGTCGGTGTGCCAGACGTTCTCGGTGGTCCAGGCGTTGCCTTCGCGCACGACCCGGAATCGGGTGATGCCGTTGCCTCGACCGGACTCGATGAGGTCCCCCTGATAGATGTGCGGCGTCTGGGACGTGGTGGTCGACGGCGTAGTGTAGGGGCGACGCCACAGCAACTCGCCAGTCTCGGCCGACACGCCGACGTAGTTTTCCTGGGTATAAGTGATGATCTGCCGCACACTTGACAGCTCGGCGGCAACCGGCGACCCATAGGCCGGTCCGTCGCCATCCCAGCTCCACCGCACGTCGCCGGTTGCAACGTCGAAGGCGGTCAACGCCCCGGCGTCGTGCCCGCCGACATGGAGAATCACTTGGTCTCCATCAACGAAGGGGGACTGACCCGTGTGATACATCGGCTCCACCGGCCCGGCCGGCCGTTGCCAGATCTGGAGACCGGTCTCCGCGTCGAAGGCGGTCACGATGCCGCTGATGCCCAGTGTAAAGAGCCGGCCATCGGCATAGGCCGGGGTCGACTTCGGTCCGGGCCCGTGCATCCTGGTGGCCGCCCACATGTCGAACGATGCGTTGTAGGCGGTGCGCCAGAGGGTCTCACCGGAGCCGGCATCCAGGGCCAGCATCACCTCGTCTTCGCCCTGCCGGGCGAACTGGTAGATGCGNTCGCCAATCAGGATCGGCGAGGCGTAGCCGGACCCGACCTCCACCTTCCACTGCTCGGTCAGCCCCGCGGGCCAGGATGCCGGCACATCGAATGCGGTCACCGCGCCGTCCCGGCTCGGTCCGCGCCACTGCGGCCAGTCCTGCCCCGTGGCGACCTGGCCGAATGCCAGCATGCTTGCCAACAGCGTGACTACCAGTACTCCACGATCCCTCTCGACCATCGACTTCCCCCCAGATTCGGTTCTGTGTATTCGTCGTCATTATAGGGTGCCAGACCCTCGGAAGGTGCCCGGACGTCACCATACCGCCACCTTTTTNAGCTACGATTGCGCCTTGAATCACGAGGACATCCTATGAGGCGCCGACAGACCGCGATGACGCTTGCCTGGCTCACCCTGGTGAGCCCAGCCCTCGCTCAAGACCTGCAGCGGGCAACACCCGAATCTGTCGGGCTCTCATCAGCGGGGCTCAGCGACGCGACCGATGCGCTCCAGGCGCACATCAATGCGGCCCATATCTCCGGGGTCGTGGCAGCCGTGGCCCGGAACGGCAAGCTGGTCTACTTCGAAGCGCTCGGCCAGCGTGATCGCGAGCAGGGGGCCGCAATGCCGGCGGATGCGATCTTTCGTCTCTACTCGATGACCCGACCGATCACCAGCACGGCGGCGATGATGCTGTGGGAAGAGGGCAAGTTCCAGCTCGACGACCCGATCTCGACGTATCTCCCGCAGTTCGCCGACCAGCGAGTGTTCCTCGACGCCAGCGCGCCCGACATGTCGCGCACCCGGGCGCGGAGCGGTGACATCACCGTGCGACACCTGCTGACGCATAGCTCCGGTATCGGCGGCCGCAGCTCCCCGATCTATCGCGCCGAGCAGGTCCGCCTCCGTTCGATCACACTCCCACAAATGGTCGATAACGCGGCGCGGGTGCCGCTGTTCGAAGACCCGGGAACCCGGTTTCGCTACGGCATCTCGACAACAGTGCTCGGACGCCTGGTCGAGATCTGGTCGGGCCAGGCGCTCGAGGACTTTCTGCAGCAGCGCGTCTTCGGCCCTCTCGACATGACCGACACCGTATTCTGGGCCGACCCAGAGCGGGCCGACCGACTTTCCACCGTCTACCGGCTCGACGATGGCAGTGGCGAGCTGCATCCCTATGCGATCGAGAGCGTACCGTTCACCGAGCGCCCGACGCTCATCGAAGGCGGTGTTGGATTGCTGTCGTCCGTGATGGACTACCTGCGGTTCTCGCAGATGTTCCTCAACGGCGGCGTGCTCGACGGCACGCGCGTGTTGCGTGCCGACACCGTGGCGCTGATGACACGGAACCACGTTCCCGAGTCCGTTCTCCCGCTCGGCACCCGCGGCTACATGTCCGGCTCCGGCTGGGGCCTGGGGTTCAACATCGTGCTCGACGCGGGCCGCTACACCTTTCCGGTCGGCGAAGGGGAATACTGGTGGGACGGCTCATCCGGCACCAGATTCTCCATCGACCCGGAGCACGGCATCATCACCATCATCATGGCCGCTGTGTCACCCTCGCGGGGCGGCGGGTTCCGGGAAGAGTTCAAAGATCTCGTCTACGAAGCGATCGTCGACTAACGCGGGCGACCGGCAACGCCCCGTCGCTCCGACGGATTTGGCTACAGGCTACGAGCTACAGGCGCTCTCTGGGCGGCGCCGGCCGACTCCACGAGCTGGCGGAGGACCGACTCAGGCTGCNCTCCCACGACCTGAGAACCGCCGGCCTCGAAGGTGGGTACGCCGGTGACGCCGGCCTTCGCCGATAGCGCCCAATCGGCGTCTACGGCCTCCCTGAACAGGCGATCTTCAATCACCCGTCGGGCCGTGTCCCCAGAGAGACCGACCGATTCGGCCAACTCGACCAACACGCCCATGTCGCCGATGTTTGCTCCTTCAACGAAATAGGCGCGGTAGATCCGGTCATGGATCGCCTGCCCACCGGGTCGGGTCTCGGCCCACTTCGCGAGCTCCTGGGCCTGACGACTGTTATACGTGTGGGTTCGACGCCCGTAGGGTAGGCCTTCGGCGTCCATCAGCCCCTTCATGCGCTGATGCA
This sequence comes from Acidobacteriota bacterium, assembly GCA_002726085.1. Classification (GTDB taxonomy): domain Bacteria; phylum Acidobacteriota; class Vicinamibacteria; order Vicinamibacterales; family UBA8438; genus NP936. The sequence continues at coordinate 8,269 of PBRZ01000071.1, forward strand.
TCGCCTCGAGGTCGATCCCGCGTCCTGCAAACATGGTTTCCAGGGACCTTCCTTCCGGAGGGGTCTCGGGATGCAGCGGGAAGAACACCCATTGCAGCTCGATGTCGTACGCCCGTGTCAGTCTGTCAATACGCCCGGTACTGAGGTAGCACCAGGGTCAGACGAAGTCGGTGAACACCTGCAGCGTCGNCGCCTCGTTCATCTCCGCCCTTCCTGATGCACACACCGGCCTGCGATAAGGCTGAGTGCCCGTTTCAATCGTCGACCGGCTCGGCCACGAACCGATACCCGACCCCCCGAACCGTTTGCAGATGTCGTGGGTGTGACGGCTCCGCCTCGAGATAGCGGCGTAGCCGGGCGATGAAGTTGTCGACGGTCCGCGTGTCGGTATCCTGCCGCACGCCCCAGACCTCTTCGAGCAGCGCCTTGCGAGACACCGTCTGGCCTTCCCGGCGCACCAGATAGCGCAACAAGGTCGTCTCCATCAGCGTCAACGGCTGCTCCATGCCCTCACAGCTCAACAGCTGCTCTCTGAAGTCGATCTGCTTCCCGGCAAATCGAAACTCGTCCGGCTCTTCCTCCGGTCCTGTCTCGCTGCCGCCACGCAGCCACATCTTGCGCCGCAGCAATCCCTGGACCCGCGCCAGGAGAATCGACAGATCAAACGGCTTCGGCAGATAATCGTCGGCGCCCGCCTCGAAGCCGCGCAGCACGTCGTCGGTANGGGAGCGGGCGGTCAGCAGCANCACCGGCAGAAATTTTCCCGCCTCACGCAGTCGGCGCACCACCTCGAACCCGTCGAGGCCCGGCAGCATGACGTCGAGCAGCACGACGTCGAAGCCATTCGACCCGCTGGTTAAGCGCTCGAGCGCAGCCTGGCCGTTGTCCTCGACTTCGGCCACGAATCCCTCCGCCTCCAGATTGAGCTTCAGTCCGGCGGCAAGGTGCTCTTCGTCTTCGACGATGAGGACACGACTCATGACGTTTTCAGCGGCAACTCGAGCGTAAAGGTGCTCCCCTGTCCGGCGCCCCGACTCTCGGCATAGGCCCGCCCACCGTGCCGGCGCGCCACGGCGCGCACGATCGAGAGCCCCAGCCCGGTGCCGCGCACACGGGACTGCAGCGCCGCCGGCAGACGGTAGAACCGCCGAAACACGCGCTTCAGCTCCTGACCGGTGATGCCGATGCCTTGGTCGCGCACACTGATCGCCACGCGGCGGGCACCGGTGCGCGCCACCNCCACGCCGACCTTGACCCGTTCACCGGAGTACTTGATGGCGTTGTCGACCAGGTTGGTCACTGCCGCCACCAGCTCGTCCCGGTCACCCTTGACCACGAACGCGCCCTGCGGCACCCGCTCGACGAGCCGGACTTCCCCGTGCNCCAGGTGATGCCGTCTGCCGGCCAGCGTGACGCATTCGCCCACGATGTCCGACACGTCCACATCTGCGGGGCTCTCGACGCGGCGCGCGTCGCCGGTCTTGCCGGCCAGCAGGATCTGGTCGATGGTCTGCTGGAGGCGGTCGGAGTCCTCGAGCATGGTGCCGATGAGTTCGTGCTGCTTGTCGAGAGAAAACTCGCGCTGCTGGAGGGTCTGCAAATAGAGTTTGATGGAGGCAAGCGGGGTCTTCAGCTCGTGGGTCACCGCGTGGATGAACGCGTCGTGCTGCTCGCTCTTCCGAATCTCACGAATGAGGAACGCGGTGATCAGCGCCAGCCCGCCGATGAGCACAGCGAAGCTCAGCACGCCCACGAGCAGCAGCAGCCCCCTGCGCCAGGTGGCCAGGATGAAGCTGATGTTCAGCGCCACCGCGACCGCGATGAGCGCGGCACCGAGCAGCGACGCCAGAACGACCGAGCGCTTGCGAGTTCCGCCAGTGCGGTCCATACGCATACAAGGATAGCTCCTTGGCGGGATTTGCGGGGAACGGCGAGCGAACGGCCCCTTGCGGACCGGTTCAGGCGGCTTCTTCGAGCGGCAGCGTCTTGTTAGCGATCTGACTGGCGGTCGGCACCCGGAGGTCCCAGGCCAGACCCAGCTTGGACAGCAGTTTGATCTGGACCCAGCTGATATCCAACTCCCGCCACACGAAACCGTGCTTCGCAGACCTCGGATAGGCGTGGTGGTTATTGTGCCAGCCCTCGCCGAAGGTGAGCAGCGCCACCCACCAGTTGTTCTTCGAATCGTCGGTGGTCAGGAACCGGCGCTTCCCCCAGAGATGTGTGGCCGAGTTGACCATCCAGGTGCAATGCAGCCCCACGACCACCCGGAGGAACAAGCCCCAGAGCAGCCACGGCAGCCCGCCGATGGCGAGCAGGACCAACCCCAGCATCACCAGCGGCACCCAATGCCACCTGTTCAGNACCCGGTAGAAGCGGTCCTTCATCAAGTCTGGGGCATACTTGCCCGTGACCTCGGTGTTCGAGTGCAGCTCCTCGCCGAAGATGGTCCAGAGAATGTGCGCCCACCACTTGCCGTCATGCGGCGTGTGCGGGTCGCCGGGCTTGTCGGAGCGCTGATGATGGATCCGATGGATGGCGGTCCAGAAGATCGGTCCGCCCTGCAGGGTCATCGAGCCGCACACCGCGAAGAGATACTCGATCGGCTTGGGCACCGCGTAGGACCGATGACAGTGCAGCCGATGGTAGCCCATGCCAATGCCCCAGCTGACGCACACCCAGTGCAGCACCACGGCGACAGCCACCGCCTGCCAGGTGGTGTAGAACAAGGCGACCACCGCCAGGATGTGAAAACTGGTGAATGCGGTCGCGGTTACCCAGCTGATCTNGCTTCGGTCGTTGAAGTCGATATCGCTCGTGTGCACAAAGATTCCCTCAGAGGAGGTACCGGCAGCACCGCGCCGCGGCTGACACTGACAGCCTATCAGCGGCCCGACACGTACCATGTAATAGTTCTGTAATTGGGGGAGCAACGTCAGGAAGTCATGAACCGCCCCGGAAACGGGCCTCAATCAGGAACCGGTGGCCCCTCGAATCCCTCTTCGAACTGCACACCCAGGCTGTTCAGATACATCGCCACCATGTTGTACTGCCCGACCGTGAAGACCGCCTCCATCAACTGCCGCCTATCGTAGCGCTCGGCGAGTGTCGCCCAGGTGGTATCGCTGATCAGGGCGTCGTTGTGCAGCTCGTCGGCGGCTCGCAGTAGCGCGGCGTCCCACGTGCTCCAGCCGCCGGCATCAGGTCCGACGGTGATGCGGAGCAGCTCCTCGTCACTGATGCCCGCGCGTCCCGCGATGCCGCGATGCGCCGCCCACTCGTAGGCGCCGTGGTTGAGGTATCCGATGCGCATGATGAGCAGCTCGCGATCCCGCAGCGGCAGCGTCGACTCGCGCAGCAGGTAGTCGGTGAAGCCGAGCCAGGCTTGGCAGAGGTCCGGCGCCTGCGCGCAGGTGGACCAGACGCCAAGCAACCGCCCGTCGCGACCTTCTCGCGGCTCGAGAATCTCCCGCTGTGCCTCGGTCCACGGCTTCTCGACGCGAGGGATACGCGGTTCAGAGAGGGGCGGCCCGCCATCCTGCTGGGCGAACATAGGCGACGAGACGAGAGCGCAAAGGGCAAACACGATAATGAACGTTCTCACGACTTCCTCCCTTCGTCAGACCCCATCGACGCTACAGCGCCGGGTGCTGCAGATGATAGTCGGTGGCGGCCTGATAGGCGTGCGCGAGCCGCAGGATCTCCGCCTCGCCGAACAACTTGCCGGTGAACCGGAGGCTCGTGGGCGACCCCTGAAAGAACCCGTTCGGCAGGCTGATCTCCGGATGTCCGGTCAGGTTGGTCAGCGCGAGATTGCTGCCGACGAAGAGGTCGAAGTCGCCGAGCGCCGCGTCTACCTCTTCGATGAACCGCATACGCACACGGTTGGCCTGGAGATACTCGACCGCCGGGACGAACCGTGAGGTCCGGAAGCTATCCGGCCATCGGCTCTCCTCGGGCGCCTCGCGCATGCTGTCGAGCTGCGCGTTCAGCGTCGGCACATCGAACGCCGCAGCAGCCTCGGTTCCCAGGATGAAGCCGATCGCCTCGGTGGGAAGCTCGGGCAGATCGAACGGCGCCAGCTGCACGCCCAGCCCGCGAATCGCGTCAAGGGCCACGCGGTTGTTCGACAAGGACTGGCGCTGACTGGCGGCCCGTTGCGGGTTCTGCGGATCATCTTCGATGTCATCCTCGAAAGTGGTCCTCAGATACCCGACACGCAGGCTGGCGACGTCGGCTGTCGCGTCCCAGTTGAACGGAACGTCCAGGACAGTATTGTCCCGGCCGTCAGGCCCGCGAATCGCGTCGAACACCAGTGCACAGTCCTCGGCGCTGCGGCACATCGGCCCGATCTTGTCCATGCTCCAGCTCAAGGCCATGGCCCCGTACCGGCTGACGCGTCCAAAGGTTGGGCGCAGCCCGGTGACCCCGTTCCGGGTCGACGGCGACATGATGGATCCGCGTGTTTCGGTACCGATCGAAAAGCCGACCAGACCGGCCGCCGTCGACGCTCCCGGACCGGCAGACGAACCGCTCGCCCCCTGCTCGGTGTTCCAAGGGTTCCGCGTGCGTCCCCCGAACCACCGGTCACCCGACGCCAGCGCGCCCATTGACAGCTTGGCGACCAGGATGGCACCGGCGTCGGTCAGACGGCTGTAGACGGTGGCGTCGGTGTCGACCGTCTGGTCCTTGAACGGCGACGCCCCCCACGTCGTCTTCGTTCCCCGCACGGCCAGCAAATCCTTGGCGCCCCACGGAATGCCATGGAGCGGACCCCGATAGGTGCCAGCGGCGATCTCCTCATCGGCCTGTCGTGCCTGCCGGCGGGCCAGCTCTTCGGTGAAACTGACGACACAGCGCAGCGTGGGATTGTGTCGTCTGAGACGCGCGAGATAAAGCTCGGTCAGCTCGGACGGCTTGACCTGTCTCGTCTCCACCAGCTTGGCGAGATGCGTCAGTGGCAAAAACGCCAGCTCCGCATCGCTCGCCGGCATCGCCACCGTGACTTCCTGACGCCGCATCGGCCGCCGCTCGGTCGGCAGCGTCATGCCGGGCGGAACCGGGTTGAACACCAGTGCCGGCTGAGTGCTGTTCCCGAGGTTGGCTGCGCGCAGCGTCTCGTAGGCAGAGGTGTCGCCACCCGTGCGATTGAGCCGACCCGCGATCGCCTGCAGCTCATCCGGCGTGAAACGCAACCCGGCGATCTGCTGCGCCGCTTCGAGCATCTCGACGGTGACCGCGTCGGAGTCCTGGGCCACGGCGGCCAGTGCTCCCGGCAGCAGTGTCGACCCAACCCCGGCAGCCGACAAACCGGCGATGAACCGGCGGCGGTTCATTGCGAGCTTCAGCTCATCCATGACGCATCCCTCTCCCCACGATCAATCTTCTGACTCCTGTCATCTGACTTCTCGAGCATCCTGCCTGCTCTAATGCGGCGTGACCACCTCACCCTCGCGACAGCCGTCTTTGACAGCACCATATTCGCACTCGAGCGTCGAGTGTGTAATGCCGTGACGCTCGAGTACCGCGCGCGCCAGCTGCTTGACCCGCTCGGCCAGCACCGCGTCCTGACGCTCGACCACGATGTGCGCCTCAAACGACTTCTGGGACTCGTCGAGGTCCCACACATGCACGTGGTGGACATCGACGATCCCGTCAACCGATCGAAGCGCGTCGGCGAGCGCCGGCACGTGGACGCCCACCGGCGCCCCGAGCGTCAAGATGCGACTCGCCTGCCGCGTGATGACCACACCATGGTAGAGCGCGTAGCCTGCGATCAGAAACGTCGCGATGACGTCGGCCAGATACAGCTGATACCGGAGGATGAGAATGCCGGCCACGATGACCGCGACCGACCCCAGCGCGTCGGTCACATTGTGGACGAACGCCGCTCTCACGTTCAGGCTGCCCCTGGCCATCGCGTAAGTGAGCAGCGCGGTGACGAGGTCGACTGCCAGCGCGACACCGGCGACGATCACCACGGTCCATCCCGTCACCGGCGGCGGGTCGACCACACGCATCACCGCCTCGTAGATGAGATACAGCCCGACCAGATTGAGTGTCGTGGCATTGATTAGCGCCCCGACGAGCTCGACCCGCCGGTAGCCAAACGTCTGAAAATGGTCTGCCGGCTTGCGACCAATCCGGCGCGCCGTCCAGGCGATCAGCAGCGCTCCGGCGTCACTCAGATTGTGCAGCGCATCGGCCACGAGTGAGAGACTGCCCGACAGGAGGCCCCCAATCACCTGCACTATGGTCAGGAGGCCGTTGATCGCCGCCGCCAGCAGCAGCCGCGCGTCGCTCAGCCCGGGGACGTCCTTGGCGTGGTCATGGGTGCGGGAGGGCTGCGCGTGGCCCGAGCTGTTTGGCGTCGATGTCATGCGACGTCCTCAGCCGGCCGGGCGCATCCTACCGGGCGCGGCGCCGGCGCCGGTCGCACCAGTGTGAGCGCCGACACAGGGAGCGATGGGGCGAGAGTCGGGCCCCGGGAGCCCCTCGTTAGGTCAACGAAGCGAACGAGCCTGTGAGACGGCACGACACATCACCTGACGGCTACTCCACCGGTTCGAGCCGAAGCAGCGCCGCCCGATTCTCCTCGGTCAGCACATACAGGAGACCGTCCGGGCCCTGCTTCACATCACGAATTCGCTGCCGGAGCTCGGTCAGCAACCATTCCCACGCCAGCTCCTCCCCGTTCTCNTTGAAGGCGATCCGTTCCAGGTGACCCGTGCGGCCGATCCGGCCGGTCATGAGCGAGCCGACGAACAGGTTGCCGTTCCACTGGGGAAACCGGTCGCCGGTGTAGAAGGCCAGGCCGGATGGGGCAATCGACGGCACCCAGAAGACGAGGGNCTCCTCCATGCCGTCTGCCCAGAACCGGTCGNTCACCCGGGGCCCGTTGTACTGCCGCCCGTAGGAGACCACGGGCCAGCCATAGTTCTGCCCCGGCTCGATGACGTTGAGCTCGTCGCCGCCTTGCACGGCGTGCTCGGTGGCCCACGGCGCCGCCGTGTCCGGATGGATGGCCAGCCCCTGCTGGTTGCGATGACCCATCGAGAAGATTTCAGGCTTATAGCCCTCGCGTCCGACGAACGGATTGTCGTCCGGCACGCTGCCATCGTCCCGCAACCGCAGCAGCTTTCCGGCGTGGCTACTCGGGTCCTGGGCACGCGCGCCTTCCGGGTTCGTTCCAAAGGAGCCGCCGACCGTCATGAACAGCAGACCACCGGGCGCGAAGGCGATCCGGGCCGACGCGGTCGCCCCACCGAACGGCTCGGCGACGAACACATCCTCGACATCCCGCAGCGCCATCCCGTCGAGACGCTCGCGGACCAACGCGACCGTGGCGGCATCATCCGGAAGCGGTCTCGTGTAGCTGAGATACACCAGCCGGTTCTCGGCGAAGTTCGGATGCAGGGCCACGTCCATCAGACCGGCCAACCCCCGGGCAAGCACCTCGGGCACCCCCTCGATTGGCTCGGGGTCGAGTGCGCCACCGCGACGGCGACCGCGCCACACAGGATGAGCCACGTCACCGGTAGACGCCGCAGCACAGACCTCTCTTGCATGAGCCACCTCCGGCAAACGGTCAACTAGTCTCGCAAGATCTTTCCGATCACATAGCCGCCAGACCGCTCGTCGAGCTCGAGCTCGAGCTGTCCGCGGGCTTGCGCCTCATCGAGCAGATCGTTGAACGACCCGAACCCGTAGGCGGACTCGTTGAACCCTGGACGCCGACGCTTCAATGTCTGCTTGATCATCGACCCCCAGAGCTTCGCCCGGTCTCCACGTTCGGCGTAGATCGCCTCGGCAGTCTGGACGACCAGATCGATCGCCTCCTGGGCCGAATCGTCCGCCGCGGGCTCCTTCTTGGCCGCATCCTCCTGGGCTTGCGCCCGAGCGACCTGTTTCCTCGGTGTCGCGGTCGCGCTCTTGCCACGTCCCTTTCCACGCTGACGCCGGCGGGACGACTGACGCTCGGCGACCAGGTCGTCGTAGAAGATGAACTCGTCGCAGTTGTTGATGAGCAGGTCCGACGTCGAGTTCTTCACTCCGACCCCGATTACCGACTTGGCGTTCTCGCGGAGCTTGCTGACCAGCGGCGAAAAGTCCGAGTCGCCCGATACGATCACGAACGTGTCGATGTGCTCCTTCGTGTAGCAGAGGTCGAGCGCATCGACCACCATCCGGATATCGGCCGAGTTCTTCCCGGACTGGCGCGCGTGCGGAATCTCGATCATCTCGAACGCCGCTTCGTGCATGGTCGCCTTGAATTCCTTGTAACGATCCCAGTCGCAGTAGGCCTTCTTGGCGACGATGCTGCCCTTGAGCAGCAGGCGTTCGATGACCGGCCGGATGTCGAACTTCTTCAGATTGGCATCGCGGACGCCGAGGGCGACGTTCTCGAAGTCGCAGAACACCGCCAGATTGCCATCACCGTTCACACACACCCTCCATCACTCGTGCTACCCGCGACAAGATGACGGCTACCGCCGATTCTCCGCGGCGGCAGCTTCCTGTTCGGCCAGGACCTGCAGAAACAGCGCCTCGACCGGATCGAGCTCGGCCCTGAAGCCCATCGGGTCAATGAACGGATTGGGTCCGTCGCCCATCCGTTCGTACTTCTCCTTCATTCCGTACATCGCCGGATGCGAACCGAGGGGCACGTCCGGCGACATTGACCGCAGCACCCGGAACCCTTCCTTGAACTCGTCCGCGATTGTCGGGTTGTCCGAATTGTCGACGAACTGGAAGTTCGGGTTACTGCCCATGCTGCCGATGATCGCAACGTCGTAGGTCTGCCCGTCCTCCTCGACGGCCATGGTCCAGGTGGTGCACCCCTTGGTATGTCCCGGCGTGAGTCGCGCGACGAGCGACGACCCACCCAGCGACACCTCGTCTCCGTCCNCCAGGACCCGGTCGATCGGATGCTGTTTGTCACCCGGGCGCATCCGCTCGAGCGCCGGCACGTCGTCGGCCATCGCCATCACCTGGGCGCCGGTCATCTCCTTGACGAGCGCGTCGCCCTGCATGTGGTCGCCATGCGCGTGGCTCCCCAGGATGATCTCGATGTCGGCGAAGGCAAAGCCCAGCTCCTCGACCGAAGCCTTCAGCCCCTCGACCGCCCGCTCCCAGTTGGTGTTGATCAGGATGTGTCCGTCGGGTGTCGCCACAAGAAAGGCGGCGAGGCTATTGGTCCCGACGTAATACAGGTTGCCGACGATCTTGTGCGGTGGAAACGGTGTGACCTGGTCTTCCCGGCTGCCGACGTTCCGCCTGAACATCTCCTCCTGCGTCAGCGCCCGTCCGACCGGCTGCTGCCCGACCGCCATCCCCGCGATGAGCAGGATGACGGCCGCAACACCCACAATTCCTCTCTGCCCACTGCGCATGGTCGCCCTCCGGCAGCGATTATACGCACACGGGCAGGACATCCCGCCAGCGCCGGCCGCTAGAAGATTTTCAGGTCCCGTTTCGGCGACCGAGTGGATGCCCGCGGACGCCGCCGCCGTGGGCGGACGGGCAGCGAGCCGGTGCGACTGGCCAAGCCCTGGTCGTCGACCGCTTGCGCTCGCTCACGATTCTTCGACTTCTTCGCGGAACCGGCCGCGCGTGGTGGCTCCGATTCCCGCCTCCCCAGCGCCCCGCGTAGCGCCGGTAGCTCCCGATGATACCCCTCGCCGTCACCGTAATCGGGGAAGCGTCGATAGTGCGTGTGCGGGGCGACGACGCGCCGCGCGTGCTTGATCGGGCACCAGTACTGCTCGGTCCGGGCAGCGACCTCCCGGACATAGGCGATGACGCCGTTCGCGTAGTCGCAGAGCACGCAGTGGACCTTCTCGATACCATTCAAGTAGGACAGCTTGTGGCGATCGATGACGACGAAGCTCGTACGCGGCACGCACCGGATGCCGTAGATCGGGAAGCAGCTCCATTGATAGAGGGTGACCCACGCGTCGAGCACGGCGAACGGCAGCAGGAGCGAATAGACGAGAGGTGCGGTCAGCATGTTGAGCTTGCTGCTTTCGAGCAGGAACCGGGGAATGCTCCGCCTCAGCCGGCGATGACGCCGGCGGATGTCGTGATCGAAGTGCACCCGCTTCTTCTCGAATCGATACCCCCATTCGTGATGCGCGAACGTCAGCTCGCGCTCCAACTGGACCTCGAGCTCATGTATGCCGTCGAGGATCGCGCTCAGTCTGGTGGCCATCGTCGAGTCCTCGCTTCCTGGGGCCCCGGTCCCCGCAGGCCTGCCCAGACCCCACCGGGAAAGGGTGCAAGAACGGTGCTGGCCCCGAGCCAGTCTACGGACATCTATTCCGCCAAGGTCACCACCTTTCCTCAGTCCCCTCGATCCGAATTGGGAAATCTTCCGCAGTCGCACGAGACAAAGTCCCCCAGCCCCGCCAGAAAGCTGTAGCCTCCCCCGAGAGTCCCAGATCGCGCCTGGCCACCGACTTGCACACTTAACCAGCATGCGAGACCGGCAGACCATCCTGGCGCCGACCGACTTCAGCGACACATCGGCCCTCGCCCTCGACTACGCGACCGCGCTGGCCGAATCGTTCGGCGCGAGCCTGCATCTGCTGCACGTCGTCGAACCCGCGGTGCTCAACCCGGCCGGTCTGGAGCTCTGGGGATTTCCGCTTGCGTCACTCATCGACCAGCTGGAACTCTCCGCCGAGACACGTATGGCGGCGCTTGGAACGGAGGCCGAACCGCGCGTGCCAATTACACGAATAGCGCGCGTTGGACAGCCGTTCGTCGAGATACTGCGTTACGCCCGCGACCATGCCGCAGACCTGATCGTGATCGGCACGCACGGACGTGGCGCGGTCGAGCACCTGCTGCTTGGCAGCGTGGCCGAACAGGTGGTCCGGGCGTCCACGTGCCCGGTGCTGACCGTGCGCCTGCCCGGCCACAGATTTGTGATGCCCTAGCAGCCCGACCGGTGCGACATGAAGTCAATCTCGGCCGTCGCCAGTGATCTCGGACTCGACCCCGATGACGTCATCCCGTGGGGCCGTGACACGGCCAAGGTCTCGCTCGCCGCGCTCGACTGCCGTTCCCCCACCGGCCGGCTGATTCTCGTCTCGGCGATGACACCGATACCGGCCGGCGAGGGCAAGACCACCACGACGATCGGACTGGCGCAGGGACTGGCTGCAACCGGCCGCCGCGCATGCGCGGTACTGCGTGAGCCGTCGCTCGGCCCCACCTTTGGCCTGAAAGGCGGCGCCACCGGCGGCGGTCTCGCCGTGGTCGCACCGGCCGACAGCATCAATCTGCATTTCACCGGCGACTTTCACGCCGTGACATCGGCCCACAATCTGCTGGCCGCGCTCCTCGACAACCACCTCCACCGGAGGAACACCCTCGGTATCGACGTCCGCCGCGTGCTCTGGCGGCGTGTGATGGACATGAACGACCGCACGCTCCGGCACATCGTCGTGGGCATGGGCGGCAGGCTGGACGGCATGCCGCGTCAGAGCGGATTCGACATCACCGCCGCCTCTGAGGTCATGGCCGCACTCTGTCTGGCAAACAATCTCGAGGATCTGCGCCTGCGACTCGGCCGGATGATCGTCGCCTTGACCACCGAGGGGACACCGGTCACCGCAACCGATCTCGACGCGGTCGGGGGCATGCTGGTGTTGCTCAAAGACGCGCTGCTGCCGAACCTGGTGCAGACCGGGGAGGGGGTGCCCGCCGTCATTCACGGCGGACCATTCGCCAACATCGCGCATGGCTGCAACTCGGTCATCGCCACTCGTCTGGCGCTCCGCTACACCGATTGGGCAGTGACCGAGGCAGGCTTCGGCTTCGATCTGGGTGGCGAAAAGTTCTTCGATCTGAAGTGCGTATCAGCCGGTCTCGATACCGCCGCGGTGGTACTCGTCGCGACTGTCAGAGCGCTCAAGCGGCACGGCGGACTCGCTGAGACGACAGGGCCGGCGCAGAACATCGGCGCCGTCGAGGCCGGACTACCGAACCTGTTCAAGCATGTCGAGAACGTCCGAATATTCGGTGAGGGGCCGGTCGTGGCCTTGAATCGTTTCGCCGACGACACCGACGAGGAAATCGACTTCGTGCGCGCGGCGTGCGACCGGATCGGTGTGCCATTTGCGGTCTGTGAAGGCTACTCCGCAGGCGGCAGGGGAGCAATCGAGCTGGCCGAAACCGTCGTGCAGCACGCCGAGCAACGCTCGCGGCCCTTCACGCCCCTCTACGACTGGTCAGAGCCGATCAAGCGAAAGCTGGAGAAAGTGGCGCGCACCATGTACGGCGCCGGCGCGGTGCTCTGGGAACATCAGGCAGAGCGCGATCTGGAGGTGGTCCGTGCCTGTTGTGGAGAGGGTCTCCCGCTCTGTGTGGCGAAGACGCAGTACTCTCTTTCCGATGACCCGCTCCGCCGTGGATGTCCGGAAGGTTTCGAGATGACGGTAAATGGCCTGATCGCGGCCGCCGGCGCCGGCTACGTCGTGCCGATACTCGGCAACATGCGGCGGATGCCGGGGCTCCCC
>PBRZ01000072.1 GCA_002726085.1 Acidobacteriota bacterium
GGCGGGCTTGCCAGTGAGCATTTCGTAGAGCAGCGCCCCAACCGCGAACAGATCGGCGCGTGTATCGACCGGCTGCCCCAGCAGCGACTCGGGGGCTAGATACTGCGGTGTCCCCATGACCGTCCCTGCCCGGGTCAGCTGTGCGGTCGTGTCCGAAAGGTCCGGTGTCAGGCCGCGTGCCACGCCGAAGTCGAGCAGCTTGAGACCGTGGGGCGTCAGCATCAGGTTCGCGGGCTTGAGGTCACGATGCAGGAGTCCCTGACGATGCACCGTCTCGAGCGCAGACAAGATGACCAACGCGTGCTGGACGGCTTCACCGAGCGGCAGCGCGCCCCTGGTCAACCGATCGGCCAGGGTCTCGCCCTCCAGATGCTCCATGACCAGGTAGTCGACCGTTTGGCCCCCGTCGGTCGACGGCTCCTGCCTGCCGATGTCATGGAGCGTGCAGATGTTCGGGTGGTTCAGGGCGGCGACGGTCCTGGCCTCGCGCTCGAACCGCTGCTTCAGCTGGGGGTCCGACGCGACATGCTCGGGGAGGACCTTGATTGCCACCATGCGATTCAGTCGCGTGTCGCGGGCCTTGTAGACCTCGCCCATTCCGCCCGACCCAAGCGAGCCCGTCACTTCATAGGGCCCGAACCTGACGCCGGTCTTTATCGACATGCCGATCTTTCTCGCGCCGTGGATCGCCCCGGCGCGGTGCCGGGTCCGCGAGGGTGACCGACGGGGTACGGATCGACGTGGGCACCGACTAGCTTCGGCAAGAACGGGTCCTCCACGTGTGACGGAATCTGGTGAGGTGGGATTGTAGCCTGTGTCGCCGCATCGCGCTCACGCCACGAAGCTCTTCTCCACGACCGCCGAGCCCACGGCGTCGCCAAACGCATTGACGGTGGTACGAAAGCGGTCCAGCAACCAGTCCACGGAGAGTATGAGTCCAACATACTCGACCGGCAAACCTACGGCATTGAGCACGATGATCATCGTAACCAAACCGGCCTCGGGAATGCCGGCGGCTCCGATCGCCGCCAAGGTTGCAGTGACGGCGACCACGAGCTGCTGGGTCATGCCGAGCTCGAAGCCGATAGCTTGCGCGATGAAGATCGCGGCACCGGCTTCGTAGAGTGCGGTGCCATCCATATTAATCGTGGCGCCGAGCGGCAGGACGAACTCGCTCGACCGTCGTGACACACCGGCCTTCCGCACAGCGCAGTCCATGGTGACCGGAAGGGCCGCCGTCGAGCTGGCCGTGGAGAACGCCGTCAGCAGCGCCTGAGACATCTGATACATGAAGCGCAGCGGATTTCGCCGCGTGAAGATCCATAGGATGCACGGCAGCGTGACCAGGGCGTGAATGGCCAACCCGGCTAAGACGGTTGAAAAATAGGCCCCGGTCTGGCGGAGCACCTCTAGCAGGTTCCCCTCGGCCTGGGCCTCCCCGAACCGGGCCGTCACTAGACAGAAGATGCCGAGCGGCGCCACCTTCATGAGCAGCAGGATGAACGCCAGCAAGGCGTCGTTGACCTGGACGATCATCTCGCTGATAGCCGCGACACGACGTCCCATCGTGGTCAGCATGCCGGCAAAGATGACCGAGAAAACGATGAGCGGAAGCAGGTTGGTCTCGGCCGCGGAGGAAATCAGGTTGTCGGTAAACAGCATCAAAAGCAGGTTGCGAAGGATCGCATCGAGCGTTGCGCCCTCCTGCTGAGCAACGACGCCCTCGCCTTCTGCGGCCAGTGCGTTCAGCGTCGCCTGGTCAACGGCTCCGATGCCGGGCTGAATCAGATTCACCATGATCAGCCCCACGATGACCGCCATGACCGTCGTAGTCAGGTAGTAGGCCACGGCGATGCCTCCGGGCCGTCCGAGCTTGCGGATGTCTCCCAGGCCGATGATGCCGCTCATCACGCTGGCCATCACCAGCGGCACGACCATCATCGTGAGCAGTCTGAGAAAGATCTCACCGCCGACCTCGAATCCCATCGCCAGCTCAGGACTGACGAAGGCCAGCGCGACCGCCGTCACGATGGCACCAAGGATAAACAGCGTCAGATGGCTCTTCTTCTCGTTGGTCATGAGTCGCTTCGATTCCAGGGCCAGTCTATTGACACATCTTCGGGGCCGCCAGTACCGTCTTGGCTATGAAAGAGATCACCGACGCTATCAAGGCTAGGCAAGGCCAGATTAGGCAACTTCAGAGCGAGATAAAGGCCCTTCAGCAAGCGGCCAGTGCTCTGGGCAGGAAGAGGACTCCCGGCAACGCCGCCGGCCCGCCCAAAGCGAAGCGGAAGCGGCGGAAGATGAGCGCGGCGGCAAGAAAGGCTATCTCGGAGCGGATGAAGAAGTCCTGGGCGAAGCGAAAGAGAGCTAGACGATAGGGTACACCACGGTGAACGGAAACCCCCTTCAGTTCACTACTCACCGCACGGGAAAGATGGCGATCCGATCGGCGCCGCCTATTCCGCCGAGCCAGATCTCGTCGCCGACCTGCAGGCCGACGGTGCCGAGAATGACATGCTCGTTGGATGGATAGCGGACAATCTCCTCCGCCGTGAGCCGCTCCGGGTCGACTCTCGAGACCCTGGATGTCACGCCATCACATTGCTGTTGGCCCAGGCACTGAAAGATGGTCTCCGGCTCCTCGCCGAGATGCCCGGCCGCCAGCAGCGAGCCGTCCGGCGCCCAGCGGACGTTGTCGATGTGGAAACCGACCTCGACCGAATCCTGCTGCACCGGTGTCTGTCCGCGCGAGAGCCGGATGAGAGACCGGGTACCCCATCCGCCGATGTAGAGCCAGCGCCCGTCCGCTGACGCGACGAGGCCGTTGGGCCCGTTCGTCTCGCTGCCGGGCACCATTGCCCAGCCGGCGCCCGGCTGCCACTCCCACAACCGGCCGACGGGGCGGTTGAAGTGGGTTGCCGCAAAGCCGCCGCCGGGCAGCGCCGCCACCGAGTTGAAGGTGACACCCTCTGGCGCCATCGCGCAGCCGGTCCAGGTCAGTGTCGGCGGCCCGCCACGGACGTCGACCTCGAAGACCTCGATCGACTCACGGGCACCGTGACGGACCACATACAGCGTGTGCCGGCCGTTCCGACCAGGTCGCAGGTTGAGGCCGTGCGGCTGGAACCCGCCCGTCACCGGACCGCTGCAACCACTGAACGCGGCGTCAGGCTTCGAGTGGTAGGTCGCGGTCGGAAACAGCGCCGTCGATCGATGGTTCCGCGCGTCGATCGCATAGAGGAAGCCGTCGTCCTCCATGCCCGCCGCCAGAACCCACGGCGAATCTGGCACGGGCGCGAGATCCTCGGGACTCACCGGTCCGCAGATGAACGGGACGTCACCGTCCGGAAGACACTGCGCATCGCTCGAGCCGGCCGACGCTGCGAGACACACGACCGCCAGGCACGACGCCGGAATCAACTGAGCCCTCATTGGCCTCCCCCGGCAGGTTCGGCACGTCGCCGCGCGGCCGCCATCTCTTCGTATTGCCCGTCGGTCAGATAGGTCATGCCGAGCCAGATGTGCGACATCTCGTCGACACCGCGCTGCCCGAAGACCACCCACTGGTCGGGATCCAGATTGAGCGGGTTGGCCGCCGTGTTGTCCCAGAGCGACGTGACCAGCAGCATGGTGCCCTTGGGCAGCAGCGGCTTGGCGTGGTCGGCGAAGAGATAGGAAATTTGCCAGATGTGGCTATAACGATCGACCTTGCCCAGCACCTCCCGCGTGCCATCCGGATAGATCGCCTCGACCGACTGCTCTTTGCCCCGCATGTGCATGTGCGGACGGAAGCTGTGCATCAGCGCCGGCCGGTCGAGGACGTGGATGCCCTGCTGCGCCTTGAACGAGTTCGGCGGGATGACGATGTCACCCGCCCAGGGCATGTCGCCACCCTGGTCGGCCGTGAACCGCACTTCTCCCTGGGTCTCGAGTGACGGATCTTTTCCCTTCGGATAGAACCACAGTCCGACCTCGACGACATCGTCGGGAACCTCCACATCGATCGGGTAGTAGTGCAGGTTCCAGCTGACAACGCCGCCCGGTCTGATCAGCATCCCGATATCTTCCGGAAAGATGTCGCCCGGCTTGCCGACCCCGTAGCGCCCCAGCGCCCGCATCACCCGCGGACCGTCGGGCCCGTCCTGCATCAACTGGGCGTGTCCGTGGTGGACGACTTTCTTGCCATGCGGATAGGCCGGCTTGAACTCGGAGGCCTTCACCCAGCGTGGCTCCGTCAGCCCCTCGAACTCCGCGCTCGGAGTCCACCATTGGTCCTGCGCATTCGGCTTCACGGTGTAGGGCGCGGATGTCACCACCAGGTCGGGCGGTCGCCCCATCTCGTCCGCCAGCGTCCACTCCCCACCCGTCGGCCACTCGACCGGCGGCGGCAGCTTGGACGGATCGCCCTCGGGTGCACCCGCATCGACCCAGCGAACGATCGCAGCAATCTCGCCGTCGGTCAGAGAGATGTCGTTCTTGTAGTCCTGGATGCCCACGGACCGGTCGAGATGCCACGGCGGCATGACACGCTGCTCGACTCGGCTCTTGATGGTGAAGGCGTGGCGCCGGGCATTCGCGTAGCTCAGCAGCGACATCGGCCCGATGCCGTCCGGTCGATGGCAGCTCCCACATTTCTGCTGGAGCATTGGCGCGACATGCTCCGAGTAGGTCGGCGCTCCGGCGTCCTGCGCAGCGGCCGCAACCGCGACCAGAAGGACGACGCCGGTCTGCAGTGCTGTACTCGTTCGCATGATGTGTCCTCGACCAGAGCGCCCGGCGGTGCTGGACGCGGCGAAGCCTCGAGCCCGAAGCCAGCAGGCCGGTGTCGTTTAACAGTCTCCTACGGCGTGACCGTAACAGTGACATACCCATTGGTCCAGCAACAATGGAATTCAAAGCCACCGGTGGGATTTCGTGGTCCCGGGTCGTTGATGGCCTGGACGCGCACGACATACTCGCCTGGCGCGGCAAAGCGGGCCACGGTGGCCCCATTGCCGCTCGGCTCAGATACGACCACCTCCGGCGCACTGAAGGTCACTTCGCCCGGGCCCTGATGTTTCGTCCAACCGAGCCAGGTGCCGGGCTCTGAATGCTCGACCCAGGCAGTCAGCTCGAGCGGTTCGCCCACCGAGACAGTGCGCGGCTCTCCGCTCAGTCCGTTGCGACCGTAGCCCTCTGGTCCGTTCGCGGCCAGGCGCACCGACGGCGCGACCGCGCCGCGCCCTGGCGACGTGCGCTCTTCGAGCACGTAGGCCGGCAGCAGATGTCCCGGCACCGACAGGTCCTCGCCCTGGGTGTTGAGCGTCCAAACCACGCGGCCGGCGCCGAAGTCGGCCGGCGCCCGCACGGTGAAGACACACCAGTGATGCCGATACTTGTTTGTCAGCTCGGGGTCGGGCACCGGGTCGAAATGCGTGGGCTGGTCGCCATCGAACTCGGCCGGCGCGATCGCGTTCGCCGGTCCCAGCTGCACGTCAATCGTCTGCTCGGTATTGAGATTGAAGTATCCGAAGCAGATGCTGGACGTCCCGTCCTCATTCGCGTACCAGCCGTCATAGACCGGGATGACCGGCTGGCCGGACGGCCGAAGCGACATCTCGGCGAATGGGCGCTGGGTGTAGGGAATCTGTTGGGCGGCCGCGGGAGCCGAGAGGCTCAGCAGACAGGCGGCAGCGAGGACCTTGCTCATTGTCGGGTCACCCTTGGAACATCGCCTTGTCTCGTTGGCACTAGCGTCTTGTGTTGAGGCGTAGCGTCGCTAGAGTACCCCGCCCTGAGATGAGCAGCAATCGCAGGGCCGGTACACGTGGCCCCTCGTATATGATGCCGTCGAATCGGTGTTTCCGGCTCGGTCTTGCACCGCACGCTCGCCGAAGCGCCGAGCGATGATAGACGCCCGATGAAAGACGCCCTCCAGCAGCTGCTCCGAGCCGAAGAGGCGGGCCGCCGCTCGGCAGCCAGTCGAGAAGCCGAAGGTCGGAGGCTCGTCGAGGAAGCGGACGCAGAGAGCGAGCGCATCGCGGAGCACGGCCGGCAGGACCTCTCGCGTCGGATCGAGGCGCTCGGCAAGGAGATTCGCGCCGACACCGACGAGCAGCGCCGGGCGCTCGCCGAGGACAACGAGCGGAGTATCGAATCGTGCCGGGAGCAGTCGGCACGGCGCCGGTCGGAGGCGGTGGGACGGCTGGTCGCTCTTTTGCTCGAAGAGCCAACGGCGCCGAAGGCCAACGCGGAGCGCGGTTCCAGTGGGCCGCCCGGGAGCTGAAGGAGAACCGACCATGGGTTCGAGCTACGGCGCGAATGCATTCCTGCATGCGCGTCTCGGCGCCTTGAAGGCCGGCCTGGTGTCGTCCCGCCAGTGGCACGCGCTGCTCGCCTGCGAGTCGTTCGCGGAGCAGCGGCACGTGCTCGAATCGACCGACTACGCCGGACCGCTGCCGTAGACTCCGGACGGCGTGCTGCGCGTCGTCAAACAGACGTTTCGCGGTGTGGCCCGAAAGATCGAGCATTCCGCGCCGGCACACGGAGCCCAGTTCTTTCGCGCGTGGGCCCGCCGCGACCTGCTCAGACACCTGCGCATGATCTTGCGTGGCAAGGCGATGGGCCGACCGGAGGAGCAGATCCGGTCGGTGCTGGGTGGCCATGCGCTGGCGGACGACGTGCCGATCGACGCCCTCCTGCGGTGTCCGAGCCTGGACGCGGCGCTCGACCTGCTGGAAGCCACGCCGCTGCGTCACTGGATTCGGGCGGCGCGGCAGTTGTACGAGCGTGACCCGACGTTGTTCGGTCTCGACGCGGCGCTGGACCGGCTCTATTACGCCGAAGTCTGGCAGAAGATGGAACAGCTCGATGTCGGCGACCGCACGTCGGTCAAAAAGCTCATGCAGCTCGAAATCGACCAGATCAATCTGCTGTGGCTCCTGCGCTATCGGCTGAACTATCGCCTATCTCCGGCCGAGACCTATTACCTGTTGCTCCCGGTCACGGGACACATCAGCAGTACGCAGCTCCAGGAGCTGGTCCGCGAGGACTCGCTGACGGCTATCACTGCGCGGTTGTCTCCCCGACCGTTTCGGGAATTGCTCACGCCGTGCGAGTCGATCTGGGAGATAGAAGTCGAGATGTGGCGATATCGCGCGCGGCAGGCGCGGCGTCTGCTCGTGCAGGCGGTGTTCACCTTGGGCGAAGCGCTGGCCTTTCTCCTCTTGAAGGTGGTGGAAGTCCGCGACCTGGTGGCACTTCTCGAGGGAACCGCGCTGAGCGTAGAGAAGAGGGGCGTTCGACAACAACTCGTCGGCGTTCAGGGCTAGAGCGAGCATGGCCAAATCGAGCCGGGACCATCACCGCGTATCGCTGGGCGCATTCGCGCGCAGGATGCTGACGCCTGCGCAGATGGTCAAGGCCGGAGTCTTCTTCCTCGCCGACGACGGTCCAGCCGTCGTCTCGGTGTTGGCGAGACTGCGGACCTGTCAGATCGAGCGCGGTGCGACCGAGTTGAAGGACTACCTGGCGCCCTATTTCCCTGATCAATTTCGAGAGGTGTATCGGCAACTTCGCTCGCAGTACGAGTGGCTGGCCCAGCGGTGGCAGCTGACCGGAGCCACGCGACTCGACCGGGACCAGCAGGTGGTACCGACCATCGACGAGATGCGTCCGCTCGGCGAGGCGCTCGAGATACTGACGCGCAAGATCGAGGCGCTCGGGCAACGACGCAAGAAGCTCGAGGCACGGCAGGGAGAGCTGGAGCATTTCGAGGAGTACGTCCGGGCGCTCGCCGAGCTGGGACTCGACGTGCAGGCGTTAGCCGAGCTTCGTTTCCTGCATCTGCGGTTCGGCATGGTGCCACGCGAGAATCTCGACCGGCTCCGCACGAGCGCCCAACTGGGTGACGACATGGTGCTCGAGCTGGGCACTCGGGGCGACCGCGCCCACGTGCTGGTCGTCGGCGCCGGCGGCATCACACCTGACCTGGACGGTCTGCTGGCCAAGGCCCACTTCGAACCTCTGCGTGCCGAACGGGCGGTGTTCACCGGAAGCTCGGACGCCGTGCGGCAGGAACTGGCCGAAGAGGAGGCAACCATCCGATCGGAGCTCGACGACGCGCGGTCCGAGGAGGACGATCTGCGGCGCGAGCATCAGACGCTCGTGCAGGATGCGGGCCAAGTAGTGGCGCGGGCAACGGTGTTCGCAGAATGCGACGGTGCGATGGAGGGTCGACTGCCGGTGGCCTTCTTGAGCGGCTGGGTCGTCCGCGAGCAGCTCCCCGAGCTAGAAGCGGCCCTGCGCCGGGAGGTGCCCAACCCCGTGGCGCTGGTTCACGAACCGGCCGCCAGCAAGGACGACCCCCACCCAGCGAGGTCACGTTGCCGGCGATATTTCAGCCGGCCGCCAGCCTCGTCGCGCTCTATGGCACACCGGGCCACGACGAGATCAACCCGGCGCTGGTGCTCGCGCTGACGACACCGTTGTTCTTCGGAATGATGTTCGGCGACGTGGGCTACGGCCTGGTCCTGCTCGCGGCCACCGTGGCCGCCCGACGCCAGCTCGGGCAATGGACGCCGGTAGCCGTGACCTGCAGCCTCGCATCGGCGGGGTTCGGGCTGCTCTGTGGGAGCGTGTTCGGCGTCGAGCACTGGCTGCCCGCCGTCTGGTTGCGTCCCGTGGAGGAGCCGTTCCGCCTCCTCGCGGCCGCATTGTGGGCTGGCGTCGCCTTCATCTTCACGACGTTCGTTCTCAAGGCCTCGACGCTCTTTCGTCAGGGCCGCAGGCTCGAGGCGTGCATCGGGCTACCGGGTGGTGCCGGCGCCCTCGCCTACGCGGGTGCGGTACTTGGCGTGCGCGCGCTCTACGCGCAGCAGGGGGTGCCACTCATAGCGTGGGGCGCCGTGCTCGCTGGCACCACGACAGCGGCACTCTATGCCGTCCTCGAGATCCGCGCGCACGGGCGGTCGAAGATGGCCGATCTGGCCAGCGACTACTTTCATCTGCTGCTGACGCTGTTGACCAATACCCTGTCGTTTCTGCGGCTTGCCGCCTTTGCGATGTCGCACGCGGCATTGTCCACAGCCCTGTTCCTGGTCCTGGAGACGATTCCTCAGACACCGGCCTGGTGGGCGGTCCGCATTCCGGTCCTGCTGCTCGGCGCCACCCTCATTCTCGTGCTGCACACGCTGGTGGTCGCAATTCAGACGATTCGACTCGAGTTCTACGAGGGCCTGACTCGTTACTACCGCGGCGACGGACGACCTTATCGACCGCTGAGCTTTCCGGCGCGCACCCCGACCTAAACACTGTCAAGGCGATGACTACGACACTCCTTCTTGCAACGACCGTGATGCTTCCCGCGACGCTGATACTCGTAGGCTGGGCCGGCCGCGCCTGGTTCGGGCGTCGGGGACCGACCCGACCACAGTTGCGCCAGNCGATCGCGGTCCACCTGCTGGTCTTCTGCGTCGCCTACTGTGGCGTCTTGTTCCTGGCGTTCGACTCGCTCCAAGCGCAAGAACAAGCCGGCGACACCCTAGCCGTGGACGCCGCTGGTGGGAACCTGAGTCTGGGAGACGGGCTCGGCATGGTCGGCGTTGCGCTCTCCACCGGGCTGTCCGTGCTGGGGGCGGGCTATGCGGTCGGCGTGGTTGGAGCCGCGGCGCTGGGTGCCATCGCCGAGAAGCCGGAGCTATTTGGCCGCACGCTGGTCTTCATCGGCCTGGCCGAGGGGCTGGCGATCTACGGCTTGATCGTCAGCATCTTGATTCTGGGGCGACTCGGATGAGCGTCTATGTCGTCGGCAGTCCCGCGATGACCGGGGCGTTCGAGGTGGCCGGTATCCCCGGCTGTTCGCCGGCCCCGGGTCAGAGCATCGGCGAGCTGCTGGTCCACCTCGCGCGCGACCGCGGCGTCGAGCTCGCCCTGGTCCAGCTCGACCTGGCCACCGGCCTGTCGGAGGACCTGCTCGACGAGCTGGTCCAACGCTGGGGGTGTCTGGTGCAAGAGGTCCCCGGTCCGGGTGACCCGCTGCCAGACGCCGCGCACCTTCGCCGCCGGGTCGAGGGCGTCGTCGGGGGAACGCTGTGAGCGACCTCCCTGGCGATGCCACCCGCGTCGTCGGCAACGACGGCATAGACGAGACAGACACCGCCGATCCGCGTGTTGCCGCACTGTGCGACCGGGTGCGTCGGCTGGCCGAGGCCGAAGGCGACGAGTCGCGGCAAGCGCTCGAACGGCAGGCGCAGGAGATCGTCGCGGCGGCGCGGTCTCGAACCGAGGCCGAGAACACGGCGGCGCTTCAAGGCGAGGAAGCGCGCCTGCGCAAGCAGGCTGCGCGTGAGTTGCAGAACGCGCGACTCGACGCCCGCGCCAGCCTGGCGGCGTTTCGCTGGTCGCAGCTGCAGGCGGTGCTCGACGAGACTCAACAGGCGCTCGAGGACCTGCGCGCCCGCGAACGGAGGCGATACGCTGCGGCGCTCATTCGATTGTTTCATCGCGCCTGCGCCGAGCTGCCACGCGGGCCCGTAGTCGTGCGGGCCAACGTCGACGACCTCCAAATACTGCGCGACGAGCTGGAGACCGAATTGGTCGACACCGAATTGGTCGACTATCTGGAGGACGACCTGCCGGCCGGGCTCGTGGTCAGTACGGCGGACGGCAACATCGTCTGCGACCAGACGATGGACCGGCGCCGGTCGCGCCGCCTCGGCGAGCTGCAGCTCGCCGCGTCGGAAACGTTGTTCCCGGGGCACAGAGCCACAGGCGGGGGGCCGGACGCCCGATGAGCGAAATCGAGTGGCGCAACACGCTCGATTTTGGCGGGAACCTCATTACGGTGCGCGGTGCGCGCGGAATCGGGTTCGACGAGCAGGCGGAGATTTCCGCCGGCGACACGACCACCCGCCTGGGGCAAACGCTCGCGACTTCGGATACCGAAGTGGTCGTCCAGGTGTTCGAGGGGACGCGCGGCCTGACCCGCGAGACCGCGGGCGTCCGGTTTCTGGGCCGCGTGCCCGACATGGTAGTCAGCGAAGCCCTGCTCGGCCGGGTGTTCGACGGACTGGGCAGACCACGCGACGGCGGTCCGCCGATTCTGGGCCATCGACGCGAGCCGTTGCGCGGGGTGCCGATTAATCCGGTGGCACGGGAGTATCCACGCGAGTTCATCCAGACCGGCATCTCGTCGATCGACCTGCTCAACAGCCTGGTTCGCGGCCAGAAGCTCCCGATCTTTACCGGCTCCGGACTGCCCCATCAGCGCCTGCTGAGCCAAATCTTGCGGCAGGCGCGGTTGCTCGAAGCGTCGGCGCCGTTTGCGGTCATCTTCGTGGCGATGGGTATCAGCCACACCGATGCGCGATTCTTTCACGACGCCTTTCGCGACGAAGGAGTCATGGAACGGGTGTCGATGTTTCTCAACCTGGCGGACGACCCGACCATGGCCTGCCTGGCTGCGCCGCGCGCGGGCCTGACCGCCGCCGAGTACCTCGCGTTCGAGCAGGACTATCACGTGCTGGTCATCCTGACCGATATGACCAACTACGCGACTGCACTCCGCGAGATTGCCACCGCGCGCAACGAGGTTCCCGCGCGCAAGGGCTACCCGGGGTACCTCTACAGCGATCTGGCCGAGATCTACGAGCGGGCGGGACGCGTGCAGGGGCGTGGTGGGTCGATTACGCTCATCCCCGTGGTGACGTTGCCAAACGGCGACATCACGCATCCGGTACCCGACCTGACCGGCTATATCACCGAAGGCCAGCTCGTCCTGTCGCGCGACCTGCACGGCCGCGGGGTCGTGCCGCCGGTGGATGTGCTGCCGTCGTTGTCCCGCCTGATGAAGGATGGGATTGGACCGACACACACGCGCGACGACCACGCCAATCTGGCCAATCAGCTCTATGCCGCCTACGCCGAAGGGCGACGCATTCGGGACCTGGCGACCGTCGTGGGCGAGGCGGATCTGGCGGGCGTCGACAAGCTGTATCTGAAGTTTGCCGATGCGTTCGAAGAGCGCTTCATCGCACAGGGACCCTCGGAGGAACGCTCGGTGGTCCAGTCGCTGGACCTGGGGTGGTCCCTGCTCGAACTGCTCCCGGTCGACGAGCTGAGCCGGGTCACTGAGGAACAGATCTCCACCTACGGGCGGCGGCCCCGACAAGAGCAGGAGCACGATGGCTGAACGTCTCCGGGTCCCGGCGACTCGCAGCGTCTTGTTGCGGCTCCGCAAAGACCATCGGACGCTGGTGAGTGCTGCCGACCTGCTCGAACGCAAGCGTCGCGTGCTCGCGCACCAGACGTTCGAGCTGCTGCCACAGTGGCGCACGCAGCATCGTGAGGCGTTCGCATCGTTGACGTCTGCCTACGCATCGTTCGGGCGGACGCGCATGCGGAGCACGACGGACGAATTGCGTCAGATCGTCGCCGGGATGCCGTCGATGCTGTCGGTCACACTACGCCGCCAGCCGCTGGCCGGCGTGCCGACCTTCCAGGTGACGACCGAGACGGCGCCTCTCAGACCGCGCTTCGGCCTGCTGGGCAGCACCGCCGAACTGGACCGCACGATTGTCTCGATGCGGGACGCCGCCGGCGCGTTGGCGCACCTCGCCGAGGCGCAGGCGACCTTGCGGTCGCTGACTCGAGCGCTCGAGAAGACGGGCCGGCAGGTGCGGATTCTGCGCGAGCGGTTGATTCCCCTGCACGAGACGACGATTCGCCAGATCGAAGATGACCTCGACGAGCAGGAACGAAGCTATCTCTTCCAGTTGAAGCGCATCCGGTGAAGGCGTGACCCAGATTGACCCAGTTGAGCGTGGCACCGTGCTTCGGGTAGCCGGCCCGTTGATCACGGCCCGGCTACCCGGGGCGGTGATGGGAAGCGAGGCTACCGTGGGGCGCGACGGCATCGTGGGCGAGATTATTCGCCTGGACGACGAGGTCGCGACGTTCCAGATGTATGAGACGACGGAGTTGGTGCGGCCAGGCGATCCGGTGACGAGCAGCGGGCAATTACTGTCGGTGGAGCTTGGCCCCGGGCTGCTCGGGCAGGTGTTCGACGGTATCCAGCGACCGCTGAAAGCGATTCGCGAAGAGACCGGGGTGCGGATCCGCCGCGGCGTCTTGCTCCCGGCGCTGGGTCGGGAGCGGCAGTGGCCGTTCGTCCCACGACTCGACGCGGGAACACGCGTCACCGGCGGCGAGATCCTGGGCACTGTCCAGGAAACGGAGCTGCTCGAACACCGCGTGCTGGTGCCGCCTGACCTCGACGGCGAGCTGATCGAAATAGTGCCGCCCGGCGATTACACCGTCGACAGCGCCGTGGCCCGTGTGCGTCGCGACGGCATCGTACATCCGCTCCATCTCTTCCACCGGTGGCCAGTCCGTCTGGAGCGACCAAGCGGAGAACGCTATCTGCCGCACGTCCCACTGATCACCGGTCAGCGCGTGTTGGACATGTTGTTTCCACTGGCAAAGGGCGGGGCCGCCGCCGTGCCCGGACCGTTCGGCGCAGACAGGACCATTGTGCAGCACCAGGTGGCGCGCTGGTGCGACGCGCAGGTGATTGTCTTCGTCGGCTGTGGCGAACGCGGGAACGAAATGGTGGACCTGTTGGAGCAGTTCGAGGCCCTGACCGACCCGCACACCGGCCGGCCGCTGCTCGAGCGAAGCGTGCTCATCGCCAACACCTCGAACATGCCCGTGACGGCGCGCGAGGCGAGCATCTACACCGGTGTCACGGTCAGCGAGTACTTCCGTGATCAGGGCTACCATGTGGCGCTCATCGTCGACAGCACGTCGCGCTGGGCCGAGGCGTTGCGAGAGGTGGCGGGCCGGCTGGAAGAACTGCCGGCCGAAGAAGGGTATCCGGCATATCTCGGCTCACAACTGGCTGCCTTCTACGAGCGCGCGGGACATGTGCGAACACTCGGCGGGGACGATGGGTCGGTGACCGCGATCGGATCGGTCTCGCCGCCGGGCGGCGACTTCTCCGAACCGGTCACCCGCCACAGCGAGGCGGTCGTCGGCACATTCTGGGCGCTGAGCAAGCCGCTCGCCGACGCGCGACACTATCCGGCCATCGACTGGGAAGACAGCTTCAGCGGGTACGCCGAACGGATCTCGGAGTGGTGGGAACAGGAGTTTCGCGAGCACTGGACCGCTGCGCGCGCGAGCATGCTGCGATTGCTCCAGGAAAGCTCGCACGAGTCGCAGCTGCTCGAGCACTGGTCCGCGGTGCGCTCGGCCTGCTTCGGGAAGCCGACGAGCTGAAGCGGATCGCCTCGATCATCGGACCGGCGGCCCTGTCAGACCGCCAACGATGGACCTACTTCGTGGCCGGCCTCGTCAAGGAGGGGTTCCTGCAGCAGAACGCGCTCGATCCGATCGACACCTTCTGCAGCCCCGAGAAACAGATGCTGCTCGGCGCCTTGATCATCGGCGCGTACCACCGGGGCCAACGGCTGATCGCGCGCGGTGTCCCCTGTGCCGCCCTGCTGAAGCTCTCCAGTCTGCGCCGACTCAAAAGCGCGCGCACCGAGGTGCCGAACGATCGTCCCGACCTGCTCGAGCGGCTCCGCGAAGAGCTCGACCGCCAGCTGACCGAGGCTGGCGACGCCCACGCGTCGGTCCAGGGCGACCAATGACAAACCATTACAGGCCACTAGTTCTGAACGATGTCCAGCAGCTCGACTTCGAACACCAGCGCTGCATTGCCCGGGATTCCCGGCCGGCCCTGCGGACCGTATGCCAGGCTCGGGGGACAGACCAGCCGGCTCTTTCCGCCCACGCTTATGCGCTGAAGGCCTTCGGTCCAGCATGGAATCACCCCCGTCAGCGGGAAGGTCGCGGGCTCGCCCCGATCCACCGAACTGTCGAAGACCGTGCCGTCTCGAAGCGTCCCGTGGTAGTGCACCTGGACAGTGTCGTCGGCTGTAGGGCTGGGACCGGTGCCGGCAGTCATTTCCAAGATGATGATCCCCGATTCCGTACGCTCGGCCCCTTCGAGACCGGCCTGCTCGTCCATGAATGCGGTCGCCAGCGCCAACTCGCCCTCTGCGGCTCCGGCGACTCGCGATTCCATGAACGCCTGTATCTGAGGGCCATACTGGTCAAGGTCGACGTCGGCGTCCAGGCCAAGAGCCGCGTCGCTCAGACCGCGCTGTACGAACGCGAGCTCGTCCGGCGAGAGACCGGCGGCGACAATATTCTGGCCGAGTGCCTGACCGAGCGCGTTGAGGATCTTCTGATCTTCGGTCTCTGGCGCGCCGCCGGTGGCAATTGACGACGAGGAGGACGATTCGGCACCGGGCATCGACTCCGACGAACAGGCAGACAACACACAGCATGCGGCGAGAAGAAGCGGATGACAGACAATAGCTCGCACGATGATTCCTTTCGATGTGCAAGAACGGGCGCGAAACGCCCCCCTCCGGCAAGAGACCCAACTGCCAGGGTCGGCAACACAGATCCACGCAGGTCGTTGAAAAAAGTGGCTCCTCAGGCTGGACTCGAACCAGCAACCCTCCGGTTGACAGCCGTGCCAGGAGCGACTGTGCCAATACGTACCGAGTGGTATGGAGCAATAAATATCGGTCGGTCCGCACACTTCTTCCCGCCTCGCACCGGTACCGTTTCGTACCGTTTCGTAGAGAGGATAGCCACAAGAATGGCCACAGTTTTCGACGCCTCTTCCTGAGCCCTCACTCTCCCCCACCTCGATCGTTCACCGTTTCTGCCCACACAACTCGCTCGACGTACGCATAGTACATCCTAGAGGTGTCTCCATGACCACTGCACTTGTCCCGACTGCACTGCCGGCCGTGCCCGACCTGATTCGCACCTTCCTGGGCGGCCGCAGCCCCCACACGCTCACCGCCTACGGGCGCGACCTGGACGACTTTGCTCAGTTCCTGACCGGCACCAGACGGGAAGCACTCGGCCGGTTCTTCGCCCAGCCGGCCCCAGCAGCCAATGCCGAAGTGCTCCGCTACCGCTGGTTCGGCAAGCGCCAGACCTGCCGCCTGCCCACTCCGGAAGAGAAGAGTCGATTTCTTGATTAGGCGAGGCGAACGAATCGACTCGAACCGACTGGAGCGCGCCCAGCTGATGGGCGTCGTGCCGAACAGACCGTAGGGCACACCGCCTGACCGCAGCAAGGCCGGTCAGCCCGGCGGTGTGGTCAGAGACTGAAGGTTGCGAGCCACGGTCCAGCGCTGCGGTCCGCGGCGCACCAGCCTGAAGCCCATCCTCACGTAGAGCGACAGCGGGCCTGTCCATTCCCCAGCGGCATCCCTGGGGCCAGGCCCTTCAGGACACTCGCCATCCGGGCCGGGCGGCAAGGCCGCGACCGGCACCCGTGGATAGGCTTTGACCGCGGGAACCTTGTTGAAGCGCAGCCAGTTGACCGCCCCGCCAACCAGGGATCTGCCCAGACCCTGACCCCGCCGTTCCTCCGCCACCACCAGGCAGAGGACAGACCACTCTTTGCCATCTGGGCGTAACGGGGCCAGCTGCTGGTCGTAGAGTTTGGGAATCTTGACGGTAGGCGCCATTCGCAACCAGCCGATCACCCTGTCGCTCTCGACCGCCGCCATGCCATGCAGCTCGCGGTTCTCCAACTGGCGTGCGCAGATGTCGCGGTTCTGGGCCGGGTCGCCGGCCAGCCAACGCTCCTGGTCGCACCGCACGTGCCAGTACTGACAGTAACAGAAGCCCTGGTCGGGGCGGTCGAAGAAGTCCAGGAGTTGCTTCGGTTTTATGGCGTCTACGGATTCGATCCAGAGCATGGCCCCAGGCTATCTGATCCTCCCCAATTCTGCTCCCCAGGACGATCGGAGACATTCGCTCCAAGATTGGGGAACGCGGCTAATGCATCAGCTGCTGCTTCAGACCGAGGTTGCGGATCAGCTGGTGCAGGTAGTTCGGATGGAGACCGAGCGACTTGGCAGCCCTGGTGATGTTGCCGTCGGCGTCGGTCACTGCTGTCAGCACGAGCTGTTTCTTCGCCTCCCGCACCCCGTCCTGATACTTCAGTCGTTGGCCCGAGACCGAGGGCGACGCTTCGACCAGCGCTTCCGGCAGGTCCTCCGGCAGAAGCCACTCGGTGGAGCCCATAACGACGGCGCGCTCGATGGCATTCTCCAGCTCCCGGACGTTACCCGGCCAGCCGTAGCCGTCCAGGAGTGACTGCGCCTCGGGCGAGATGCCGAGGATTCGTCGGCCGCAGCGTTTTCCGCATTTCTGGAGGAAATAGGTCGCCAGCAACCGAAGGTCCTCTCCCCGCTGTCGGAGGCTCGGGAGAGTCAGCGCAACGACGTTGATCCGATAGAAGAGATCCAAACGGAAGCTGCCGTCCTCGACCGCCGCGGAGAGGCTCTTGTTCGTCGCCGCGACCAGGCGGATGTCGACCTTGATCGAGCGAGTGCCGCCCAGACGCTCAAACTCGCCTTCCTGCAGCACCCTCAACAGCTTGCCCTGGACCAAAGGCGCGAGCTCGGCCACCTCATCCAGGAACAACGTGCCCTTGTCGGCCAGCTCGAGCTTTCCGCGCTTCTGCGTAATCGCCCCGGTGAAGGCGCCGCGTTCGTGGCCGAACAGGTCGCTCTCCATCAGCTGATCGGAGAGCACCGCGCAGTTGATGGCCACAAACGGCCTGCTCGCTCGCGGACCGTTCTGATGAATGGCTCGTGCCACCAGTTCTTTGCCGGTGCCGCTCTCACCTTCCAACAACACGGTCGAATCGTTCGGGGCCGTCTTGGCCACGAATTCGTACACTTTCCGTATCGGCGGGCTCTCGCCCACCATGTTGTGCTCGATCGCGATGTCGGCCCGGAGGCGTTCAGCCTCGCGCTCCAGGGTCTCCACGTGCCGCGCGTTCTGTAGGGAGACGCCCGCGATTCCCCCAATCGCCACGAGCAGCTGGAGATGGTGCTCACCAAAACGCACCGCCGGGTCACGCGTGTCGAGATAGATGATCCCGAGCTTCTCCTCGGCGGCCGTGATCGGCACGCAGAGGACCGAGCTGACCCTCGCCCTCACCAGCGTCGCCGAAGACTTCATGTCGCCCGTCTGGACGTCGTTGCAGACGATCCCCGAGCCGTCTTGCAGCACGCGCTCGAGCGTGCGGCGACTCAGACTCGACGGTTCGTCGGACGGGGGTCGCTTGTCGCACGTCACGGCCGACTCGAGATCCAGCCGGCCATGATCCAGCCTCACGAGCGTGCAACGTTCGGCCGGCACCGCCTGCAGGATCAACTTGACCAGTTGGCGCTGAATCTGAGTCGAGCTCCTGATGGAGCTGATCACCCGGCTAACGTTCAGCAGCGTGCTCAGGTCTCGGCCGACGCCCGAGGTCGCCGGCAGGTCCGCCTTCGCCGGCTTGAGATAGAGCGCGTCCGCCTCGCGAAGCTTGATCGTCTGGTCCGCCAGGACGTCGGCGTCGTCCAGGGTGACCGAAGCTTTCGGCTCGGGTTCCGGGTGCAGGAAGATGACCAGCGTTGTCTGGCCGACGGCGATCTGGTCGCCGTCTCGGAGACGGTGTTCTTTCACGTGCCGGTCGTTGACGAAGGTACCGTTCGCGCTGTCTCGGTCCACCACCGTCCAACCGTCCTCGGCATCTTCCTTGATCAGACAGTGCTCTCTGGAAACGGACACGTCGGGGACACACACGTGGCTGGCTGGCGCCCGTCCAACGGAAATCTCGGCGTCCTCCAGCTCGAACTGGGTGCCGCGCAGCGGGCCGCTCGTCGCGATGATCTTCGGGCTCATACCCTGGGTCTCGGACCGCCCGAACGGGGCGGATCGGGTGTCAATCATAGGCCGGTCAGCAGCCAGGATCAATCGCCCCGGGGGCGGTCCCTGCGGGGACGTGGATCGGATCGCTGGCCGAGCGGTGGGAACCGCCCTTCCTAGAGGGGTGTGCGGTCTCGCCCCGGACACCGGTCTCAAACGCGGTCACCCCCACGCCACCGGCGCAATTCCAGCTTGAGGTGTGCTGCCGGTCTAACACTTTTCTGAGACCTCTCAGCATTCTCTTAGTCCAGAGCCGCGCGCCGTTGCTCCAGGCTGCTTGCTCGCCGTCAAGCGATCTGGCTGTATCTCACTCATTTCAGGCATGTTAGCGTCGACCGTGTGGCGCTCTCGGTTTCCGCTGCCTGCTGGCACGTCCCTCGCAGTGTCATCAGGTGAACAGGGAGCGTGGTCAGACACATGAGGTTCAACGAGGAAGAGACGGAAAGGATGGAGCGGGACCCTCTCATTTGTCTCGACACTGCCATCGGTGAAAGGCCGGTGGCGAGCACGGTCCGGATGGCATGTGGGCACGAACGTCGCACGGCGTTCGTCGGCAACCAGGCGCGTTGACTCACACGCGTGGGCGCAGCGGCCGATCAAAGGAGGAACGTCATGGCACAGGTAGATTGTTTTCTGAAGATCGAAGGGGTCGAGAGCGAGTCCACCGACGACAAACACAAAGGTGAGATCGAGGTGGAGTCGTGGTCTTGGGGGGAGACACAGACCGGGACAGCCGGACACGCCGGGGGCCAGGGCGCGGGCAAAGTGGCGCCGCAGGACATGATGATCTCGAAGCGGGTGGACAAGGGCTCCCCCACTCTGTTCATCGCCTGCGCCACCGGACATGCCTTCACCAAAGGGACCTTGACGATGCGCAAGGCTGGCGAAGGGCAACAGGAATACCTGACGATCAACCTGGAAGGCATCCTGGTCTCCTCGTACAACGTCAGCGGGAGCGGAGAGGGCGAGATCATCCCGATGGAGCAGCTCAGCCTGAACTTTGCCAAGTTCGAGATGAGCTACAAGGAACAGAAGGCCGATGGCAGCCTCGGTGGCGAAGTCAAACAGGGGTACGACTTTGGGGCGAACATAAAGCTGTAGCTGCCGCGAGCTCAGCTGCGGCTGAGGCGGCCGGAAGACGTACGAGTGCCGCCGTTCGGTGGCCGTTGGAACGGCTCGACAGGATTACGGTGGGTGACCTGTGGCGATTGCCGACATGTTTCTGAAGTTGAAGGGTGTGACTGGCGAAACCCAGGACGCCGATCACAAGGGCGAAGTCGACGTGGTGTCCTGGTCCTGGGGCATGGAAGCGCCGCGCTCCGTGGTGGGCGGCGCGGCGACCGGCAAGACCACGATCAGCGAGCTGCATGTGGTGAAGCGAGTGGATCAGAGCTCGCCGACCCTCATGCGGTTCCTACGAAACAACAAGCTCGTCAGTGACGCAACGCTCACCGTTCGCAAGGCGGGCAAGACGCCGCTCGAGTACTTCAAGGTCGAGCTGGAAAATGTTCGGGTGACGTCGCTGAGGACCGAGTCGGAGAATAGCGAGCTCACGGAGCACGTGAAGCTCGGGTTCTCCAAGGTTCGCGTGAGCTACATTCCACAGGATGAGGGCGGCGGCGCTGGCGGCGGCGAGAACGTTTTCGAGACCGACGCGCATGCTGGTGTCTGATGTACTCGTGAACCGTTGAACGAGGTGCTGGGCATGTCTCTCGAAGTCGCCGAACAGGCGGTGCGTGACGGTGATCTCGACGCGGCCTCGAGCCATCTGCAGGACGCGGTCCGCAAGGACCCCGCGAAGGCGGGGCTCCGGGTGTTTCTGTTCCAGTTGCTGTGTGTCAAGGGGGAGTGGGAGCGCGCACTGACCCAATTGAACGTGGCGGCAGATCTGGATGCCGGCACGCTTGCGATGGCGCAGATGTATCGCGAGGCGATCCGCTGCGAGGCGCTGCGAGCCGAGGTCTTCTGCGGGAAGACGTCCCCGGTCGTGTTCGGCGAACCTGAAGAGTGGCTGGCGCTGCTCATCGAGTCGATGCTGGTCACCGGGACGTCCCGCGCTTCAGAGGCGCCGGATCTGCGCGCCCGCGCGTTCGAGTCCGCCCCACCGTCGGCCGGCTCGGTCGACGGCGAGAGTTTCGAGTGGATCGCGGACGCGGATATGCGGCTTGGGCCCGTCTGCGAGGCGGTGATCAACGGACGCTACTACTGGGTGCCGTTCGAGCGGTTCTCCAGGATCGAGCTTGAGGCACCGGTCGACCTGCGCGATGTCGTGTGGCTGCCGGCACACTTCCAGTTCGCGAATGGCGGCGAGACGGTGGGGGTGATCCCGACCCGCTATGCCGGCTCGGAAGCGGCCGACGACACCCAGATCTGCCTGGGACGGAAGACCGTCTGGACCGAAGAGGCGCCGAACGTGTATTCGGGTTTGGGCCAGCGGGTCCTCACCACCGACACCGGCGACCACCCGTTGATGGACGTGCGGTCGATTCTCTTTGGCGACGCCAGCGAATCGGACGAGCCCGACACGGAGGCCGATGGCTGACCTCACGCCGCAAGAACGGCTACAGCCGGCCCTTCTCGACCGCCTCACGGATGACGAGCCGGAGAAGCGGGAAGAGCCCCGAGCACGCCGCGTCATGTCGAAGAGTCGCTTGCGGAACGCGGTCTTGCGCGATCTCGGCTGGTTGTTCAACGCCACACGGCTCGAAGCTGGAGCAGACCAGCTGGACGGGGCACCGTACGTGCGGCGCTCCGTGGTCAATTTTGGGTTGCCGGTGCTGTCTGGCAGGGCCGCGACCTCACTCGACGTGGCCGATCTCGAGAAGGCCATCCGTCAATCCATCCTGGACTACGAGCCGCGCCTCCTTCCCGGCACGCTGCGGGTGAAAGCGCTGCAGCAAGCCGACGAGCTCGACCATCACAACGTGATTGGGATCGAGATTGAAGGTCAGCTCTGGGCACAGCCCGTGCCACTCGAGCTGCTGGTGCGGACCGAGATCGACCTGGAATCTGGCAGAGTGGAGATCGCCGATCTCCTGCCATCCTCAGCGGCGTAATGGACCCCCGTCTGATTCAGTACTACGACCTTGAGCTGCGCCATCTGAGCGAGATGGGCGAGGAGTTCGCGCGGAACTCGCCGAAGGTCGCGGCGCGGCTGGGCATGAAGGGATTGGAGGTTGCCGACCCCTACGTCGAGCGGTTGCGCGAAGGAGTGGCCTTTCTCGCGGCTCGTGTCCAGCTCAAGCTCGACGCCGAGTTCCCGCGGTTCACGCAGGCCTTGCTCGAGATCGTCCATCCCCACTATCTGGCCCCCACGCCCGCAATGCTGGTGGCGCAGCTGACGCCTGACCCGACAGAGCCCAACCTGGCAGCCGGCTCGAAGATCGTCCCGCGGGGCAGCATCCTGCAAAGTCTCACGACCGGAGACGTCGAGACGGCGTGCCAGTTTCGGACGGCGCAGGATGTCACACTGTGGCCGATCGAGATCGTCTCGGCCAGCTACTTCTCCTTCGCGCCGGATCTTCCGCTCAACAGCGTGCCGGTCGCGCGGCGAATCGAGGGGGGCGTGCGGCTGCGGCTCAAGCCGACCGGGGGGATGAAGTTCGACCAGATCGCACTCGACCGGCTGCGCCTCTACGCAACTGGCCACGATGATGTCGCCAGCAAGCTCTATGAGCTCTGTGTGTCCAGCCCGCTCGGGGTATTGGCGCTGCCGGCGAAGGGCAAGCCGGAGGCATACGAGTTTCTGCCGCCCGGCGCGGTGCGTCCGGTCGGATTCGCCGACGACGAAGCGTTGCTGCCGGTGGGTTTGCGGTCGTTCCAGGGGTATCGGCTGCTGCAGGAGTACTTCTCGTTCCCGCAGCGGTATCGGTTCTTCGATCTGACCGGGCTCGCACCGGCTGTGAGGCAGGCTCGAGACGAACTCGAGATCGTCATCTTGCTCGGGCGCGGCGACGCGACGCTCGAGAGTGATATCGATCGGGCGAATTTCGCACTGTTCTGTACGCCCGCCATCAATCTGTTTCCGAAGCGGGCGGACCGCATCAATGTCAGCGACGGCGCCTACGAGTACCACCTGGTGCCCGATCGCACCCGGCCAATGGACTTCGAGATCTACGACATCACCGGTGTCGCCGGGCACGGTATCGGGACCGACAGCGAGCAGGAGTTCTTACCGTTCTACTCGACCTACAGCACGGACGAGCAGCACCAGCAGGGTGCCTACTTCACGGTTCGCCGCGAACCGCGTCTGACCTCGTCGACCGAGAAGCGCCGCGGCTCGCGCTCGAGCTACGTCGGCAGCGAAGTCTTCCTGTCGCTCGTCGACCAGGACCATGCCCCGTTCAGCAGCGACCTGCGGCAGCTCTCCGTTCGGACCGTCTGCACCAATCGCGACCTCGTGCTGCAGATGCCAATGGGGCTCGGCAAGAGCGACTTTTCCTTGAATATCTCGGCCCCGGTGACGAGTATCCGGGTGATCAGCGGACCGAGCCGTCCCTACGCGCCGCTGGCGGATGGCGTGGCCTGCTGGCGAGCCATTAGCCACCTGTCGCTCAACTATCTCTCGCTGGTGGACTCGACGGAGGCAGAGGGCGCGAGCGCCCTGCGTGAGCTGCTGCGGCTGTATGCGGTGGGCGTAGACGCCAGCGCCAAGCAACAGATCGACGGTATCAGATCGGTGAAGGTGGAGCGCGTCGTGCGCAAGCTGCGTGGGCCGGGGCCTCTGGTCTTCGGCCGCGGGATCGAGATCAGCGTGACGGTCGAGGATCTGGCCTTCCCGGGGGGCACCGCCTACCTGCTCGGATCCGTACTCGATCGCTACTTCGCGCGACACGTGTCCATCAACTCGTTCACGGAAACGGTTTTGCGGTCCGAAGGTCGGGGCGAGATCAGTCGATGGGTGCCAGAACAGGGCAAGAGACCGACGCTGTAGCGTTTCTCGCGGCGCTGGCGGCGGCGCCGCACCGCTTTGACTTCTACCAGACGCTGCGCCGGCTGGAATGCCTGTACAGCGAGAAGCCACGCTGGGGCTGTGCGCGACGTCCCATCGATGAGCC
Source organism: Acidobacteriota bacterium (assembly GCA_002726085.1). GTDB lineage: Bacteria > Acidobacteriota > Vicinamibacteria > Vicinamibacterales > UBA8438 > NP936. The sequence goes on from PBRZ01000072.1 coordinate 23,838, forward strand.
CGTCCGGCTGGGTCAGGACCCGGATCTCTCGTTCGCGCCCGCTCCTCTATCATCGTTCGACACATCGGCGGGCCGGGTCCCGCGCCTTGGGGTACGGCTGTTCGGCCTGCTTGGCCCCAATGGGCCCCTGCCACTGCACATCACGGAGTACGCCCGCGGACGTCTGCGCCGCGCGGGTCAAGCCAGCGATTCCACGCTCGTCAATTTCCTCGATCTTTTTCAACATCGGTTCGTGGCGTTCTTCTATCGTGCGTGGGCCCAAGCCCAGCCGCACGTCAATCGAGATCGCCCCGACTCGGATCGCTTCGCGGCGTATGTCGGAGCGTTCCTGGGCGCGGAACCGGCGTCGCTGCGCAACCGCGATGCGGTGCCGGACGAGGGCAAGTTCTTCCACGCCGGTGTCCTGATTCGCCACGTGCGAAACGCGGAGGGCCTGGCCACCATACTCCAGCAGTTCTTCCGTGTGCCGGCGCAGATCGAGGAGTTCGTGGGCCACTGGCTGGGCTTGAGCGTTGGCGAGCGGACCCGTCTCGGGCGTGAAGGCGCCACGCTCGGATTGGGTGCGGTGCTCGGGAGCCGGGTCTGGGACCGTCAGCACAAGTTCCGCATACGACTCGGCCCCCTTTCGTTCGAGCAGTACGAGCGCTTCCTGCCGGCTCCGGCGACGCTGGAGAGCGGCAACGTCGGATTCACGTCGACGCAGCGCCGGAAAAACGACGGCCGGGCGCTGCGGAAGCTCGTAGACTGGGTGAGGCTCTATCTCAGCTTCGAGCTCGATTGGGATGTCCAGTTGCTGCTGGAGGCCGCCGAGGTGCCGCCGCTCAGGCTGGGTGCCGGCCCGCGGTTGGGGTGGACCTCGTGGCTTGGCTCACGTCGAGAGGATAATTATGCTAGTGAACTCTGTTTGGATGCCGAGGCGTTCGTCGATCGGGTCGGGGTGCCCGCCGCATGAGTGACATCAGCCGTACCGCGCTGTTCGGCAAGCTCGACAGCCTCGCCTACAAGGCGGTCGAGGGTGCCACGGTCTTCTGCAAGCTACGCGGGAATCCGTACGTCGAGCTGGTCCATTGGATTCAGCAGATTCTGCAGACACCCGACTCGGATGTGCATCGGATCGTCAAGCACTTCGAGATCGATCCGTCACGGATGGCAAAGGACATCACCGAAGCCCTCGACCGCCTGCCGCGGGGCGCAACCTCGATCTCCGACCTCTCGGCGCACCTCGAGAGCGCGGTGGAGCGCGGTTGGGTGTATGCGAGCCTGATGTACGGATATCCCCATGTCCGCACCGGTCATCTGATCATCGGGATCCTGAAGACCTCGTCACTGCGCAACACCCTGAACGGCATCTCGCGCCAGTTCGAGAACGTGAAGGTCGACACGCTGACCGAAGAGTTCGCGAAGATCGTCGGCGGGTCACCGGAAGACGAGCTGACGGCCGCCGACGGGTCAGCCGCACCGGGCGAAGCGAGCGGGGCGATGGCGCCCGCGCAGATGGGCAAGCAGGAGGCGCTGAAGCGGTTTGCCACGGATCTGACGGAGCGGGCGCGCAGCGGCGAGATCGACCCAGTCAGCGCTCGCGACGAGGAGATTCGGCAGATCGTCGACATCCTGATGCGCCGCCGACAGAACAACCCGATCTTGACCGGTGAAGCCGGTGTCGGGAAGACCGCGGTCGTGGAGGGTTTTGCGCTGCGTCTGGCCGGGGGCGACGTGCCGCCGCCGCTGAAGGACGTGTCGCTGCACGCGCTCGACATCGGGTTGCTGCAGGCCGGGGCGAGCATGAAGGGAGAGTTCGAGAGCCGGTTGCGGCAGGTCATCGATGAGGTCCAAGCCTCGCCGAAGCCGATCATCCTGTTCATCGACGAGGCACACACCCTGATCGGGGCAGGGGGGTCGGCGGGCACCGGCGATGCCGCGAACCTGCTCAAGCCGGCCTTGGCGCGCGGCACACTGCGCACGATTGCCGCCACGACCTGGGCCGAGTACAAGAAGTACATCGAAAAGGACCCGGCGCTGACGCGGCGGTTCCAGGTCGTCCAGGTGGCCGAGCCCACCGAAGACCAGGCGATACTGATGGTTCGCGGTGTGGCCTCGGTCCTCGAGGAGCACCATCGAGTGCAGGTGCTCGACGAAGCGCTCGAGGCGGCGGTGCGGGTGTCGCATCGCTACATCCCCGCGCGCCAGTTGCCCGACAAGGCGGTGAGCCTGCTCGACACCGCGTGTGCACGCGTGGCCATCAGCCAGAGTGCCGAACCGGCTCGGCTCGAGGATTGCCGTCGAACGATGGAGGCCTTGCAGACCGAACTGGACATCATTAGCCGCGAAGAGACGGTGGGCATCAACGTCGGGGACCGCCGGACGGCGGCCGAGGAGCAGCTTGCCGCCAGCGAGCAGCTGCGTGGGGAGCTGGAGAGCCGATGGGAGTCGGAGCGCGGCCTGGTCGACAGGCTGCTCGCGATCCGGGCGCAGTTGCGGAAGGGCGCCGAGCGCGTGGAAGGCACCGGCAGTCAGCTCGAGGAATCTGCGCAGGACCTGCAGGACTCGGCCGAGCGGCCACCCGATGACGCGCTGAAGCCTGAGGATCGTGAGACGCTGCTCGGCGAGCTGACCGATCTCCAGGCCAAGCTGGCTGAGCTGCAAGGCGAATCGCCGCTGATCCTGCCAAGCGTCGACGCGCAGGCCGTCGCGTCGGTCGTGGAGGACTGGACGGGCGTGCCGGTGGGCCGCATGGTCAAGAACGAGATCGACGCGGTGCTGCACCTGTCGGACACGCTCAACGAGCGCGTGATCGGCCAGCGTCACGCCCTCGACGCGATCGCACGTCGGATTCAGACATCCCGCGCGAAGCTCGACAATCCGGGCAAGCCGATCGGCGTGTTCATGTTGTGTGGCCCGTCGGGCGTCGGCAAGACCGAGACCGCGTTGGCCCTGGCCGAAGCCTTGTACGGCGGCGAGCAGAACGTCATCACGATCAACATGAGCGAGTTCCAGGAGAAGCACACCGTCTCGACGCTCAAGGGCTCACCCCCCGGGTATGTCGGCTACGGTGAGGGTGGGATCTTGACCGAGGCGGTGCGGCGGCGTCCCTACGCCGTGGTGCTGCTCGATGAGATCGAGAAGGCGCACGCGGACGTGCACGAGATGTTCTTCCAGGTCTTCGACAAGGGCTGGATGGAGGATGCTGAAGGTCGGTTCATCGATTTCAAGAACACCATCATCCTGCTCACGTCGAACGTCGGTACCGAGGTGATCGACAACCTGTGCAAGGACCCGGAGCTGATGCCCGAGACCGAGGGGGTGGCCAAGGCGCTGCGCACGCCGCTGTTGGAGAAGTTCCCCGCAGCCCTTCTCGGTCGACTGGTCGTCATTCCCTACTTCCCGTTGGACGACGCCGTGCTGGCGAACATCGTTCAGCTGCAGCTGGAGCGCATCACGAAACGGGTCCGGGCGCATCACAAGATTCCGTTCAGCTACGACGAGGAGGCCGTCAAGCTCATCGTGAGCCGCTGCACCGAGGTCGAGAGCGGCGGACGGACGATAGACGCCATCCTCACCAATACCGTGCTGCCGGCCATCAGTCGTGAGTTCCTCACGCGCACGATGGAGGGTGCCGATCTGAACGGTGTGCGGCTCGAGGTGGCGGACGGCGAGTTTGCCTATCGTTTCGACTAGCGTGGTGAGGCGAGTGACGGTATGAAGCAGTCGTCAGGCACATCCCACCAGGTCAGTCTGGAGGAGGCGATGTCGATTGCCATCCTCTTCCAGAAGAACGGCCAGCTGAACGAGGCGGAGGAAGTGTATCGCCGGCTGCGCGACGTGCTGCCCGATCATCCGGAGGTGCTGCACTATTCGGGCGTGCTCGCCCAGCAGCAAGGACGAGGCGCGCAGGCCGTGGAGCTCATCGAGAGGAGCCTCGCCCTCGAGCCGGACCAGGCGGACTGCTACAGCAACCTCGGCATCATCTTCAAGGCGCAGGGGAAGCTCGAGAAAGCCGTTGGCGTGTACCAGCGGGCGATCGAGATCAGCCCCGAGCATGTCAACGCGCACTGTAATCTCGGCGTGATCCTGAAGACACAGGGCAAGCTCGACGAGGCCGAAGCGGCGTATCGAACGGCGATTCGGCTGAACCCCGAGCACATCGAGTCGTATCACAACTTGGGCGTCCTCCTGGTTGCCCGGAATCGGACTCGGGAGGCGGTGACCTGCTTCTGCAAGGTCACCACGCTCAGCCCGAAGCACCCGGAGGCCCGGAGACTGCTGGCGCTCGCGCACTGCGCTCTCGGCGAAGTGGACAAGGCAGTCGAGATCTTCGAGGGGTGGCTCGCCGAGGAGCCAGACAATCCCGTCGCCCGCCATATGCTCGCCGCCTGCTCTCGCGAGGATGTTCCCGCGCGGGCGTCGGACGCCTACGTGGAGAAGATCTTCGACGATTTCGCCTCCAGCTTCGACACCAAGCTGGCGAAGCTCTCCTACCGCGCTCCGTCGCTGGTGGAGGCGGTGCTCGCGGATGCCGGCGCCGAGGCAGCGAAGCGCCTTGCGGTGCTCGATGCCGGGTGCGGCACGGGACTGTGCGGTCCGCTCATCGCGCCCTACGCACGTCACATGGTGGGCATCGATCTGTCGGCGCAGATGCTCGCTCGGGCGAAAGAGCGAGACGTCTACGACGAGCTCGTCAAGGGCGAACTGACCGCCTACCTGCGCGACGCGACCGAGGCCTTCGATCTGATCGTCTCGGCAGACACCCTGGTATACTTTGGCGCTCTGGAGGAGGTGCTGGCCGCCGCCGCCGGCGCCTTGCGGGCGGGCGGGCTGTTGATCTTCACCCTGGAGGAAGATGCCGAAGATGCGGACGCTGCCGAGTCCAGTGCCGCGATCGGCTACACGATCGAGACCCATGGCCGTTACGCTCACACGGGGGCCTATGTCGAGCGGAGCCTTCGGAATGCCGGTTTGGAGCTCATGATGGTTCGGGCCGAGTTGCGCATGGAGTCGGGTTCGCCGGTCTTGGGGTTGGTGGTGCGGGCAACGAAGCCTGCGGGAGTCAGCCATGGCTAGGGCGATGGAGATCACCACGCCGCTCGGCGAGGATGTCCTCCTGTTCCACGGGATGCACGCCCGCGAGGAGATGAGCCGGTTGTACGAGTATCAGCTCGATTTGCTGAGCGACGAGCCCGACATCGCGGTGGACGACATCCTGGGGAAGAACGTAACGCTGACGCTGGAGCTGCCGGACGAGAACGTCCGGCACTTCAACGGGTTCGTGACGCGCTTCTCGCAGAACGGAAAGTACGGCCGCTTTCATCGCTACCAGGCGGTCGTGGGGCCGTGGCTCTGGTTGCTGAGCCGCACCGCCGACTGCCGGATTTTTCAAGAGATGACCGTGCCGGACATCATTAAGCAGGTGTTCGACGACCACACCACGGCAGACGTTGAGGATGAGCTGACGGGCACCTACCGGAGCTGGATCTACTGCGTGCAGTACCGGGAAACAGACCTGAACTTCGTCAGCCGTCTGATGGAGCACGAAGGCATTTACTATTACTTCCGACACACCGAGGGGCACAACACGCTGGTGCTCACCGACTCATCCAGCATGCACGTGCCCGCGGAGGGCTACGACACGCTGCCGTTCATCGCCCCAGACCAGCTCATCCGGCCCGAAGACGAGCACATCAGCAGCTGGGAGTTCGCCCGCGAGATTCAGCCCGGCGTCTACGTGCACGACGACTATGACCTCGAGCGCCCCAGCGTGGAGTTGAAGACGAAGAAGGTGCTCGCCCGCACATACGATCCGAGCGACTACGAAGTCTACGATTACCCAGGATTCTACGCGGAGCAGGGCGATGGGGAGCAGTACGCCGGCGTCCGAATCGACGAGCTCGGCAGCCAGTTCGAGACCTCGGAGGCGGCGACGAATGCCCGCGGTGTGACCGTCGGGTGTTCGCTGTCGCTCGAAGACCATCCGCGGGCCGACCAGAACCGCGAGCACCTGGTGCTGGCGACCAGCTACGACCTGGAGTTCGGTGACTACGAAGGTATGCCGGCAAACGAGGGCGCCAGCTGTCGCTGCAGCTTCGTCGCCATGTCGAGCGCGCAGCAATTCAGGCCCAGGCGAGCTACTCCCAGACCGTTCGTGCAGGGTCCGCAGACGGCCGTGGTAGTCGGTCCGTCTGGCGACGAGATCTATACCGACGAGTACGGGCGCATCAAGGTGCAGTTCCACTGGGACCGTCTCGGGAAGCAGGATGAGAACAGCTCCTGCTGGATCCGGGTGTCACATCCTTGGGCCGGCAAGAACTGGGGCGCCGTCGCGACCCCCCGCATCGGGCAGGAAGTGATTGTCGACTTCCTGGAAGGCGACCCCGACCAGCCGATCGTCACCGGACGCGTCTACAACGCGGAGCAGATGCCGCCGTACGAGCTGCCAGCCAACAAGACCCAGTCCGGCACGAAGTCGCGCAGCTCGCTGGGCGGGAGTCCAGACAACTTCAACGAGATCCGCTTCGAGGACCTGAAAGGTGAGGAAGAGGTCTATGTCCACGCCGAAAAGGACATGAACCGCGTGGTGGAGAACAACGACACCCTGAAGGTCGGGTTCGACAAGTCTGACGCCGGCGATCAGACCATCGAGGTCTTCAACGATCGCACCGAAACCATCGGGCACGACCGCACCGACACGGTCGGGAACGACGAGACGATCACGATCGGCAACAATCGCACCGAGCAGGTGGGTGTGAATGAAGACATCACGATCGGGTCGAACCGTAGCAGGTCTGTTGGAGCAAGCGAGACGGTCACCGTCGCACTTCAGCGGACACACAGTGTGGGAGTCAATGAAAGTGTCACTGTCGGTGGGGCGCAGGAGGTGACGGTCGGCGGTCTGCAGGCCATCACCGTCGGCGCCCTACAGGGCACGACCGTCGGAGGCAACCAGTCCACGAGTGTCGGAGCAAACCGTTCGGTTTCGGTCGGTGGGAATCAATCGACCAGCGTCGGTAAGGACGCGTCGATGACTGTCAATAAGGACGAGTCGCGGGACGTAGCCGGCGAACGCAGCACCAAGATCGCCAAGGATGACAAGCTTGAGGTGACGAAGAAGCTCACGGTCATTGTCGGCGATTCCCTGATGCTCAAGACGGGCAAGGCCAGCATCTCGATGAAGAAGGATGGGACCATCGTCATCAAGGGCAAAGACATTACGCTGCAGGGTAGTGGCAAGATCAATGTGAAGGCGTCGAAGGACGTCATCGTGAAGGGCAGCAAGATCAAGGAGAATTGAGCGACGTTCTCGATGCTCGACTCATGCACAGTGGTGGAGCTGAGTAGCATTGAGCCTTCGACCCCGGACGGTGGCGTGCGAGACATCAGCTGAGCAACAACCCAAGCACCGTTCTAGCTCCTTGCCACCCCAGGGATGCTGACAAGCGACCTGAATCGCTCCGGCACGCGTTCGGGTGCCACAAGCTCAGCAGCGATCTCCGAAGGAATCCGGCATGTCAGCTCGCGAGGGGGCACTCCCTCAAGAATCCCATTGAGGTTGACCTCATCGTGCGCAATTGCAGCGAAGGGGGTCTTGTCTGGGTGCTGCAGGGAGAAGGGCGTGCAGCGCATCGCCGCAACCAGAGCACGGCAGAAACCGTCAAACTGGCTGAGGCTCGAACACCTCGTTGATGCGTTCACCGTCACGGTGGGAACGTCCTTGCACTCCTCGTCGTAGGTCGGGTCGGGGCTCCTCTCGAGGCGAAAATGCACGGTCTGCGACTCTCGATCGAGCCGGATGAACAGCAGCCTTTCGACGCCGTGGTCGAAGTCGAAGTAGAGCAACTCCATCGAGTCTCTCTTTCCTCCGCTGGCTGTCACGCACTTTCGGATCAGGGCTCCGGACACGGATGGCTCGCTGGCAGGCGCGCGAGCGAAGGGCAGTACAGGTATTCCCGACTCGTCGGGACGCCTCGGCGGTCGGCAAGGCGAAGAATCGCCAATCCCTCGACCGAGAGGTGGCGCTGAGCGAGCACGTGAACGTCCTCGAGCTGCCCCCTGGCGATCTTTTCCTGGATGCTTTCCTCGAACGACGCCAGAAAATCCTCGAACGCCGCCGCGAATCCTTCCTCGTCTCTCTCGACGAGAGCTCGGCAGACCGAAAATCGCGGATTGTCTTCGCCGTCCAGATAGCTCGCGAAACGATCGAGCAAGGGCTCGAGCTCGGTTTCGGGAACGGGTTCGCGGCACAGACGCTGAAGGAGCTGCGCATAGCAGTAGTCGTCCTCGTACTCGTCGGGAGGACGAAAATCCTCCGGGCTGAGCCGATCGATCTCGCCGACAAGCTGCATGTCGCCGGCTGCAATGGCATCGAGGAGTGGTTCGTAGCAACCTGAGACTCGATGATGGTCGCGGTCGACACCCTCGTCGGCCAGGCGACCGAGGTAGAGCCGCCTGGCACGCGCGGCACGAGTGCAGCCGTGCACGAAGCCGTCCGTGCTGGCCTTGCCGAGCAGCGCGAGGATCGCAAGTGTACGCAACTTGTAGGAGACCTCGAGGCTGAGGTCTCCGACCTCTTCGACCGGTGTCCCAGGGTCTTCCACACCGATCCACCAGAAGGCAGCGTCCATGACGACGCCAGGGATCTCGTCCACCCAGGCCATAGTCTTGTCTCGTCTAGAAGCGCCGCGGCGGCATGCGGTCGTCTCTCAGAAAATCCTTGCTTCGGTCAACAGGCACGCTCGGATATCTGAACGATGTCGACGTTACTGAACTGTTCTCCTGCCATTGCTTCTGCGAGTTCCCGTCGTAGCAGCGGAGAGTCGTTGTGGTAGCGTGGGAAGAATAGCCGTTTCTCTTTCGGAACTCTGGTCGGGTCGATCACCAGGTCGCGTGCGAAGAGGATCCGCTGGGTGGCGAGTCCTTCATTGCTCCACTTCACTCCGGAGGCATCCGCATCGATGCAGTCCACCGGGTTTATGAGATGGGCAATGCAGTACTCGCTGCTGGCCACTTTGCCTTTGTGGTCCTTGATCTCCACGGGGTAGTACTCAACGTCGCTGACTTGCTGGGCCTGGAAGAAGGACCTCAATCGCGGAGAGACGACCAAAAGGCAGTCCATATTCTGGACGTAGTCGCCAAGGACCGTGTTGCGGGGCTCGTCGGCGTACATCGACATCGTCAGCTTCTCTGGTGGGCTCGACGCGAGAGACACGCCCTGCCCCACGGCCCACTCGTCCTCGAAGCCATCGAGCTGATCCACGGTGCAATAGCCCCTAGGGTTGTCGGCTGGGTACTGCAGTATGAAGAACTCGTCGGGCATGAATCTCCTGTGGCATGAGAGGCACAAACGGGGCGTTCGGAATACCGCTCTCTCGTTGAGCTACATCAACGACCATGCCTCTCTTAGATCTGCCAGCTTCTTAGAAAGTCCACCTTTCCGGGCGCTGGAAGGGAACGGCCGGCGAGAGGGGGTCGCGGCCATCGAAAAGGGCAGGTACCACTCTTCCGTGGACGCGTCGCCCGAATCCGCGTTCATCGCGTTGACGAATTCGCCGTGCGTTCCCTTGCCACGCGTGCCGCGCGCTGCCAGCGTAGGCTTGAACTGATCGCGGACCGTATTCATCGCGGCGAGCAACTCGGCCGTAACATCCTCATGAGCCTTGGTGTTTTGTTGGGTGTCCACGCCAATCTGCTTCAGCTTCGTGCCGACCTCTTTCTGGAACGCGGCGTGGCCATAGTTATGCATGGGCAAGTCGACAAAATCAGGGGGAGAGGCCTTGCTCTTGATCAGATAGTGCACGAAGGTCATCTCGAACAGTGGCAGCGCGATCATGTTCTTGAGGTCGTTCACGCACCACTCCGTATTCTTGATGACCTCTTCGCCGATCTTGTCGTTGGCCGTGATGTTGCCGGTTACGGAGGCGACCGGCAGCACGTGATGGGCCTCAGGAGAGCGTTCGACCATGAGGAGGGTACGATGTTTTTGGGGATACTTGCCCCAACTCTCGGTTCCAGACATGATGTCGCGATACTTGTTGCCGCAGGGGCACTCCTCGGTTCGAAGAGAACAGAAGAGCCCCTTCTTGGCTCCCTCGGTGTGTCCGGCCATTCGACCTCTCCGAATCTAGATTGCCGTTCTATCACTCTATAGAGGTGGAGTCTTGATAACCATCAAGTCCACCCACGGAGCAATGTAGCGCTCCGCTGGCCTTCGTCGGCACCAGCCAGTAGTGCCACCTGGTGCGCCGGAGCGTAGCGCCGACGGAACGCCTGTAGCGCCATACTTGTCTGGACGGCGCCCGCAGCCGCCCCAGTCTCACCGACGGAGACCACCGGATACCAGACAACCGGCTCTTGGAAGCCTGGATGGTCTTCGACCAGCCGAGTGAGCGCGCAGCCCCACTCTTGGGCGCGGTAGCTCTCTCCGTTCTGGTCGACGACGAGCCAGGGTGGAGCGTCGGGCGACCAGGCAGCGAGCGGCGCGGTTCGTGTCAGGACCCGGGCCAGCGCCTCGCCCAGGCTCATCTTTCCAGCGAGGTGAGCATTTTCCTCTCGATCGAGTACGGTTGACTGAAGCACTGCCAGGATCTTCGCTCCGCGCGACTGTGCGCGAGGAACCGCCTCCATCAGGAGGAAGCCGCCTGCCTCTCCCGGTGCCAATCCAGCCGACGTCGTCGCGGACTTGAGCCGTGCGCGCTGCTCTAGCCAGCGGAGCGACGTGGCGTCCGCCCACGAGTCGACGCCACCGACGATCGCCAACTCGACTGCCCCGCTATTCAGGTCCCGTGACGCCGCTTCGATCAACTCGGCGACGCCGGTGTTGCCGGTCATCGAGAACGCCCGCAGGTCGACCGGTTGCTCCCAACGGGCGAGGACCGAGGCCCGCTCGATGAGTGACTTCGCTCGCTTCCCCCAGTTGTCGGGCTCGGGGCGAGCCGCCTGAGTCTCCTCCCATCGCGTGATCTCCTGCCGGCGCAGATCTTCATTCGCAATCAGTTCGAAACCGGTGTGCTCGCGATCGGGATGAGGAAGAGAGAGATAGAAGCCGGTTCGAACCTTCTTCCACGGAGCCGCGGATTGCTGCGTTTGAAGGTCCTCGAACGCCGCGTGCAAGAGCCTCAACAGTCGCGCGTCACCTTCAAATCCGTGGGTGATACCAGGCGCGGCATGGACCGTAGCGCCGCCGAAATCGTCTAGAGTTCCCACGACGAAGGTGTCGACCGTCGTCGGGCGCACGATTCCGGCGCGTAAGGCGGCGCAGGCACTGACCACATCTAGCCCCAGAGAACAGACCAGACTAGAGCCCGTGAAAGCGATGGACTGGTTCCCGCTCGAACTCACCCAACACCGCCGGTCGCTGGAGGCCTAGAACTCATCTCCACAGATCGGACACCCCGGCCTGTCCGGCGGGATAGTCCGCAACGTTAGCCGAGCCGTCCCGCCTCGGACACATTCACTGAGGGGGTGCGGCCCGCAATCCCTGCCTGGCAGCTCAGGAACAGCCTCCGGTGCCCCGATGTAGTGCCGATTATCGCCGAGGCCGGAGAGGTGTCAAGGGCAGGGCGAGCGGTGGATCTCCCCTCCCAGGTTGTCAGCCATTGCTGTGAGCAACGCCCCCTCTCATGGCCACGAACCTGGCCTTCAGGCACCGGCCAACATTCTTCCCAAGGTCTCCTGCGCAGTCAACCTGATCGACCGCCTCACCCATCACGTTGAGATTATCGCGATCAAATTGTGACCGGCGAGCCCGAGCAGGCGGTAGACCCTCTGCTCTTCTGGGCGAAGCTATCCTTGGACGCGTCCTGCGAAATACCGGCGGCCGCTGGTGAACTTGCCGGACTGAAGTGTGACCCAGTCCTCGATCTTTCTTAGAAAGCGCACTTGTTGACTCACTCGCAGTTCGACCTCGAACGGAACGTCCAGACCATACCGAACGACGAGTTCCTCGTAGGTCGCTACGCGCACACTGTAGGGACTTGTTTCGGATCGGAGGCACTCGAACAGCGCCATCGGACCGTATGGTGTACCCATGCGCCAACAATGCTCACGACTGAAACGCTGCTTGTTCTGGTCCAGCCATGCGCGCCACTCAGCCTTCTCGAGAAGCGGGCGGTGCTCCCAATCCCCGAGAGGCTGTCCGTCGTCGCGGGTGGGCACCGTGCCGTCTCTTTCGTAGGCCTCCCGTTCCTCATCCAAGAGCTCGTCCGGGTCAAACTCGTCTTGGAGGAACACGTCCGTGTACAGACCCGCACCGGTGATGGTGTTGAGTGCCACGGCGGCCGGCTCCGACAGGTCGTCGTCATCGAGCAGGTCGACCAGCGGCGCCACGGCGCCCAGGTCGCCGAGAAGCCCAAGCGCCACCACCGCAGCTTCGTCCGCGCTCTGCCCCTTCAGTACATCGAGCAGCATACGCACAGAGGCCGAATTACCGCCTATCCCCAGCACGCGTCGTGCCCACGGGTGCGCTGGAGCGGCGAGCATGGCTCGCTGAAGCGGTTGGTCGTCGCCGAGACGCAACAGCGCGATCGCCGCAGCCTCGCACACAAGCTCATCGTCACTATCCAGCAGCGGCCGGAGCACAGGCCAAGATTCGGCGCTACCGACGCGACCCAGCGCCCACGCCGAATCGGCGCTTCCGAACGAAGGCCTGGCCGTCAGCTTGCTCTTGAGAAGCTCCTCGGACGGCAGACGACGATAACCGATCACCCGTGCCATTACGGGCGTGAGCTGCGGCTGATCGCCTTGAAAGGCGCGCTGCAAATCATCTCGCCAGCTCGTCGGTGTTTCGCAGCACAGAGCCTGCGCCGCCGCACGAACCGCCTCCTCGTCGGTCGGGTCCAGTGCGTCAAGGACCGCAAACGCGTCGTCTTTCTGGTTCTGACGACAAAACACCCGCAAGGCTGCGTGCATTTCGCCCGCGTCGCCATCGGCTGCCTGTTGCCGGCAGACGTCCAGGGCGAGCTCGCCACCAACCACCAGCGCGTCGATGTGCGCCTCGAACCGTTCTTCCCAGTCTCCGAGGTCGGACCAATTCACCTCGGGGTCGTGGAGATAGACCAGCCTCTGCTCGTACAGGAACGAGGCCTCATCCAGGTGTTCCTGATAGAGCTCGACCTGGAATTGCTGAGTCGATGTCGCCATGGTTCTAGCTCGTTGCTACGACTTCGACCGTCGTGACGTCATGCGGTCCGCCTGCTGCCAACGCGTAGGCGCGCCACAGCAGAATCAGCTGCTGTTCGTCTGTATTGACGATGACCGTATCGAGATTCGTGGGCAATTCGGTGTCCTGCCGACCGCGTAACACGACCCGGCACCGCGGTGGGGAAACGGCCGGCAGGCGAAACGCCACTCGAGGCATCGATGTGACGTTGAGGACGACGACATCCTCGTTCCCTTGCAGGTATCCGGGTGCTATGAGGCCGGGTGCTGCCGCATTGAAGAACCGTCGATCGAAGTCTGCTGGCAGCAGCGGCTTGCGACTCTTGTTCCACTGCGCGTCGTAGGTGCCCGCGAAGCTGGCACGCGGTTGCCAGTTCGGCGACGTGAATCCGAAGCCGCACGGCGGAACGACAGCGCCGTACTGACCGACCAACTGCTTCGGGTCTTCGATGTTGGGCAATCTCAGGTGGTCGCCGTCCTTCGCCAGCGGCTTGCCGAATCCGGTGCCAACGGGATTGCGCGGTTCGGCCACCGTACGTTCCGGTGTCGATCGGCTCTTGTCGTGACCGCCGAACGCATTCTCCCAGGTCAGCGGAATCCGCTCCAGCGCGGCGGTTCTCGACTTCGCGATGCCGCCCTTCGTGAAGACCCAGAAACGCTCACCGAACACCGCGGCGACCTTCCGCACCGGGCCCACCTTGATGCCCACGTCCACCCGCGTGGCGCCGGCCTGCGGTGGACACGCATGACCGATCAGGACGACGTCGGTCGCCAGCTTGCAGAGCGCTATCTCGGGCTCGTACTTGTAGCTGGAGACAGGGACGTCGCTCCATGGCTCACCGGCCAGGTTGACTGGTATCTGCTCGTCGGCAAGCTGCAGCGCACCCTGCAGGTCAAAATCGTAGGTCGCCTTGACGACCGTCACGACGACCGGCCGCAAATCTTCATCGGCGATGAAGACCGGCTCGAAGGCGAACGGTGTGCCGTTGTCTATTTCGGGGTGGGCCACGCTCGCTCCAGCTCTCTGTGTCTTGCCGGCAGGCCGTTTCCGCAGCGTCCGGGGGGTGTGCCGTCAATACGCAAAGTCGACAGTATCTGTAGGTCGCCTTGCTGGCCCTCTCGGCGGAGCAGACGACGCCCTTTCAACATAGCGCGTCGGTGCTGGAAGGATCATGGCGATCGCCGAAAACGCGGCTAGTGGAGACGATTGTCCCGGCGTACGCGACGACCAGCCGTCAAATGTCTTTGTCGCAGATAAAACAGACCGCTTTCGCCGTCGCCATGGCAACCACTGGCCCCTGCAAAACGGGAAAGGGCGGGGTGTTCTTGTCGTTGTGCAACATGATGTCGAACGCACGACAGACGTTCTTGCCCTCGAACTTCACGTCGAACGAAAACATGACGAACTCCGCCTTGCCCTTGGTCTTCCCGGAAATGATGCCCCCCGCGCTACCTGGCTCGTCGCCGACACTCGTCTTGAAATTCGAGTCCTTCACGCACACCGGATTGCCGTCGCACTTGACCTTCTTCGTGCCCTTGGCCGTATCCGAGGACTTCGCGATGTTCGGATACGGGATCGGTATCGGCCCTGCCGGGGGGACGGGGGTCTTGCAGACGTCGGGAAACGCGATGGTGACGCCGTTACTCGACTTGTGGACGACGGACAGAAAATTCACTCCGACACTGACCCCCATGTCGACCTCCG